>JAGVBT010000008.1 GCA_020059605.1 Deltaproteobacteria bacterium
ATG
Organism: Deltaproteobacteria bacterium; assembly: GCA_020059605.1. GTDB lineage: Bacteria > Desulfobacterota > BSN033 > BSN033 > UBA1163 > RBG-16-49-23. Next base: position 4 of record JAGVBT010000008.1, read on the forward strand.
TCATGCTGAACTCGGTTTCGAGTCGTACCGACTTGTTTCAGCATCCAACAGTTTCAAGAACTTACGAGACCCTGAAACGAGTTCAGGGTGACAGGTGGGGATTTTTTTTTGCGAGATCATCATACATAGCGAGATAATAAATTTCGCATAACCTTTGAGAAATGTTCGAAATGAAGGATTTATCAGCTATCAGGATGGGCAAAAATGAATGAGGTCATGTACAGAAAGGTGAAAACTTTCTAACAGGATTTACTTGAGGAGTGACAAAAAGATTTCTTTTGCTCTTAGGCGTTTCAGTCTTTCCTCGTGATTCTCGATGAAAGATTCGATCCCTGCTTTTAATTTTAAGGAAACCATCTTTTCCTGTTCGGACGTTGCCTCAAGATGGGACAGGACGGTGCGGAAACATTCCGTCACGCCTTTCACAAACGCCTCGCCGTCGACCTCCCCCGTAAACGAAATCGTTCCATTCATATATTCGAACTCTCCTGCAAACGGATCCAGAAAATCGAACTCCTCCGCTTTGTCGATCGAGGCCTTCTTAAACGCCGTCCGGAAGGCCCCTTCTGAAAAGAGGCCGTCCACCAACCTTTCGGCGCCTGAAAGAAATTCCTGCAACAGGATGAGCCTGTCTTCGAACCCCTTCCCGGATTTCCCCGGCCCTCGCTCTTCCCCGGCCAGAAGGAGTTCATCCTCCCTCAGGTCCTCCTGATGACGAGGAGGCTCTTCCTTTTTTCCATAAACATTGAAAAAGGCCCCCTGCCGGGTGGCTCTTTCGACAAAGATGGGGATGGAGATGCGTCCAAAGGTCGAGGGACCTGCTTTAGGAGTCGTAAACATCTCCATCGGCTCTCCCCCTTCAATGAAGAGGACGCCCATGGGGAAATCTTCCCTGTCCATGACTTCAATGAAGCCGGTCAGATGTTCTTCCTTTAATTTCAGTAGGAACCGGTCCAGGTGCACAAAATGGGTGGAAAGCCCTTTAAAAAGAATTTCGTGGTGAAGGTTGCTGGCGATGATCGCGACTTGCTCGGGAGCAAGACGGTAAACGCTGAGAATCCCATCTTTCTGCTTTGAAAAAGAACGGAGGGCCCGGACAGCCTCCTGCCCGATAACCCTTCCCGAATTCCCCTCCTTCCGGATCTCCCCGTTGACGACTTCTCCGGAATCGACGAAGAAAAATCCTTTCATTTCCGGATAGTCAATCTCGATGGTCCCGCTGAATCCTCCTAATTTCAGGGTATCCAGCAGGGCCGGAATATCCGTGTAGGCAGTCGATAAATTTTTATGGACCGCTTCTCCCCTCGGAAAGATCACTTTCCCCTCCATAAAAAGTTCTTAGGATTGAGTCAGGAGTTCGGTGGTTTTCTTCCTCAATGAGGGGTTCTTGCCCTCTCAACTCCGAACTCCGAACTCAAAACTTAACTTTTTCCTTCTTTCCTCCTCTGCAACCGTTCAATGGCCGCCTTGACGCTCGTCTGCATCCTCTCGATCGACTCGGCCAGAACCGCCACCTCTCCTTTCGCCTTCACCCGGACCGGAGTGTCCAGCTCTCCCATGCTGATCCTGTCCGCCACCTCCGCAAGGTGAAGAATGGGTTTGATCACCGAACGGGCATAAAAGAAAATTCTTACCAGCAAAATCAAAAGGACGGCGAAAATGACGGCATAAAAAATCTTCAACCTGCTTTCATACTCCTCTAAATAGCCCTTTTCGATTCCCTTCATCTTCGTTTCAATCGCTTTGGCAGGCCTTGAAAATTCATCGATGTAAGTGGTTGCCGCCACAATGAGGTCCGCCCCTTTGACAGGGGCCAGGTACATATATTTGGGCCGGATTTTGCCATCCGCATCCTTCCAGTCATAATAGCCCGAGGCAGGGCCCTTCAGGCTCGCCTCCAGGATCCTCCAGAAGGCCGGAAACCTTTCCGAAAGCTGGTGCAGGTCCGTCCCGACGATCTGGGGGTTGACATGAAAGTGGTTAATCGCATTCGTATCATGGACAGCCGTATAACCCGTTTCCCCCACCTTCTGGACGGCAATCTCTTTGAGCCAGGGATCTTTCAATATCTCCTCCCTCTTCATTCTGGGAGGACGGGATTGAATGAAAATCTCCATCTGGGCGGCGACATCGACGGCCTTCTCCCGGATGATCTTTTCTCCCATCCTGTCCAGGGAGGCTTTCGATTCCTTGGTGGAGGTGACGATCAGATCCTTTAAACTTTCCGACCCGATGTCTTTGATGCTGGTGAACCGGATTTTTCCCAGGTCCCAGCTGTAAAAGACCAGGCTTCCGATGATGGCAAAGGCGATCAAAATCGGGATAAAAACTCCGACCACGAGTTTCGGCAGCAGCCCGAATCTTACTTTTGGTCTATTGGCCATAAGGACCTCCTTGTAGGGGGTAACAAATATTCCGGTTTCTCTCCGGATGCTCTTCCTCAGAGAGAAAGAACTTTCATGGCTTCCTCTAAAAATTCGCTCCGCTTCAAGGGATTGGGGACCTCTTCGCTCAGCGCCTCCACGAAGAGCAAGGCCCGTTCCTGGGGGAAAGATATCCTGCTTTCCCCGAACTCAACGAGCCTATCATCAATGACAAAAGGAGCGACCGGTCCCATCACCCGCTTCAATTCCATTTCGAGGATGGCGAAAAAGTTCTCTTTTACCGTCTTTTTCCTTGTTACGTTCCGGTCCTCTCCCCTCTCCAGCAATCCCATCCGGAGAAGTTGGTAGACCGTTTTTAAAACCTTATACTCTTCCCATTCAAGAGATGCGGCAATCTCAGTGATCGTTTTCATCCCGTTGCATAGGGCGAGGACATTCCATTGATCAGCGCTGATATTTTTCTCCCTTCCATCCCGCTGGAGGGAGAGGCGAAAAAGCGTATGGGAGGATGGAATCACCTCACGGATCTTTTCAAATTCCTGTTTTCTCGAAGACCAGTTCAAAAGGAGTTGTTCGGTGGTGATAGGGATCGTTTTTTCCCTGGGCAAGGTCTCGGGTTCAAATGTGATTCTCCCGTCCTTCCATCCCATAATCGTGAAAAAGGCGTTTTCTCCGAGAAAATGATTGGTTCTCGAATGGATGACATCTCCCCGATCGAGACAGATTTCACCTTTTTCTTTCCCATGGATATTGACCCTGCCTGTTTTTTTCGCAGTGAATAGGGGTTTCAGGACATCGAAAAGTTTAACCTGGGAAAGATCTCCGAGGAATGATTCCGGCATGAAAGGATAGAATTGCAAAATAAGTGCCAGGCATCAACTTGCATGAATTCCATCGCAATCAACGATAACCTACCGATATTTAAAACTTTTTAATACGATTGGATAACAGCGCAAGAGCAAGGCCGACGGGTCCGGAGAAAGGTTGGCCAAATATTGACCATATCATATGACTTTTCTTGCGCTTAGATAATATTCTTTGTCTAAAACGCATAGATTCCAGCATTCTAATATTCCCTGGAATAAACCTCCTGGGTGATTAGTTCTTGATTTGAATGGAATTCACCATCTCCGTAAAACCTTTCTCGAAAATTTCATAAACCTTCTTCTCATTCTTGGAAATGACATCCCTATCCCAGTCTTTTCCCTCTCCGGAAACCTTCATTCCAAAGGAGTGAATATCCCTCGAATACCGGACAAATACGCCATGTTCTCCCAGGTAGAGAAACAGGAGTTGTCCCTGGAGAGCCCAGTGGTTCGGAATGGTCATTCCTTTTTTAACGATGGGCTGAAGGGATGGGGCATCGGGATTCCATGCCATCAACTGGGTCAGATACTCGACTTCCAGGTCTCCCTTTTTGACCTTGCCCTTCGAATACATCCTCTTCTCGGCGTAAGGCTTGAGGGGAGGAGCGGTCATGGGAGCCGCCTGGGGATTTGTCTTATCCGAGACCTGGACGATGAACATCTCCTCTGCCTGCTTTCCCTTCGCTTTCATGTAGAAATAGACCCGCGTCAACGAACTCTCCCCCGGGTTGTCATGGGAGAAGGAATGGAACAGGCGATATTCGGATGGCAACGACATTGTAAAAGGCGGTTTTTGAGAAACCAGTCCTTTCCCCTGGATCTCCAAATCCTTGCTGGCAACAGCCTCCGCCGCCCATCCGATCAAAACAAAACCGACCAGTGTCATTAAGATTTTTCTCATAATCTCCTCCTTTCAAAAAAACAGGGGGGAGGGTATAAGGCGGAGGGGGTAGCCAATCCCTCATCCCAGCGCACTGCATCCTACCCCCAACACCCTTCACCCTTAAAAGTTATTTTTTCTTCGTAAGCAATTCCCTCAACCTGGGCCCTGTCTCGGGACACTTTTCCAGCACGTCCTTCCAGGCCGAATCATAAGCAATCTTCAGAAATTTCTCCTTTTCCACAGGGGGGAGGTCAATCACCTGAATGCCTTCCTTCATGAGTAAAGGGCGTTCTTGCTTTTCAAGTTCGCTAAAGCTTGCAACGACCCTTTTCTCAGCCTCGATGGCCGCCTCATTCAAGACGTCTTTCAGCTTCTGGGGCAGTTGATTCCATGCCTTTAAATTTACGAGAAGCGGGTTCGGCACCTGGTAAAAGCCCGGATCGAGGACATACTGTGTCTGTTTCTGCCATCCCCAGTCACGAATCCCGACAGCCGGCCAGCCATAACCGTCGACCACATTTCTTTCAAGGGCGATGTAGACTTCCGTGGGTGGAATGACGACAGGGTTCCCGCCAAGCCCTTTGATCATCTGGAGGTACATGGGAGATACACGAATGTTAAAACCCTTGAGGTCAGCCGTCTTGATGGGTTTCTTAAGGTAGAGATGGAATTTGGTGCCAAGCCCGAGTCTTGCCAGGTAATGAGCGCCGATCCTTTTTTCATGGATGTCGTTGATAAAAGCCCAGGCGCCGCTTGCCCTTTCTTCGGAAGGCGTAAAATCGGACAATTTAATGGCGTCCACTTCAGTCAAGACCGATAAGTAGTAGGCGGTCGTGGTGAAGACCATATCCACCATGCCCCGCTGCAGGGCCGGGACCTGGTCCGGCGTTTTAACGGCCTCCGGTCCTCCGATGAACTGGATCTTCAATTCCCCGGGATGCTTTTTGGCGATCGCCTGTTCCACTAACTCCGCAAAGGTTGTAAACGCCTTATATTCGCTGGCGGTTTTGGGCCACCCGGCAACCGCTTTCAGGGTAAAAGTTTCGGCTTGAGCATGTGCAACCCATACGGTCAATGCAAAAATCGCCAAAATTAACATAACGCCCAATCTCTTCTTCATCTTCATTCCCTCCTTTGAAAGTTTTTCTTGAGCCCTTCGTATGTCCATCGTTCATTGTCCATCGTTCATTGTCCCTTGTCCATCGTTCATTGTTCATCGTTCTTAACTTTACTTCATCCCCATAAGATCGGGGACAATCGTGACTAAAAACGGCATGACCAGCACGAGGGCGATGCACAACAAGCCGATCATGACAAAAGGGATCACTGCCCTCCAGATATCCGACAGGGTGATCTCGGAGGGGGCAACGCCCTTCATCACAAAGAGCGTGACGCCAAAGGGCGGGGTAATTAAACCTGTCTCCAGGGCGATCAACATGACGATGCCGTACCAGATGGGATTATATCCGAAGGTGTGTATGACGGGCATGAAAATGGGCAAGGTAATCATCATGATCGCGACGGTCTCCATGAAAAAGCCGAGGAGGAGGGCGGTGATCACCATGGCAATGACGATCACAATGGGCGGAATGGCGAGGTCGATAATAAAATTCGTCATCCCTGCCGCAGAGCCGGTAAAAGCCAATATTTCGCCGTAGGTGTTTGAGACGATAATGATCATAAAGATCATCACCGTCACTTTAATCGTATCGTTCACCGACTTTTTAAGAACCTCCCAGGTGAAACGCTTGTAAACAAGGGCTAAGAGAAATGAGGCCAATGTTCCTGTCGCAGCGGCTTCTGTCGGTGTGGCCACTCCCAGAAAGATGAAGCCGATGACCATGAAGACGATCAGGCCGAGGGGCAAAAGGTACTGGAGGGTTGCGATCGTCTTTTCTTTCGTAGAGACACGGGGGACATCATACACCGGCGCTTCCTCGGGTCTGAAGGAACACCACACGAGGACGTAGACGATATAGAGCCCGGACAGGATGAGACCCGGTAAGATGCCCGCAATGAGAAGCTGTCCCACGTCGATCTTGGCAAGGCTGGCAAATACGACCGTCAGCGCATTGGGGGGGATCAGAGCATCCACGGTGCCTACCCCCATGATCGGGCCAAGGCTCATCCTTCTACTGTAGCCCCTCCTCAGCATTTCGGGAAGCAGGATTGTGCCGAGGAGAGCGCATGTAGCAATTGTCGAGCCACTCAATGCGCCGATGATGACTCCCATCAGGATGGCCAGGATGGAGAGCCTGCCCCGGACCTTGCCAAGCCATTTATCAAGCACATTCACTGCGTTCAGCCCGAGGCCCGTATGGAAGATCAGCGAACCCATGAGGACGAAAAAGGGCACCGGAAGCAAGGTGAAAGTGGTAATGGACGTAAAAACCCCCGTCACGACCCCGATGAGACCCGGGATTCCCCCAAGGAAGAAATACGCCGCAACCATATTGACGACGAGGAAGGCAAAGGCGATGGGCAGGCCCGTAAGCAAGAGCAGGACCATGCCGCCAAAAAAAAGAGAAAGGCTAACCCACCATTCCATAAATCGCCTGAAAAATAAATGGTTCGTCTGACGGTAACGGTTACGTAGCCTTAAACCAACTGCCCGGAGAATTTTCGTCGTTTATGGGTAGCATTCCGTTATGACCGTTACTTTCTTATCTGGACAAGCCTGTCCCAGGCCATTCTCAAGAACTGGATGGTTAGAAAAAGGCTGCCGAAAGGGACAATGCTGAAAACAGCGGATTTCGGAACAGTGACGGCCCTTACATCCGTAACGTTGTTGACGAAACATTCATACATATGATGACTCCCCAAAAGGACCATGATGGCACAGGCAAGCCCCCCGATGACAAACATGATACAATCGAGAGAGCGCTTGGTTTTCGCATTGAGGTGGGCGTATAGGATTTCGGTAATGACATGCCCTCCGTCTCTCAAAAGACGGGCGGTCGCAAGAAAAACGATCCACAACAGGGCATATTCGGTCATCGGCATGATCCATATCGTCGTCTTGGTAAACAAGTATCTCATCCCGATGGTATAGCAGACAGCGGCCGTGATGAAGATGAGAATCGTCCCGGCCAGGCCGGCCATCATGTCCAAAAGCCTGTCAAAAAACCTCCAGAATCCATTCATCCTATCGTCGTGCTTCATCAATCCCTTTACAATCCGCTCATAGTAAGCATGTCGAACCATGAACCGGACCCCCTGATATAGTCCACCCTTCGACAAGCTCAGGGTGAACGGGGCATGTCAAGAAGGGTTAGACGTAATACAGCGCCCTTCCTATCCCTGCAGACTTGCCCGATGTTTTAGCTTTTCCCACTCCTCATCTACGTCCCTTTGAACCTGCCTGATCTGTTCCTCTCCCAGATGCTTAAATCTTCCCTGTTTCAGGAGGTACGCCTGGACGGGAAGACGGCGAGGCTCATGATTGATGGTATATTTTCTCCCTTCTTCCACCTCGTAAAGGGGGAAAACATTCGTCTCAACGGCGAGAATGGAAAGTTCGGGAGAAATGTCTGACGGTGTTCTCCAGCCGGTCGGGCAAGGGACAAGCAAATGAATGAATTTTGTTCCCCGTATCCCCTTGGCCTTGGTGATCTTTTGCTGGAGATCACGGGGGTAACCGATGGTGGCTGTGGCCGAATACGGATTATAATGGGCGGCCATGATCTCCATGATGTTCTTCTTCCGCCGCGGGTTCCCTTCGGGGGTCGTGTTCGTCCAGGCGTAGGAAGGCGTTGCCGAACTCACCTGAATGCCCGTGTTCATATAGGCTTCATTGTCGAGACAGACGTAGAGGATATCATCATTGTTTTTGGCAACTCCGGAGAGAGATTGAAGACCGATATCAAACGTCCCGCCGTCTCCTGCAAAGGCCAAGACCTGGATGTCATCTCTCCCCTGTATTTTCAGTCCATTGGCGATCCCTGCGGCGGTTGGAGCAGCGATCTCAAATGCGGAGTGAAAAGTCGGGACCCCGTAGGACGTGTTCGGATACACTCCGCCGATCGCCCCTTCGCAGGAGGGAACGATGACCGCAACCGTTCGAGGTCCCATGACCTCAAGGACCAACTTCATACCAATGGCAAGTCCGCACCCCGCGCAGGCCGCATGCCCCGGACGTAGCAAGTTAAGTTCTTGTACCGAAGAAGCCATATCAGTTCGTCCTCCCTCTAACTTAATGGATTCCAAATTCCAAATCCCAAATAAATTCTAAATCCCAATAACCAATGACCAAAAGATTTTTTGTATCTGGTATTTCGGTCATTGGAATTTATTTGGTGTTTGGTGCTTGTAATTTGGTGTTTGCCCTTCTGGGGCTACTCTTCCATCACCCAGATCGGTTTCTCCTCAGGCTCATCCCTGCCCATTGCGTCAAAAACGATTTTCTGAATCACCTCAGGTGTTACATCCGTGCCCCCGATACCGGCAATATAGCTGAAGGTCACGGGACGATCAGGCGAATGCACGAGGGCGGCTCTTAATTCCTGGCAGAAGATCCCTCCGCTCCCCATAGAATTGTTCCGATCGATGACGGCAATCTTTCTCTTTCCTCCCAACGCCTTTTGAAGGGCTTCCGCCGGGAAAGGCCTGAAAAGGCGTATTTTCAGTAAACCGACACGATACCCTTTTTCACGGAGTATTTTGACGGCGACCCTGGCCGTTGATGTGATCGATCCGGCCGTGACAATCACCACCTCCGCATCGTCCATCATGACGGTTTCAACGATGCCATAGCCCCTTCCGAAAATTTCCTTAAATTCCAGGTCCGCACGCAGGGCAACTTCTTTCACGGAATCCATAGAAGTCTGGGCCATATGCCTATACTTCCGGTATAATTCCGAAGAAACCACCGGGACGAGAAATCCCGGCTTCTCGATATCGAACTTGTGCGGAAGGTGAATGGCCGGAAGGAATCGGTCCACCTCCTCTTGCTCCGGAACATCAACGGGTTCCATGAAGTGAGAGACAAAGAAGGCCTCCAGAGAAACCATTGCAGGTAAATAGACCTGTTCTGCGATCTTATACGCCTGAATCACGCTATCCAGAGCCTCCTGACCATTTTCACAATAAAACTGAATCCATCCTGTATCCCTCTGGGAAAGGCTGTCCAACTGGTCGGCCCAGAATCCCCATGGGGCCGCCAATAATCGATTGACATTGGCCATCACCACCGGGGTTCTGCACCCTGCGGCAAAATGGAGCATCTCGTGCATGAGCGCAAGCCCCTGAGAGGAAGTGGCGGTGAATGTCCTAACCCCCGTTAAGGAGGCCGCAATGCACGAGGCCATCGCCGAATGCTCGGACTCTGTTCGCATCATAATCCCTTTGAGAATTCCTGATGCCTCCCACTCCGACAGTTTTTCATAGATGGCTGTCTGGGGGGTGATCGGATAAGCGGCGATCAGAGGAGTGCGGCAGAGGACCACAGCATGGGCCACCGCATGATTCCCGGTCATAAACTCTTTCATGGCAATCTCTTCGCTTAAACCTGTGATGACTTCGGCACGGCAGCACAACAGCACAAACCATACTGATTTTATCTCATCTCCACCACGGCTCTCGGGCAGGCCTTCGCGCAAGTCCCGCATCCTTTGCAGTGGTCGAAATCCACTGTTCTTGTTTTTAGAAACGGATCGAGCGAAACCGCTCCCTCGGGGCAGAAGAAATAACAGTTATAACAATAATTACAGGTGCCACAGGAAAAACACCTTTGGGCGGATAAACGGGCTTCCTCCGGCCGCAATCCCATGTTCACCTCTGAAAACTTTTTCAGCGATTTGGCTCGGCTTCGTTTGCGAATCTTCACCCTATGGCTTGCCTTAAAATAGATGGGATTCATTTGTTGATAGGTGGCCACCCCCTTTGGCTCGAGCCATTTTTCCCCCTCCCTCATGGAAAGGTAGGATGCCATAGAAAGGGAGCCCTTTTTCCCGGCCCTGATCCTTGAGAGGAGCGCTTTATCTGAATTTCCTCGAAGCGATAGGTCCATGGAAATCGCCGCCTTTTTCCCCGCGGCGATGGCAGTCACAATGGTTCGAGGTTGATCTACGGCGTCTCCTCCGGCAAACACTCTCGGGGAGGGATTCAAACCGATGAGATCATTCTTTACAAAAGGTTTTGGAACCCAGGCAAGTTCGACTCGCTCGCCCACAGCGGTGATGAGACCATCGGTCTCCAGAGTAAGAAACTCTCCCTTGACAGGAAGGGCCCGGGAGCGACCGGTTGCGTCCGGGCCGCCGAGTTTCATGCGTTGAAATTTCACAGCCAATCTTTTCTTCTTACCCGGGTGGATCTTGACAGGCTGAACCAGGAATTCAAACCGAACGCCTTCTTCCTCTGCCTCATGGATTTCGTCCCGGATCGCAGGCATTTCGTTCCTGGTTCTTCGATAGGCGAGGGTCACTTGGGAGCCAAGGCGCAAGGCCGACCGGGCCACATCGATGGCAGTATTCCCTCCCCCGACCACAAGGGTCTCTTTTCCTAAAATGACCTTCTCTTTCGAATTGATTCGTTCTAAAAATTCGCCCCCCTTCCAAACCTTTTTCAGCCCTTCCCCTTCGATGCCAAGGGATGGATTTAATCCGGCCCCGGGAGAGAGAAAGATCGCATCAAAATGGTCCAAATCCTCAAAGGGGATATCCCTTCCAACCCTAACGCCCGTTTTCATCTCGATGGGAAGGCTCAATATCCTACGTATCTCTTTCCTCAAGATTGATTTGGGAAGGCGATATTCCGGGACCCCCCATCGCAATACTCCCCCGGGCTCTCTCTTCGCCTCAAATATTGTCACGCGATGGCCCAGGAGCGAAAGAAAATAGGCGCAGGATAGGCCTGAAGGCCCCCCTCCCACCACGGCGATTCGTTTTGCCGACTCATTGGCAATGGGCTGGATTTTCTCAATCTGAACCGAGGCACGATCCGAAACATACTTTTCCAATGCCTGGATGGATACCGATTCATCATACTGAGCCCGAATGCAATTCGCCTCGCAGGGGTGAAAGCAAGCCCTTCCGCATGCGCCTGGAAACGGATTCTCCATCAACATGGAGAAGAGAGCTTCATCCTTTCTCCCCTCGCTTATGAAATAAAGAACTTCGGGAATATTGATTCCTGCGGGACAGGCTTCCTGACACGGAGCAGTCAGTAAATTCGTATCAGGCTTTTGAAAACCCCACTTCCCCGTTTCAATGACGGCGGTGCTCCCGTAAGAGATGGGGATGACCAATTCACACAACGAATCCGTCGGGATGTTCATCGTGAGTCCGATCCCTTTACCTCATAGATTTTCGTTTTTTGATAAGCCTCTTCGGCTGCTTCGATATTCAACTCAACCCTGGAAGGCGCCATCCTGCGGATCGCCTCGGTCAATGTCTCCAGCTTGATCAAATTTGTCAGGCGGGCATAAGCTCCCAACATCGCGGTGTTGAACATTTCCCCCAGGCCGGCCTCTCTGGCAATCGGGCGGGCATCGATCAAACCCATCTTAAATTCGCGCCACCCTTTAAAGGAGTCGATTTTTTTGTTCGTATTGATGAGGATTGTTCCGCCATCCCTCAGTTCCCGGGTGATCTCCATCTCATCTGTCAAAGACAGATCGAACAGGACAACCTGGTCCGGGTTCTTGATCTGGCATTTTAATAGGATAGGCTCCTCATCCAGGCGTAAAAAACTGACGACCGGAGCTCCCCGGCGTTCTCCTCCGAAGAGTGAAAAACACTGGGGGTATTTTCCCTCTAAGAAAAAGGCCCTTCCTAAAATTTCGGAAGCGACCACCACCCCCTGTCCTCCGCGGCCTTTAAATTTGATTTCAATCATGAAAAATTATTCCGTTTGCTTTGGCGTTTCCTGAAAGGCATATCTCAGGATATCCTTCTTGGATTGCTCCATATGGTGCCGGATGGCCTTGTGCACCTCACTTGCCTCTCGCTTCCTGATTGCCTGAACAATCCCCTTATGTCCCTCAATGGCTCTCATAACATTATCGACGGAATAGATGCTCTGGATTCTGTATCGCAACATATGCCGTCTTAGCGTTTGGGCCAATTCGAGAAGCCGTTGGCTCCCGCTGAACTTAGAGACAATCTCATGGAATTGGGCATCCATCTCCACAAAGGATCTCACGTCTCCCTTTGAAACTTTTTCTTCAGAAAGAGAAATATTCTTTTCCAGCTCTGCGGCCAATTGATCGCGAGCTTTTTCCATGGCCCAGTTCCCAGCCAACCCTTCGATCACCGTCCTGATCTCGCAGATCTCCTCAACCTCCTGCTCACTGATGGGCCTGACCATATAACCAACCCTTGGAACCGATTCGATCAGCCCTTCCAGCTCAAGACTGTGAAGCGCCTCCCTGACTGGCGTTCTTGAAGTCCCGATCTCCTCTGCTATCTTTGCTTCGATGAGGTGCTGGTGTGGCGGGATCTCCCCGCTCAAAAGTTGCTCCCGGAGGTAATCGTAAACCTTTCTCCTGATGGTCTTCGTTTTTCTTATGACCAGCCTTCGCATCAGGTGTACTGTACCCCAGTTTTTCTTTGCTTGTCAATATCTTTTTATTTGACAACCGGTCAATATTACTCTATCATTTTCAGGATTCGGAATATTAATTAAATTTTCCAGGAGATTATAAAATGAGGCAATATGTTAACTATGACGCAGGAAGGAGAGACTTCACTGTTCCGAATGGATGGAACCTGATCTCCAGTCAGGACAAACCTCCTGTCCCGGGAGTGAGCGATCCGGTTAAGGAGATCCGGCGGGCATTGGATCTTCCCATCGGGTCGCCAAAAATTGAAGAATTGGCAAGTCCGGGGATGGAGGTCGCTCTCTTATTCGACGATCTGCAGCGTCCCACGCCGGTTCATCTGGCATTGCCTGAAATTCTTGATCGTCTGAACCGGGCAGGGATCCCGGATGATAGGATTACTGGAATCTGCGCCTTGGGAACCCATCCCATCCCTTCGATGGATCAACTGAAAAAGAAGGCGGGGGATATTGCATTTTCTCGTTTGCAGGGACGTCTTTTTGCTCACGATCCTCATGCTTCCGACAATGTGATCATAGGAAAAACCCATCGGGGGACCCTGGTTGAAATCAACCGGCATGTGGCCTTTGCCGATTTAATTGTTGGTGTTGGAGAATGCATGCCTCATCCCGTCGCTGGATATGGGGGAGGATGCAAGATCATGATGCCCGGGGTCTGCTCCTATCGCTCCGTAGCCGAACATCATTTTTCATGGATGCGCCATCGTCAAAGTCGGGTAAACCTTCTCGATGGAAATGCCTTCTACGAGGAGATTGTCGACGCTGGACGCCTTTCAAGATTGGCATTTAAACTTGATTTCATTATTAACGAAAAGAAAGAGATCCTTCGAGCTTTTGCCGGAGATCCTGTTGAAGAACATCGGGAAGCTTCCAGCTACGCCAGATCCCTTTACAGGGTTCCCCTCCCGAAACTGGCCGATGTGACCATCACCTCGGCTTATCCGTTGGAAGTTGGAGTCCAGGCAACAAAAGCTCTGACCATGGCAGGTTTTTGCACCCGGTCCGGAGGGGCCATCCTCTGGATCGCCCCCCAGAAACAGGCAGGATCTATTTTGCCCCTGATCAAAGAGATGGGAAGTGATGAAAATGCAGGAGATTTCCACCGGCGCCTGATCGTTGGGGAAATCCCCGAACACCTTCGATCATTCGGGATCTCTTATATTATGCAGGTCGTCTATTTTAAAGAACTTGCAGAAAAATTTACGGTGGTCCATGTGACGGAAGGATTGTCACCGGAGCAGGTGAAGATGATGAAATTTTCATACGCATCCAATATTCAGGACGGCATTGACCAGGTTTATCAAAAAATGCCGCAGGCGGATGTCGCCATCTTCCCCTCCGGAGGCAACATCATCCCCGAAGTCCGGTAAATTTGCTTCCCTTTATTTCAAGTCTCAGGCTTTTTATAAAAATGCGCCACAATATCCCCCAGCTTTGCTGCGGGGCGCTTCATTGAAAGATTCGTAGAAATTGGCGTTCAGCCTCATAGGTGCCGATAATAAACATTTCTGTATCTTCCTGGATGGGAAGATGCGGATCAGGGTTGATCGATAGGACCCCGTCGTTTTTTAAGGCAACCACCGTACAGCCTGTTTCCCTGCGGATTTTTGACCGGGCCAGGGTGAGCCCTACCAGCCGTTTGGGCGCCTGGATCTGAAAAATATCCAGCCCTTCCACCATTAGGAGAACATCTTTTTTCATCAGGAAGTGAAAAATCGCATTGGCCCCCAGCGAGGGATAGGAGACGACAAAATCGGCGCCGGCGCGGTGCAGTGTGGAAACATTCCGGTCCTGGTTCGCCCGGCTGATGATCTGCATGTCAGGCCGAAGGCTCCTGCAATATTTTGTCAGATAGATATTGGCCGCGTCGTCATGGGAAGTGATCAATGCCGCAGGGGCTTTTTCAATCCAGGCCTTCTTCAACGTATCAAGATCGGCAGCATCTCCCAGCACATAATGGTCTCCATCGGTTACTTTTCTGGGATTCTTCTCAACGATGATATGGGCGATCTCCCTTTCCTTGAGCCTTTCGGACGTAGCTCTTCCCACTCGCCCCCCTCCAATAATGATCACGGGGTCTCCGGCATGTTTGAACATCTGATACAGGGAGAAAACCTCGTTATAGGCGGAGATCTGCATTTCCGTCCCCGCAAAGATGAGCACGGTGTTCCGGTTGATCACTCTGTCCGGCGCCGGGATTTCGAATTTTCCCCTTTCCCAGACTCCCACGACGGTCACCCCGACGCGGTCCCGGAGATTGCTCTCCACAAGGGTCTTGCCGACCAGGGGAGTATGAATCGCGGGAGCCTCTGCGATGACCAGTTCGTCGAAGCGGCCCACGATGTTGGCCCTGCAATCGCCGCCCAGGGTCCATCCCGCAAAGGAACGGCCCATAATATCCGTCAACTGCAAAACCCTGGAACTTCCGGCCATGGAAAGGATGTCGAGGGAATGGGGGGAGTCGGCGGTGGTGATGATGGGAATCCTCTCGTTCAACTCGCGGACGGTGAACGCGATGTTGGTATTGATCTCGTCGCTGTTCGTGGCCACGATGAGTGCGGCTTGATCGATGCGCATTTTCCGGTAGGTTTCCGGATCGTCAATATGCCCCATGGCCACCCGTATATCGCTGTTGTACAACTCTGTGGCCCTGTCGAGATCCTCCACGATCACGGCATACTCCTTCTTGTATACTTTGAGCTTCTCAATTAATGCCGTGGTGACTGCGTCATAGGAGGTAATGATGATATGGTCACGCGTTTCCGCCGGCAGTTCGACGGGAGTGCGTCGCCGGGATTCCGCTGCCATCCAGGGGGCCAAAAAGAATTTGATGAATGTGAAGGGGAAAAGGATCAGTAAAAAAACAACGCCTGACAGCAACACCAGGATGGAAAAGGCTTTGCCGATATCTCCGGTAAATGTGACGTCGCCGAATCCGAGCGTGGTCATCACGACCAGCGTCCAGTAAAACCCGGTGATCCAGGAGTATTCCCTTCCCTCGGAAGCCATGAGAAAATGGAAGATGATGCTGTAGCTGGCTACCATGACTCCCACCACCAGGAGGAAACGCAGAAGCAGGCGAACGTTCTGCTTGTTGCTTTTGCTTTCAAGGAAGGAACTGACGATGGACGAATAAATAAATTTCATACACTGAGCAACCCGCCCTGCGGGGCACCGAAGGATCTCCGTTAGAACCATTTTAGCATAAATCAGCCCAGAACAAAACGGCCCCTCCCCTTGCCCACGACTTTCTCCCTATGACCTGGGGTCACCCAGGCCTTGGATATTTGGATTTCTGTGAGGAGGTCCGTGGTCAAAAAGAGGAGTGTAAGGGGATGAAGGCCTCCTCAAGCCTGCTGTGCCCTTCTTAGAAGGTCTTTTTTTGTGGCAAAAATGTCCTGCTAAGCCCCCCAAAAAGGCCATCTTTTTATCAATCCTTCAGCATTTCAATGAGCTGCCTTGGTCCGACACGACCTTGCTGACCCTGACTTTATTATTAGGATTGCTCCCAGGTTGTTCAGGTTGTTCCATACTGACAAAAAGATTATTCACCACCCAGTCGGAAAAGTCTTGACATATTAATCGTCATTTGTCATGATATATGACGACTATGACGGCAGATGAAAAAACACCGAATGGTCCGATCTACATCGAGCGGGTTCTGGATCTCTCCTCTCTTCTTAAGCAGAAATCCCATTTCCTTTTCGGCCCACGGCAGACGGGGAAAACCTCTCTCATTCGTCATTCCCTGAAAGGAGTGAGGTCCTATGATCTCCTCGACCACTCCGTCTACCTGTCTTTAAGTCAGAATCCGGGCCGTATAGCTCAAGAAATCAACCCACGAGACAAAATCGTTGTCATCGATGAAATCCAGCGCTTGCCGGTCCTCCTCAACGAAGCCCACCGTCTGATAGAAGAACGCGGCATTCGTTTTCTTCTAACCGGGTCCAGCGCACGGAAACTGCGGCGAGGCGGAGTCAACCTCTTAGGGGGACGGGCGAGAACAAAATACATTCACCCCCTTACCTATCGGGAACTGGGAAACCGATTTGATCTGTTCAAAGCCATCGAGCGAGGGCTTCTCCCTTCGATCTATCTCTCGGAAGACCCCCTTGCAGATCTTGAAGCCTATACGGGCTCCTATCTCCAACAAGAGATCGTTGCCGAAGGGGGCACCCGTAATGTCCCGGCTTTCAGCCGTTTTCTGAAAGTGGCGGCTCTCTGCAATGGCACGGCGGTGAATTTTACAAACGTCTCGAATGATGCTCAAGTGCCCCGTACCACGATTTACGAATATTTTGAAATCCTGAAAGATACGCTCCTCCTTTATGAACTCCCCTCATGGCGCAAATCAAAAAAGAGAAAGCCTCTGGCCTCTTCCAAATACTATTTTTTTGATGTTGGGGTGGTGGCCACGCTACAAGGCCGGCCATTTCGGCCGGGGACGCCGGAATTCGGTGAGGCATTGGAGACGTACCTAATGCACGAATTGGTTAGCTACAGGGATTATATTTCCGGCGAACCGCTGAGCTACTGGAGGTCGACTTCGGGATTTGAGGTTGATTTTATCCTGGGTGATCACACGGCCATAGAGGTGAAAGCAAAAGAAAATCTCTCGGCCCGTGATTTGAAATCCCTCCGAGCCCTCATGGAAGAAAAGAAGCTCAAGCGTTATCTCTGTGTGAGCCTTGAGCCACGCAGACGAAACCTGGAGAATGTGACCCTCCTGCCCCTTCGGGAATTCTTGGAAGCCCTCTGGAGCCGTGAATATTCCCCTTAACCCCGTATCCGAAGTCCTTGACATTCTTTGTCTAAATCGTATGATTAATCATCCGATATTCTCCTTCCTTATGACCGTGTGAGGACAAAAAATGACCATCCATATCATTCGAATCCGGGCAACTCAAGACCAAATCCGGGAAATGCTCGATGAACTTGAAACATACATCAAGCTGGCTGTTGATGTGGAGCGAAAGATTCTTGCCGGGGGCGGTGAATATCATGCCGATTGCGAAGAGGTTCTTTTAGAAGACGGAAGCCGTCAGGAGAACATCTGGGGGGCGGACTGGTATCCGGAACGCCGGGCTGTGGAATTCGGTGCATTGATCAATATCCGTCCGGACCAGGGAAACCGGTCGATGGAAATTGAGGACCCAAACCTGTGTGAAAGGATCGAGATGATTGCAAGGGCTTTATTGGAGGTTTGTGTGTGAAAGATCTGAAGAGAATACATGAACGATTTATCCGTGACGGAAGCTCTGTGCGTTTGGGGAATCTGGCGTCAGATCTGCTGCGCCTTAATAAATGGATTCTGATGAAACATAACGATCAGGCCGTTGTCGACCTGATGCGGAAAATAGCCTGGCTGATGGAGTGGAGCGGGGCTACGGGAATCGCAGAATTAGCCGACATGCAGCGCGAGATCTGCCGTTGGCGTCGCAGCTGGCCCGCCGAAGAAGCACGCCATACCCTGGCGGTTCGTGCATTCCAAATGTCGAACCGGGTTTTAAAATGGTCGGGTCTTCTTAACCAGACTACCTCCCATTGAATTTGAGTTTAAGTTGAGAAAATGGGTCTTTAACCCAAGCAATACGGATTCATGCCCCCTTTCCAAGGACAGTGGTAGAGGGTCAAACCTTCAAAATTCAGCTCCCATTACGAAACCTTGTGTTGCTTGGAAATGAAAGAATGAAAACAGGATGATTAGCCCGAAAGATATGATCAGTGTTGAGTAATTGTTGACAGAGAGAATTCATTTCGAAATCTCCCCCACTATTTGCTGATTTCTCAATTGGAGGACTCGAATCGAGGGATGTCTCCTGTTCATTGAGGTATGCCAGAAATTACCTTGGAAATAATGATTTCACTTAAACGGTATGCTGTTAGAACTAATAAAATAGTGCACCACGAGGATTCCGCCGACCGGGAGAGAGGAGGAAGGAATCCGAAGGGGAGGAAACGCAGGGAGAAACAGAAATGGCAAATAATAATTCTTAAAAAAAAGAATAATTTCCCAAGGCATTTAATGCCCTAAAGGGGAACATTGGTTCTAAAGCAACTTCGCGTAGTTGCTTCTTTAAAGAAGGGGCAGATGTGAGCAATTTATTTAAGCGTTTCAAAACCGACGGTTAGGATGGTATGGAGCATCGGATATGGAGACAAAATTATATGTTTATACCGGAACGGGAAACTCATTATGGGTCGCACACCGGCTAGCTGAGGAATTATAAGACGCCTCTATTGAATTTATGTCGGATTTAGCGGAGGATCTTGAGCCTGTCGCGCATCGGGTGGGATTCCTGTTCCCTGTCCACATCTGGGGATTGCCTGCGAGGGTCATTCGTTTTTCCAATCATCTGAGGATGAAGCCTGAGACTTACTTTTTCGCCATCGCTGTCAACGCTGGGCAGCCGGCGGCCACGCTCCTGCAACTTCAGAAGTTAATGGCAAACAGAACATTTTCGCTCTCTTCAGGCTACTCTGTCATCCTGCCCTCAAATTACATCCCCTGGGGAGGTCCGGGGCCAATTGAGAGCCAACAGCATCTTTTCAGAAATGCCAGGGATAAGATGAAAATGATTGCCCATGATATCCTGAGGGGTGAACAGAAAAAGGTGGACAGGGGCCCTCTATGGCAAAATATACTCTTCTCCTGGCTCTATAAGATGTCCTTACGGCACGTTCCCAAAATGGACAGGAAATTCTGGGTTGACGATAAATGCAACGGCTGCAATATCTGTTTTAAAGTTTGTCCTGCCGGAAATATCGAGATGAAAGAGGAAAAACCCTCGTGGCTTCACCGGTGCGAACAATCCTTGGCCTGCATCCAGTGGTGTCCCCAGGAAGCGATCCAGTATGGCAAAAAGACTGTCAAATACCAGCGCTATCACCACCCTGAAATCACCTTGCAAAATATGCTTGAACAAGCCGGCTGCCTTAATCGCTTTTAAGAAATCAGTGCTTCACGGTTTCAAACAAGTTTAAG
Organism: Deltaproteobacteria bacterium; assembly: GCA_020059605.1. GTDB lineage: Bacteria > Desulfobacterota > BSN033 > BSN033 > UBA1163 > RBG-16-49-23. Next base: position 19,678 of record JAGVBT010000008.1, read on the forward strand.
CTTCAATAAAGGTGAAGAAAATACCATTCATATTAATCACAACGATCGGCTTTGGAACTTCTCCTCCCTATCCCCATTGTGATGAGTGAAGTCTCACTTCCAACCTCCTCGATAGTAAAGTCCGGAACTTAATATTTCTTCATATGCCTCCTGAACCGATATTTCAACGAGAGAAAAAGATGCCGATTATTATCTTCTTACAATAAGTTGTTTTAGAACCAACGTCCCCACTTTTAGCTTTTAGTCGGCAATAGCGGAGAGGAAAATTCCCAAACAGATCAGAACGATCCCGAAATATCTCAGGGTTGGAATATGCTCAAAAAAAATAACTTTTGATGAAAGCATCACCAAAGCGAAGGTCAATGCGGTGAAGGGATAGGCGAAACTTAAAGTGGTTTTGGAGAGTGCCATGAGCCATAAGATCGTGCTGATCACATACAGGATCAGTCCTGAAAAAACAGCGGGCTGAAACACCAATCTCAGCAAGTCTCCAATCACGGAACTTCTCAGGGTCACCTCTCCCGTGATCAAAACCCCTTTTTTGAAAAGAACCTGACCCGCACTGGCTGAAAAGACGGACAGCAACAACAATAAAATCGGCCTCATTTCTTTGCCTCCCTAAACTTCATGTAAAACCGAAATAGTTCCTTAAAGGCTCTAAGGATCACCCGGGGATTCGCCCCGGTCTGCCTCCCCGTCAATCTCGGGGAGTGAAGAACGCCTGTCTCCCGAAGCCTGAATCCCCTGTCCTTTATCTTGACCAGCATCTCCGTGCTGATCATGGCCCCCGAGGACTCCAGTTCCATGCCCTCAAAGACCTTCCTGTCGAAGAGTTTAAAGGCACAGTCGATATCCCTCATCTTGAGGCCGAAGAGCAAACGGACCAATCGGTTCCAGGCCCAGGCGTTAAGTCTCCGGACCCAGGGGTCCCGGCGGTTGAGCCGATAGCCGATCACCCCGTCATGGTTTGAAATAAGAGGCACAAATTGAGAAAGCTGGGAGACATCGAACTGACTGTCTCCGTCCGTAAAAAAGAGATACTCCTTCCGGCAGGCCTTGATCCCGCTCCGGATGGCCGCCCCATAACCTAAATTTTTTTCATGATGGACGGCCCTGATGCGATTATCCTCCTGTGCAAGCCGATCCGCAATCTCTTTCGTCCTATCCTTGCTTCCATCATTCATGATGATGATTTCGTAATCCTCTGCCACCTGCGGAAGAATCGCCTTCAGGGAAGAACACATCTTCTCAACATTTCCCTCCTCATTATAGGCCGGAAAAAATGCGGAAAGTCCCTGAAATCTGAACATTTATTTCCCCATCATGTCGAATCAGGATTCAACGGTTATGATTCCATAACATGAGAGGCTATGGAGGATTCTTCTTACAAGAAAAGAATAAGTGTGACCTTCACAGAAAATCGGTCAGCCTGCACATCATTTCTTTGAGATTTGGAGATATCTTCGGTTGATGATTATCCCGGCTATAAAAACCAATAAACCAATTGCCGCTCCTATAACCTGGTTTTTGCCGAACTCAGGATAGGCTCCTATTCCTATGAAATCGGCCAACAAGGAAACCAATAAAATGATCATTCCAATCGCCATCAGGCCAAAACTTATCATTCTCATCTTTCCACCTCCCCTGAAGATTTTTTTAAAAAAATCCCAAACCGTTTGTTGAGATAGAGGATAACACCAAAACATTAACATCCACAAATGGTTGCTGTATCTTGGCTGAACTTCTAAAAGGTATCCATGTAAAACCAGATAGACGAATGAAGATCCTATTACGCAAAAGGCAAAATATTCATTCTGCGAAATGTTCCTTTTCGCTAAGCAGGTCAACCAAAACCCAATGGACATGATGAGAGCCAGAACGTTCAGATAACTAAGATAACCCGATACTCTGTAAATTATATCCTTATTCTTTACCTTGCTTTGTTCAATAGTCCAATAGGGTATCCCTCTTGGATTCATGAGTTTGTATACTTTCTCCGGTAGATTCCAAAGGGTTTTTGCCCAATTATTTCTGATCCGGTCGATGACAATCGGCTTTAATTTCTCGTTGATCCTATCTGCCTCCCAATTGAATTTATCCCCGACGCTCACGATCAGTTCCGAATCTTTTTGATTCCATGATCCTTTTGACTCCGTATTGAACCCAACATAGAGATTCCAAAGGCCTTTCTGTTGAGGCATATAGGTCAAACCATACCCTGAGACCCAATAAAATATCAGCGCTCCTACAAAAAAAGTAGACCAAGTTATTCCAAGTGATTGTAGACTAAATAAGCATGCAGCTTTCGGTTTTTCTTCAGTCTTCTGCACGGAAAAATAAAGGACCCCAAACACCATAAACAGGCTTAAGATCAAAAGATAGGGAAAAGTTACAGGTCTAATGTATTGGCTCGTTCCAAGAAAAATGCCAGAGATGAGAAAAGGGATAAAATGATAGCGCCTGCCCCATTTACATTCGCCACCCAATATACTTTTACTCTCCCGCCAGAATGTTAACAAACCCAGCAAGAAAAAGAAGATATAAGGAATTTCCGAACAAAGAACCGAAACCATTCCAAGATAATTGACATTAAAGACCAGTATAATGTACCCAATAAATATGGCAACTCGTGATTTACCAATGGGATATTTCAAGCTAATCCAGAGGAGGAATGTCAATATTAAGGCGTTCAGAACTTGCGGCAGTAGAATGGAATTGCTCTTAATAATATTGAAAATAACAGCCAAAAGATAAGGATATCCTCCAGGTTGAAAGTATTTATAAAAACTTGAAATACCCTCCCCCCGGAGTATTCCCTGCCCCGTTTCGTAATACATTTCAAAGTCTGAAAATGGAATGGTCCCAATTTTCAAAATGACAAACAGATAGATACAAAAAGCAAACCCGCATAGGGCCATTATCTTATATCGACCCAATCCTGTTTCTCCATCCACGGATGGTGATGTGTATTCCTTCATAAAAAACTCTTACGCAAAATTATTGTCGAATGAGTCCACGAGCTGAACGCTCACTTTCTTCTAATTTCTCTCTTAAAATATCTACTATTATCGTGGGCTATACCTCTTCTTTATATGTTTAGGAATAAATCCATACGCGGCCTTCAAAACTTTAAAAAGATACTCCTTGAGATTGACTCTTTCCGCCATTTTAATAGGGCTATTTCAAAGAAGGGGGGCTTAAATAGCAAAAGCCGCTCTTGCGGAATAAGAATTCCCAAATATTAGAGATAAAAAAGGATTAACACCCTTCTTTTGTATTTCTTCAATAGGGGGGGGACTATATTTTTGAACCATTGCATCCAGCAATGGCTTTTTCAATCACATCGAACCTTTTGGTCCATGAATGATTCATCAGGAATTCATCGATCACTCTCAAATCGGAAGTTATCCCAACAGCCAAATCCAGATTCCTTACAAATTCCTCCAGGGTTCCCGACGGATAGACGAAGGGCATTCCCTCAACCTCGGGGATAGGCGTGGAGACAACCGGCTTTCCCCCTGCCAGGTATTCATAAACTTTGATCGGATTGGTTGAGCGGATGAGATCGTTTATCACAAAAGGAATAATCGTTGCATTAAAATGGTGGAGATACTGAGGGAGGGCGGAGTAATCCTTTCGCCCCAGGAAATGAACATTTCTAAGGTCTTTCAACTGCTTAAAAATATCTTCCGTATATCCGCCGATCAAACAAAATTCAAAATGTGGTTTCTGAAGCGCCGCATATCTTAGAAGCCCGGTGTCGAACCACTCCCGGATGATTCCGAAAAATCCTATCCTTGGACGGCCTTCCGGCAAATCTTCCGGTTTTTTACAAACATCCCTTGCCTTTAAGAAATGATCCGTATCTACCGCATTCGGACACAGGAATGAGTTCTTATTGTAATCAAGAGCTTTTTCATAAAGTGATCTTGCTGTCGCCGTAATGATATCCGCATGAGTTAAAAGGTAAGGCTCTGTCTCTTTAAAATAGGATGGAGTGTCTTGATAAGCAGACCAATCATCGATGAGGTCATAAACCACCGTGTATCCCAATCTTTTCATAGCTGGAATTTCAAAAACCAAGGGAAAGGGTTGCTCAAAGAACAGGATATTGGAGCTTCCCTGGGAGTGGAATCCCTTCAATTTCTTTCGAGTGATAAGATCAATGAGTTTTTGGGAGAAAAAGGTTCTCCGGTTCTGGCTTTCATAAGGCCGGTAAACCCACTTTCTCATCGGGGTCAGTTTACTCCCTTGAACATGAGGAGTTCGCTGCAAGAGTTCCCGGCGTAAAATCTTTTTCAAAGCCCCAAAGAAAGGATGGGACAGCGGATGCCAAACTTCGAGGTTATCTTCCAGGTAAACCCGTCGGGTATTCGGATTGAGGTAAAGGACCCGGTGCCCTCGACGAAGGGCTTCCCGAGCCAACTGGTGGGGACGTGACGTCAGGTAAGCATCCCAGTCAATCCAGGGCATAAAACAAAAATTCACAACGTCACCGGGCCTTCAGTCCCTTTCGAGCGAATTGAAGGAAGACATCTTCATAAGCCTTTGCCGTATTCTCAATCCTGTAAATATTCGTGACGGCTTCTTTGCCTCTTTGTCCTTTCTCCTTCCAGTAATCCTTGCGCGCATGGAAGTCGAGTATGGCTCTCGCCAAAGGTTCGCTGTTTTCCGGCTCCTCTTCCGTGCAATATCTTCCTAATTTATGCTGGTCCAGGCGGAGAAGATCACCATAACTTGAAGGGACGAGAATCCCGTTTTCGACTTTATTAATGATTTCCCCATTGCTTCCTGCATCGGTGAGGATCAAGGGCAGTCCATAGAACATGGCTTCCATAACCGAGATGGACCATCCTTCAATTAGGGAAGTAAGGATAAAGGCATCCGCAATGGGGTAGAGAGACGATACGTTTTCGACGTAATCATGCAGGAGGATTTCCTTTTCAAGACCTTCTTTCGAGACCCTTGCTTTAAGCCCTGTGTAGTATTGTGGATCAGCAATGTTTCCCACACAGAGCACCTTGATTCCAGGCTGTTTGTCTCTCACTTTTTTCATTGCACTAAGGAGGGCATGGTGCCCCTTTCGTCCATCATAAGAGGCAATGTTGAGAAAAAGAAAACCCTCGTCATAGACCCCGAAACTGGCACGGTCCATGGTTATTCCTCTTGCCATCATGGCCTCGTGTTTGAGCACATCCAGCCCGTTTGGAATCACCCGAATTTTTTCTCGTGGGATATTGAATCTCATGCTGGTGTAGCGAGCGACGTTTTCAGAAACGGCAATGTATTTCGAAACGTATCGGTCGCACGACTTAAAATAGGCGATTTCATGGTCATGAAACCATGCATAGGTATTGTGAATGACGGGAAGCACAGGGATTCCCATCTCGTGAGCGATGTTCATACCGAATGTTGCGTAGTGACAATTCACCGCTCCGATCGAATATTTCCTAAGAATTTCCTTGTATTCTCCCTCCTTTTCTCCTCCCAGATTTTTCACCATGATCCCTACCCCCTTGCATTGATCGGCAATAACCCCCTTTCTCTCCTCGCACAGAATTAGGACATTTACCTTTTTGTAATCCAAGTGGGAAATAAGGTTTAGAACCACCTCTTCAAGCCCCCCTTTATCAAGAGACCTCACTTGAATCAATACATTTGATTTGCCTTTATCTGGACAATAGACGGAAGGGGGGGCGGTGAAGAGATGACGGGTTTTCTTGATGGGCTCTCTCGTTTTTCGATAATAGAGCGCATTGTTCGCAATTCCAATCAATCGCCTCGTTTTCTCATCCCAGGTATGATGGGAAATCCACCGGTCAAAGATCTCCTGGCCAACCTCCAGGAGAGCCAGCCGGTCCAATAAATCAGCACAATCCTTTGCGTCTTTGAATTGAAAGACAAAGGGAATCTCAGAAAAATCCAGGCCCTCGGGAATCAAAATCGGGCGGCCTGAAAAGGCGGCGATTTCAATCATCCGTTGAATCAACTCTTCGTGAATATCGTCCGGTTGAGCCGGCATAAGCACCGGAGCCCAGAGGAACGATATTCCAGAAAGGATCTGGTATAGGTTCCCGTTTTCATCGCAGGGTTTTTCTCCTAAATATTTCACTCCTCCATGTTCACACAACCGGCTGACGAAATGTTTGTCTGCTTTTCCGGGTATGCCAACCAATAACACATTCCAATCTTCCCTTTCCCTGACAAACTCATCAAATAGCACCTGGTTAAAAAAATCTTTTATTAACGGCCCGTAGTAGAGCAATGTCCTTTCCGAACCAATTGAATCACCGAAGGGCCGATAGAAATTGCCCCGGGCCTTCTTAAGAATTCGCTTTTCAATAATTCCATCTTCGACCAGATAAATATTTTCTGTGAAGGTTTTACTTAATCTTTTGAGATGAGATTGAGATCTTAAGGTAATGGCATCGACAGGCTCCACCGAAACCGTTTCGGAAAGACCACTGCTTTTTGAATCCAGGCAGAAAAAGGTATCCTCTGTTCTCATCGGACCGAGAATATTTCTTCCCAAAGGAGCGGTCAGTATGACCAGGGCTTTGAAATATTGACGATGCTTAAAAAGAGATTCTTTTATTTGAATGGGGTCTCCCTCTTCAAGAAAAACTTCTACCATGCCACCTTCTTTTCTATGTTGACCTGCTTTTTTAGCATCAAAGGTTCCCCAGATGACCTGGTGTCCTTGATTCCGGAACTCCAAGGCCAAACGTTCCATCCTGTTTTCCCTGTCCTGGTTTCGATTTCCCAGGATCACAATATCAAACTTTTTATCGTAATAGGATTCCCTTTCGCTGTGGTAACGGATAAGGGTTTTTGCATTTTCAAAAATATCCGATTTTCCGAATCTCTCGCTCAGGGAATCGTCATGCACCCGGTACTGGTATAGGATCTCATCGCTGTCGAGATGCCGGAGCGTAAAGAGGCTGTTGATTCTCAACCAATAATCGTAATCTTCCGTTCCCAAAAGGCAGGGGTCGTATTCTCCGACTGCCTTGCCAACGGAGGATCGGTAGAGAAAGCTTGCATTGATAAAATTATCATCGACCGTTCCCAGGGTTGCCACCTCATGAGGCAGAAAGATCTTGTTGGACCCGGGAGGGCGCTGATTATGACGCCGGTAGTTGGAATTCAAGACGGGATTTCCCGCCTCATCAATAATTTCCACATTGCTGAAAACCATGTCCACATCCGGGTGCCGCATCAGGAACTCCACCAGCGTCTCCACCTGCCGCGGAAGCATGATATTGTCTGCGGATGTCCATGTGAAGAAAGTGCCTGTGGCGTGCCTGAAACCGTTCGTTAAAGCCCTTGGAAGGCCCTGGTTCTCTTGATTCAGGATCATGATTTTATCATGGAATCCATACCTCGGAAGGATTTCAGAAAGGCGGTCCGTCGAACCATCGTTGACGATAATCAGCTCCAGATTCGGGTAGGTCTGTTTCAACACACTTTTGATGGCCTTTTCAGCAAGATGGCTCTGGTTATAAATAGGGAGTACAATGCTCACCTTGGGCAGCTTACCCTGGCCAAGCATCTTCAAATAGGTTTTATCTGCTCTGCCATAAATGGGTGAGAAATCCTGCCTGGCCCCCGACTCATCCTTGAACCGGTTAGCAGGTTTGATTGGTATTTCCTGCTTTGGGGACGAAGGCAGCTGTAATCTCTCCTTCAATCTCGCCCGGACAGGTCCCCTCACTTTTTCCGGTAATACTCGCCAGGCCGACTTCAATATCTTATAAACAAAGCGTAGGGCTCGAGTCCATGGTTTTCTGACAAAAGCATCCCATTTAACCTGAGTAGCAAGAAGTTCTGTTTGCCAGCGATGGAGGGACTGTTCTCTTTCGTCCACCTCCTGGACTCGAACGAAAAACTCCCTTTCCTGTTGTTCTTTTTTCTCTTCAAACTCTTCTGTTTTCCTCCGTAGTTCCTCTTTTTGCTTTTCGAACTCTTCCGCTTGTTTGAGAAGCATTCTGGGATCTTCGCTAAGAACCTCATGAAGCTTCTGAAGGTAGTACAGTTTCTCTCTCAATTCGGAGGCTTCTTGACTCAATAAACCCAACCGTTGGTCTCTCAGGTCAAGAAAATGAGGGCGCTGGCTGATCAGCTTTTCCATTTCCATCTTGATCTCAAGGCCGGGTCCCAGCTTCCGCGCTTCCTCCATAAAAACATAGGCGACGGGAATGAGCTCGATCAGGCCGCTTTTGATGAGGCGTTCGGCCAGATCGCGATAAGCCGCTACATACAAAGGTCCATGATCGGCCTTCTGAAGATCTTTTAAGCGAGGGAATATGTCGGAGATGTCCAGATTCTTGACGGCTCTGAGCAAGAGGACCGCCCTCTCAAAGTCGGCTCGCTCACTCTTGGCATAAGTTAAATTCTCCCCATGCCATCGGTATTTGATCAGGGCCTGGTCGAGCACCCGGACATCATAATACTTCATCATCCTTAGCCACATATCATAATCCTGGCAATAATAAATCGATTCATCAAACCCGCCCACTTTATCAAAGCACTCTTTTTTACACATCATGGTGGGAGCAGCCAGGAAATTTTTCTCAAACAGCGCTGGGAATATCTCCTCCTTATTTTTATATGGAACATTGAACCAATCGATGATGGGACCTTCCAAGAGATCGTTTCCTTGGGCATCGATGATGATCTGCCTTGAGAAGAGAATCCCCAAGGCATTCCCACGTTCCTGAAATGCCTTTACCTGAGTTTCCACTTTTTCTCGAATATAAAGATCATCAGAGGGAAGGAGTCCGAAGTATTCTCCCCGGGCGAGATCGATTCCCCGGTTCAGGGTGGCACTGAGTCCTCGGTTTCCCTGGGAAGAATAGCGGATCCGGTCGTCCTTGAATTTTAGAATTTCCGCCTCCGTGTTGTCGGTGGAGCCGTCGTTGATGATGATCAGTTCAAAATCCTGAAAGGTCTGATCGAGAACGCTTCGGATGGCCTCACCGACATACCGCTCATGGTTGTAGGCGGGTATGACGATGCTCACTTTAGGGTTTCCCATGAATTTGTTGTTCCTCTTCCCTCCACATATATCTTCCTATGATTGGGGAGTGTCTCCCGTAATTCTCTGAGGACAGCCAAATATCTGTCGATGACCCTTTCGGGGGAGTAAGTCTGATCTACAGTCAAACAGCCGTTTTGGATTACGCTAACGCGCTTCACATCGTCATCCATTGCAGTTTCAATCCGGGCCACTGCCTCCCGGGTATTATTCATCTCAAACAAAAAACCGTTTTTGCCATCTTCGATAATCTCCAGGAAACCCCCGACCCGTGAAGCGACCACAGGACACTGGCAGGCCATGGCCTCAATCACGGTCATCCCGAAAGGCTCGAGTATCGAGGTCGCAATAAGGCCCCCCCCGCTTGAAGCGATGAGAGAGTAGACCCTGGGCATTCTTTCGTATTGCAGATAGGGGATCCATTTGAGACGATCGATGAGATCCCATCTGTTCACCATGGCCAGAAAGTCTTTTTTGACAGACTCATCAGCGTTATAACCGCCAATCGCAAGAAAAAGCACATCGTCCCTCTTCTTTGAAAGAACCGAGGCGATTTCCAAAAAGTGTTTCCAGTTTTTCTCCTTCTCCAGCCTTCCTATCCACCCGATTGTTTTCTTCCATGGTTTCTTTTCAGGTTCGATGAAATGGAAGGATTCATGGTTTATCGGATTGGGGACAATATGGATAGGAATTCCGTTTTTCCCAAACCCCCTGATTTCTCTATGTATCAAATCCTTCTCAAATTGGGATGGAGTGATGATGGCCTTCGTCTCCGTCTCATCAATGTTTGAAAGATACCTCAGGATATTCAGATTGTTGGTATGAACTTCCGTAACCAGAACACCTTTAAATTGACTCTTCTTTAAGGCAGGGTAGATTTGAGGCGTATCGACGGGAATCACAAAATCAAAATCTCCCCCATCAATCAGTCGCCTTAGTTCTTTTTCCCTGTTTTCATAATGGATATTTTTAAATCCTTCGAATATCTTTGATCCTCCCAAATCATTTAAGAAGATTACATGAGGGAACATTTCTTTCTTATAAAAAGCGGAGAGCCTGTTTCTCAACACTGTCTCTACGCCCCCCAGGGTACAGAACTGATAAACAAAAAGAATTTTCATCAGCGTTTCATCCGACTCCCTTCAAGAAATCTCTCGATAGGTCAACTCCATCGATCTCTCTTAACAGTTGATCCACCCTCTTCTCCCATGTGCTGTTTCGAACAAACCGTTCCACCTCCTCCTGGTGGAAGGGTGTTTTTGTCGCCAGGATAAGAGTCTCCTCAAAATTTTCCCGGTTGGACGTGAATACTCCGGGCGTCCCCTGGAGTTGGGGCATATTTGTGGCTACAACCGGAAGTCCTAAAACCAAATACTCATATAATTTAATCGGGTCTACGGCCTCGGCTAATCTTCCTTTCTTGAAAGGGATCATGGCAACATCCCAGGAATGGGCATAGGAAGGAAGATCGTGATGTTCGATCTTCCCCCAAAGTATGATATTGTCTGGAAGTTTCAACCCGGATGGCTCACCATAACCAATGATGTGAATTACCCAGTCTCTCCTTTTTGAAGCAATCCTTAATAACATATCCCAGTCGAACCATGAATCGGTTAAATGCCCGAAATACCCGGCTGTCAGAGTTCCTCGCCGGATGATCTTCGTTAATCCTTTTTTTTGTTGAAAGGAGTTCATTTCCACTCCGTTTGGGATAACCGGAATATATTCTGCGCCCATCCCTCTTAATCTCTCCGCCAGGATCGAATTGGTCGCTATGGTTAAATCGACGTTATGAACCAGATATTTCTCAACGGCAAGATCATACCACGCTGCCTGCCCTGCCCGGGCGAACTCTTCCCAATCATCGATGCAATCATAAATGGTCACAAAAGAATTCAAATTGGCAAGGTTCACCTTTTCGAAAAGGAATGAATCCGGGAATTCAATTAAAAATACCTTTGTTAACTGATTCGAGGTAAAGGGGAAAAGCAATTTTTCAATCTTGGTAAATTCATCAATAGGGGCTGAAAATATCTTTGGATCCTGAGATTTTACAATTTCTTCTTTTTGATCCCAACGCCAGTATAAAAAGACCACGGGGAATCCCCGTCTGGAAAATTCCTTCGCCAGCCAGGTTGACCTCTGCCCCCTGCTTTCCATGTATGGATCCGTGGTGTAGACGACGAAAAGCTTTGGAAAACCACCTTTCCGAACAAATTCTAAAAATTGCTCGATTCCCGCCTCCGATAAAATGTTATGGCGGTTTGAAGGAATGGTGGGCCGTTCGAACCTTTCTCTGTCCGGGAAGGCCTTGTCAAAAAAAAACCTTCGGTACTGAAATCGATACTTTTCCCTCATTTTCTTAGGAAGGATTTTGTGAATTTTCTTTAGATATTTATAAAGCCTCTCTCTTATTCTCTCTTTCAGGCTGAGCCGAATCAGCACATAATCCAATTGAGAATGAACGGAATTCAATCGTTGGTTTAATTCTGTGGAGATGGAAACGAGGGATGTTTTTATATCCTTTATTTCTTTTCTTTGCCCTTCAAGTGTTCTCTCTTTTTCGTCCAGCCATTTTTTCTGATCTCTCACTATCCGGTCCAATCGGGATTTGTCTTGCCTTACTTTCTCCAGTGCCAGCGATAAAAACTCCTTTTCATACTGCGGAACAACCTTCTTCCAGGTATACCGGGATTCGACTTTTCTCTTCCCATCCCTGGCCTTCTCTTTCCATTCCTTTCGGTTCTGAAAAATCTCCAGCATGGCTTCGATCAATTCCGGTGCATTTCGAGGGAAATCAAGATGAGAATAATATTCCAAATCCTGGCCGCTTAGCTGAAACAGGTCTTCAAAACAATTCCCGATCAGAATCCCTATATCTTGATTCTCGATCAACTCCTCTGCTCCTCCCACCTTAGTTAAAATAAGGGGAAGACCGTGGTGCATCGCCTCTAATGTAGCAATTCCCCAACCTTCGATCAAAGAGGGGAGGAGAAAGGCGTCCGCAATCCGATAGTAAGGGGTTGGGTTTCCAACCCATCCGATGAACTTCAGGCATTTTTCCAAACCAAGTTCTTCATATTTCTTTCGGATGAAAGAAGAATAATCTTCATCCAGGATGGAACCGAGAGAGAGCAATTTGATTTTCGGATGTTTCTTAGCAATCTCTTTCATCCCTGCCATCAAAAGGTTCTGCATCTTCGCCGGGCTGATTGCGCCAACATGAAGGAAGATAAAATCCTCTTCGTCGAATCCAAGGTCCTGGCGGTTGACCTCCTTTGGCATCTCCTGATTTTCATATTTTCCAAGGTCAATCCCGCCTGGAATAATTTTAATGCGATTGGGTTCAATGTTGAAACGATACTCGAAGAAGGAGGCCACTTGCTTTGAAACAGCAACATATTTTGAAACATATTGATCAGTCTCTCTGAATTCGTCTAATATACTGCCGGAATGCCAGCTGTAAAGGCTGTGCAATACCGTGACAACAGGAATACCATAGGATTGGGCCACCCGGGATCCAAAGAAGGAAAAGTGTGAATTGACAAGATCGATTTGATAACGTCGAAGGATTTCAACGTATTCTCTTTCTTTGCTGTCTCCTAAGATTTCTACCGGCACCCCTTTTCTCCTCAGTTGATCTGCTATGCGCCCTCCTCTCTCAATACATACGACAATAGGAGAAAAGAGTGCAGGGTCGAGATGGGTGGCGATGCCATGAATGGCCTCTTCCATCCCTCCGGCGTCAAGAGACGGAGTTTCAATTAAAATCTTTATTTTCTCGCTATCCATTCTCACCGGATGAAACTCATACCTTTCTTTCGCTTCTTCCTCTTGAAGATCAGAAAGAGTCACATGCGATCCCACCAGCGACTTCCCTTGATCTCTATAAATTTGGGCAATGGGTATCAGGGCAGGAATCCTGCTCTTTTCCATATACGAAGCCAATGTTTCATACGCCTGGCAAGAGGCTGTCCTTCCCCTTTCGGAGAAAAGGCTGGGAAAAATGTCTTCGATGGTTAAATCCTTATAAGCTTTTAATAGCACTTTCGTTCTTTCGAATTCTGTCTCGGAAGTTGCCTGAAAGGTTTGGTTCGCACCATGCCACCGGAACTTGAGAAGAGACTTCTTAATCAGCCTCAAATCGTAATACTTTAAGATCCTCATCCACAGATCATAGTCCTGGGTTGTCTTTAAAGACTCATCAAATAATCCAACCCTCCTGAAGCATTCTATTTGGATGAGGGCTGTCGGAGCCGAAAGGAAATCCCTTTCGAAGAGGGCAGGGAAGATCTCCTCTTTCGTTTCGAAGTGAACTTGAAACCAATCCACGATTGGATCATCTTTTACTTCCCTTCCCTCGGCGTCAATTACAAGCTGATATGAAAAAACGATACCGATTTCCTTCGACTTATCAAATGCCTTCAGCTGAATCTCTAATTTTTCCGGAAAGAACGCATCATCCGAAGGAAGGAAGTTAAAGAATTCTCCCCGGGCAAGCTCGATGCCCCGGTTCAGGGTGGCGCTGAGGCCGCGGTTTTCCTGGGAATAATAGCGGATCCGGTTGTCCTTGAACTTTAGGATTTCCGATTCCGTGTTGTCCGTGGAGCCGTCGTTGATGATGATCAGCTCAAAATCCCGGAAGGTCTGATCGAGAACGCTCTGGATGGCCTCGCCGACATACCGCTCATGGTTGTAGGCGGGGATGACGACGCTTACTCTCGGGTTTCCCATGGGTCTGCTTTCCCTTTCCTTTCTTATTCCGTCTTCCTGCAGACGATTATGACTTCGTCGTCTCTTGACCAGATCTTGTTGAGGGCCTCCGAGAAATTTTCCATCTTTTTATTAAATTCTTCAACCCTTTTATTGAACTCCTCAAGAAGATATTCCTTGTCGTTGACATTTTTCCGAAAAAATCCCCTGCCTTTCCGGGCCTCGGGAGGTCTTTGAATAGGCTCCATTCGAGGCGTCTCCAACCGGTTCGGAGTTTCGTCCTCGTTGGAATATTCCACCTTTAACCCATAATGGCGGCAGACCGACGCGACCAGGTTCCCCGTGTAAAAACGGACGTGTTCCGGGTCTCTCCAGAACCCGAAGAGATGGAGCCGGATTGATCCCGGGTTGGGAAGAACCGCGGCAAAGACCCCTCCCTGTTCCAGCCTCCCGGTGACAAGCTCGATCAGCCTGACGACCTGCTCAAAGGAGAGATGCTCCAGCAGATGGGAACAAAACATCCCGTCATATTTTTCCTCAACTTTTTCAAGGTAATCGAACAGGTCGGCGTGGACGACTTTCAAACCCTTTTGAACCGCTTTCTTCACAATCTCTTCGTCCCGGTCGACTCCCGAAGCCTCAATGCCGGCCTCCCTTAAAAGTTCGAGAAAGATTCCGGGCCCGCAGGCAAGATCAAGCGCCTTTTTGCAACCCTTAAAGTATTGGACGCGCGGCCGCTGAAGCATCCGGATATATTCCGCATCCATCAACCGCGATTCATAATCCGCATAGCGAAATGGCTTCATCTTCTATCCCCGATCAACTGCCGATAGATGCCTTCGATCTCCACGGCATGCTCTTCCATGGTCTTCGGTTTCGGCATCCTGCCGGCCATCCTGCGGATCAGACCTCCATCTTCGATGAACCTGAGCATGCACCTTCTTAAACCCCCGGCATCTCCCGGCTCAAAGAGCAGGCCGCTCTCGCCCTCTTTGACAGCCTCCGGAATGGCGCCGATCCTCGAGGCAATGACAGGCAGCCCCAGGCTGTTGGCCTCCCTTATGACAAAGGAAAAGGACTCCGGGCAGATGGAGGGTAGAACAACCACGTCCTGATCCTTTAATGCGTCGGCCAAATCCTCCCTCTTGAAAGGACCTCGAAAATCCACAGGGAACCCGTCTGCCTGTTCTTTCAACTGGTCGTAGTAGGCCGCGGTCCACGGATTTCTGCTCCCGTAGATCGTCAGGGCCGTTTTCTCCCGGGGAAGGGTTTTAAAGGCATCGACAAGGAGATGAAGTCCCTTCAGAGGCAGGATGTTCCCGAAATAACAGAACCGGACCTTTCCATCGGCCACTTTCTCCTCCGCCAGGCCTTGCACAGGAGGAATTCCCAGCGGAACGATCTTCAGCCTTGGCTTGATGACGGGATAGTACTTCAAAAACTGCTTTTGAACAAAGGCCGAGGGAGCAAACAGGATATCTGGAATTTTCAGGATTTCATACATAAACCGGTACCGGTGAAAGACTTCGTATCCCTGTTCGCCGAGGAGCTTCGGGGGAATAAAGAACCGTTTTGTCCATTTCACGAAGGGAAAGGGAAGGATGTCCTTGTTTTTCAAAAAGAAGGCGGTCCTTCCCTCTTTCGGCCCCGTGCTATAGAAGCCTTTTAAACACGACGCACATTCTAACCCGTAAAGCGGACCCGGGCAGAGACCGTTATTCTCTTTTAAGAGATGAATCCGATGGCAGAGGATAAAAAAGTCATGAAGTGTCAGGACAACCGGAACTCCCTCCTCCTTTGCCAGACGCAACAAGTGGGCCGAAAGGGCGATGAAATGTTGAAAATGGACGAGGTCCGGTCTTTCCCGGCGGAGTGTCTCCAGGAAACTTCTGTCAAAGTAATGGTTGTCATAATAAACCTTCGGATCGGGGATCCGGGTCAGGTTATTCACGACCCGGGTCACTTTCAATCCTTCATAGATTTCGTCGGTCGATGAAAATTCCTCCCTGTCCGGGGCTTCTTCCCTGCAAAAGACAGAGATCTCGTGGCTCAACCCGGCCAACGCCTTCGAAAGATAGAAGGTGTAGAGTTCGACCCCGGCATTTTCTCTGGGCGGAAGGCCATGGCTCACCTGTAGGATCTTCATCGTCATCACTTCTTGATGATGGAGGGCTGAAGGGAAAACCTTTCTCTCACTTTTTGAGGAATCCTTTCGAGATGGGTTCCCAGCCAGAGTCCGCTGAAGGCCGAAAGATACCAGAAGAGGCTCGGGAAGAACCACCGGCAAAATCCCCACCCGCTTCCGCCTTCGGATCGAAAGAAGTCATAATCCGCCCTGACGGAGTTTCGCGTGGCGGTAAAAATCGCCTTGAACACGGGAAACTCGTCTTTCCCGAAAAGCTCCTTCATGGCTTTCGCATGTTCGAAGTGGCGCCGGAAGTTCTTGACCGGCTTGTAATGATGGGAATGGATCAGGATGGCATCCGGAACATAGACGGTCTTGTACCCGGCTTCAAGGACCCGCTTGGCCCAGTCCTGGTCCTCCGCAAATTCAACTCTCCGGAAGGGAAACTTTCCCCAGACCTCTTTACGAATACAGGAGCCCGTATTGGAGAACCAGATAAACGGATAGGGATTCGATTCATAGGCGGGGTTTTCGATAGCCACGTTCACCCTCTTGGTCTTTCCGGAAGTCAACTCCGTCTGAAGGATCTGCCGCCTTTCCATCAGGGGACATTCAGGCCTCGGCCGTTGGCTGCTGAAACTTCCTGCGACCGAGGGATCTTCGCGGAGGGGCTCAACCAATGTCTCAAGCCATACATCATCCCATGGAGTGGCATCCTGGGTCAGATAGACGAGATAGTGTCCCCGGGCAAGGGAAGCCCCTATATTTCTTGTCTCCCCGTGATTGAAAGTCTCAGGGGGGATCTCTTTCAGCCGGACCGGAAATCGAGCCAAGATTTCGTTGCTTCGGTCCGTTGAGCCGGAATCGACGGCAATCACCTCAAATTCATCTTTAATTTTCTGAGAAAAGATCCCTTGAAGGACCTCTTCGAGAAAGGCCTGGCCGTTCTTGACGAGAAGGATGATTGAAATCTCCACCATACGATCAAACTTTAATTTCCGTCCTCAGGCATCATATGATTTCTGAACTCATGGAGTGTGAAAAATCGAATTTATCTTAACCGAATTTTATATTAGGGTCAAGGAGTTACGCAGGCATAACATGAACAATGAACAATGTACGATGAACAATGAACATTGAATTTTGGGCCCTTCGTGCTTTAAGATAGAGTCGGAAAGGAGATTGATGAGATGATTGTTGCGGGCATCGATGTCGGCGGCAAAAATGTTCATATCGTGATCAGAAAAGATGGCCGGATATTGACAAAGGGAACCTTGCCGGCTGGAATCAAAAAGGCGGAGGCGGTCGATGCCCTGTATGACCAGGTGCTTAAACAGGCGGGCCTTTCGAGAAAGGATGTGGAGCGCGTGGTGGCAACAGGAAGCGCAGCAAAACGTGTCGCCTTTGCCCATGGCTTTATTCAGGATGTGGTTGCGGATGCGCGGGGAGTGATCAAATCGTTTCCGAATGCCAGGACCGTGATCGATGTCGGAGCCGAAGAAGGTCGGGCAATAAAATTAGGGGCTGATGGAAAGGTTTTGGATTTTGCCATCAATGAGAAATGCGCCGCCGGGACCGGGACATTTGTCGAAGCCATGTCACGGGCCCTGGAGGTCTCCGTCGAGGAAATGTCAAAGATTGCGCTCGACTCCACAAAGTCCATCCCGATGAATGCCCAGTGCGCGGTCTTCGGGGAATCGGAAGTGGTCTCCCTCATCCATCAGAAAGCGTCTAAAGCCGATATCTCCAGGGCTGTCATGGATGCGGTTGCGGGCAGAGTCGGGTCGGTCGTCCGGATCGTTGGCCTGGAAAAGGATGTGATGCTTGTTGGCGGGATGGCTAAAAATGCCGGATTTGTCGATTCGTTGGAAAAGAACCTTGAGATGCCGGTGATTGTTCCGAATGATCCGGAATACATGGGGGCCTATGGGGCCGCCGAGGTTGCTCTCTCCGACATTTTCGAAGAAGCGAAATAATCCACCCTTTTAACCCCCCTCTGTCCCCCCTTAATTAAGGGGGGATGAAGGGGGGTTACATCTTCCCTTGAGGTAAGTTAATTAGAGACCCCGCCATGGGGGGAATTTAGGTGAGGTTTGGAGAATTGAATGGTTGAGCAAGGAAAACCCGTTGAGTTCTGGAGATGGCCTGAAACCAACTGGGTTAATCCGGATATCGATTGGATAAAAGGCGAATGGATTACCGCCGGAGTCGATGTGGGTTCTGTCAGCACTCAAGCGGTCATTATGGTGGATGGCGAGTTCTACGCCTTCGGCAACACGCGAACGGGCTCGGACAGCCCCAACAGCGCCCAAAAGGGAATGGACTATGCTCTTGAAAAGACCGATCTGAAGTTAGAGAATATCGATTATTGTATCGGCACCGGCTACGGCAGGGTCAATGTCCCCATGGCACAACAAGCAATCACCGAGATTTCCTGCCATGCTCGTGGAGCCAATTTCATGTACGGCCCTGACGTCAGAACGGTCATGGATATGGGCGGTCAGGACTGCAAGGCCATCAATGTCGATGACCGGGGTAAAGTTCTCAACTTTATGATGAACGACAAGTGCGCGGCTGGAACCGGACGCGGCATGGAGGTTTTTGCAGACCTTATTCATATCCCTGTCTGGGAGATTGGTCCCCGTTCTTTCCTAATTTCGAGAGAACCTCCCTCCATCAGCAACACCTGCGTCGTCTTCGCCAAAAGCGAGGTGGTGGGACTACTTGAACAGGGCGTCCCGGAAAACGAGATCATGGCGGCCTACTGTTCCGCGATG
Source organism: Deltaproteobacteria bacterium (assembly GCA_020059605.1). Classification (GTDB taxonomy): domain Bacteria; phylum Desulfobacterota; class BSN033; order BSN033; family UBA1163; genus RBG-16-49-23. Next base: position 38,330 of record JAGVBT010000008.1, read on the forward strand.
GCACACCGGATTATGGAGCTTCTCAAGCGATTGGGCGTGAAAGAGAAATTTGTCATCACCGGCGGAATCGCCAAGAACGAAGGAGTGGTCAAGAGGCTGGAAAAGGAGCTCGGCATCAAGACCGCCGAACAGGCTTGGGCAAATCCACAGTATCGCGAGAAAAATTATCCCTTCGACACCCAGCTTGCAGGAGCTTTAGGAGCCGCCCTCTTTGGACAGTCGCTGTTGGAATTAGGAAAGGCCAAGTCCGTTCGAAAAACCTGACCCTGCTTTCCCCTCTCCCCTTGCGGGAGAGGGTTAGGGTGAGGGGAAAAACATGATTGCCAATTACGGTTTTAATGACGCCTCGGGAGATTGGTTTCTCATTCTGAACACAGATAAATGCAACGGTTGCGGCAAATGCGTGGAGGTCTGCCCGGTAAAAATTCTCAAAGTGGGACCGGACGAGATAGACATCTTCCGCGAAGAACCGGTGGCCTTTGTAAAACATGAGGAACGGAAAAAAATCAAATACCACTGCGCTCCCTGCAAACCCGGGTACGGATTGGGACTCCCCCCTTGTGTGGCGGCCTGTGAACCCGCGGCCATCTCTTTTTCAGACGGATGGAAGGCCTGTTTTAAAGATAGTCATCAGTAATCAGAGATCAGTTATCCGTGGTTAGTAGTTCATAGTCCATAGTCCATAGTCCATCGTTCATTGTTTATCGTATGAGCAGAGAAGAAGAATTAAAAATACCCTTTCCCCCTCTCCCTTGATGCCTCCCTGCGCGAAGCCGCTTCGGCGAAGGCAGGGGAGAGGGCTGGGGTGAGGGTGAAAAGGTTTATATGCCTCGAGAAGAAGAGCTAAGAAAAGAAGGCTGGGAAAAAAGATTTACCATGGATGAGCCGCGCCTCTCCGAAATGGCGGCTCAATATAGAGAGCTCGGTTTTGAAGTCCTCCTCGAGCCTGTCGACCTCTCTTCCGAAGAATGCACCAGTTGTATCGCTGTAGCCCCCTACCGCTACAAAACCATCTACACCCGCCCCAAAAATTAGGGTTTTCAGACCTTTTCTACCAGAGACTGTTCCGGCATATAATAAGATCCTAAAAGTAGCTTCCTGAAATCGTGATTTTTCGATTTTTCACAAACATGCACATTTGCATTGGTAATGCGCAAACGCCTGTAAGCTCGCATTTGGAATCTTTTTGAAAAAATGTTATATATTCGACAGAGCCGGAACCAAAGGAGGTTTAAATTTTGGACTATATTTTTGAAGCTATCTACGAAAACGGGGTTTTGAGACCTCTTGAGTCTCTTAAACTGCCCGACCACCAGAAGGTCACGATAACGATTCAATTGCCGCCAGTGGAAAATCCGGATGAAGAACTGGAATCATGGCACCAGGTATATGCTGGCCTCTCTGATTCAGACATCCGTGAGATCGAATCCGTGGCCTTCGACCGCAGTTACTTCATGACTCAGGAGACCTGATTGTGCCACCTCTTGCCCTGTTCGATACGGACACCCTGTCAGAGATAATGAAGGGAAAGAATGCTTCTGTCGAAAAACATGCCAGGGATTATTTGAAGACACATGGCCGATTCCGCTTTTCCGTCATCACTCGCTATGAAATCCTGCGTGGATTAAAGGCGAAGCAGGCTACTCGACAATTGGCAATTTTCGAAGACAAATGCAGTAAGAGCTATTTATACCCTGTAACCGATGAGATCGTTGTTCAGGCCTCCGATATCTATGCACATCTCCATCAAAAAGGATTACTGATTAACGATGCAGATATCCTGATAGCATCTACTGCGATGGTGCATCATCTCACGTTGATCACCGGGAATATCGATCACTTCGCCCGCATCCCCAGCCTGCTTTGCGAAAGCTGGAAATCGCCCTGATTATTCAAGACGGCTTCTGCATCCCGCCCTCCCCTTGCGCTCTCCTCGGAGGTAAACAGCGTGCCAATATTTTTATCAATATTTCGGGGATGAGAAAGGGGACAGGACAGGCAACGCCTTAACAAAGGTGGCCTGTCCCCTTCATACTCCATTTGCATCGGAAATGAGTGATGGTTGATGAGGACTCGGGTCCTGCATTGTAGGTGAAAACCCTCTCCAGATTTCTTGTGAGGAGGTCCCGTGATACCCCCCCTTCCAATTTTTATTGACATTTTTTTCATATTTTCATACACTCTTATTTAAATGGAAGCCCTCCATTAATAACAATTTACCCATTCGTTGGGCATAACCCTATCAAAAAAGAGAAGGTGTCATAAGACACACTTTCTTCCACTCCATAATTGACAGCATCTGTAAAAAAGTTGTAGATTTTTGACTGTAAAAGTAGGGTATTGTTCTTTGCAAGATCTGTAACCCTCGACTAAAGATTAAAAAAAGTATAATAGAGGTGAAATATGGGATCTGTAGTCAGG
>JAGVBT010000002.1 GCA_020059605.1 Deltaproteobacteria bacterium
AGGATGAGCAACTTGGCTCGGGCGAGAAGCCATTTGGCCAACACAACCTTTTGCTGATTGCCTCCGCTGAGCGTCCGGACCAGCCTATCAATTTCAGGCGGGCGAATGTGCAATTCTTGCACCTTGGATCGGACCAGAGAGTTCTGTCGGCGGCGGTTCAAGATGCCCCAGCGGCTCATCAACTGAAAGTTGGCAAGACTGACGTTGTCGCGTATCGAGAGAAACAGCACCAGACCATCCCGTATGCGATCCTCAGTCAACATGGCAATGCCCGCTTTCAAAGCGTCACGAGGCGATTTGGGACGAACCACCCGCCCATTCAGACGAATCTCGCCTGAGGTCGGTTGCCCGGCGCCAAAGATACAACGTGCGACCTCCGTGCGACCGCTCCCTATCAGTCCGTATAGGCCAACGATTTCCCCTTGCGCCACGGAGAAAGAGATGTTTTCGAAAGAGCCCTCCATCCCCAAGCCGTTTAATGTCAGGATCTCGGCGCCGGACCCGGCATGTCGATCAGGAAAGACCTCGTCAAGAGTCCGACCGACCATCATCTTGATCAAGTCGCCCCTGTCCGTTTCCTGAATACGCACAGTACCCACGAGGGCGCCATCCTTGAGCACGGTGACTCGGTCGGCTATCTCAAATACCTCATTCAATCGATGGGAGATATAGAGGATCAATATAGATTTCTCTTTAAGCTGTGTAATCAGAGCAAACAACCGCTTCAGCTCCTCCTGAGAAAGAACAGCTGAGGGCTCATCCATGATCAGGATTCGTGGTTTGACCTCAACCGCCTTGGCGATCTCAACCATTTGCTGTTGGGAGACGCTCAGGCGGGAGACAGGTTTCCGCACATCGATGTCTCTAAAGCCGATCTCCTCAATGATCTCCTGTGCGCGACAGTGCGCCTCGGGCCAGTTGATCCACCATCTCAGCTTGCCCGTAGGCATATCGCCCAAGAGGATGTTCTCAGTGACAGTTAAGTGGGGCACCAAGCTAAAATGCTGGTGCACTGCCCGAATCCCGAGCCAATGGGCAAATTGCGGGCTATCGATTTCCGTCTGCGTTCCGTTTAGCAGGATCTGGCCTGTATCCGGATGGATCGCACCGCTCAGGATTTTGACCAGTGTGCTCTTGCCGGCCCCATTCTCGCCGACGATAGCGTGTACCTCTCCGCTCTTGGCTGAGAAATCTACCTCACGTAAGGCTTGCGTGCCGCCGTAGCTCTTGCTGATGCCCTGCATCAGCAAGAAGTCTGTCGTTTCCATCCGCTTCATATCAAGGAAACCTCTGGCCTCGAAACTTTAACCGACTCTTTATTGCCGCCGGTAAACATATCGCCTATTATCAACCTGTTTTATTGAAAACAGATAGGGCATTGTAGATAATGATGGTTTTCTGCTCGGTCATTTCAAGAAGTGTGTCGTGAATACTCTCTCTACCGTGTCCACTCATTTTTACGCCGCCGAAGGGCAGGTTCTCCACCCTTACGGCGCTGGACCAATTTACTATTACCCCGCCCACATCGAGCCGATAGGCCATGTCGAGGGCCGTGGTGAGATCGTTCGTGAATACCGATGATTGAAGACCATAAGGAGTATTGTTGGTAAGTCCGACCACTTCGTCCATGGTGCGAAATGGGATTATCGGGACCACCGGGCCGAAGGTCTCCTCTTTCATCATCTTCGCTTCCGGAGGAACCGTATCCAATACCGTGGGTTCGATGAAAGCGCCTCTCCGTCCTCCGCCGGCCCGTATCCTGGCCCCCAGGCTGACTGCGTCCCGGATGTCGTTTTCAACATCCTTAGCGGCGCTTTCGGTTATAAGCGGTCCCACATCCGTCCGTTCGTCCAGAGGATCTCCCACAATCAACTTTTTTGCTTTTTCCGACAGGATTTCTACATACTTGTCATGGATTGCTTCAGCTACAAATACTCTTTTAACCGCGCAGCAAATTTGTCCGTTTCCCCGTGCCAGTCTCCCAAGAATTACCGCCTCTGCCGCTTCTTCCAGATCAGCGTCGGCGCATACAATGGTCGCATCACTACCTCCCAGTTCGAGATGGACTTTTTTGAGTGTATCCGCTGCTAACCGAGAAATCCGCTGCCCCACCGGGGTGCTTCCAGTCAAGGAAATTAGATCGATTCCCTCTTCCCTGGCCAGATACTCACCGACCACCTGGCCTGTTCCGGTTACCACCTGATGCGCCGCCCGGGGAACGCCGGCCTCTTCGAGGATTTCAGCAATGCGTAAGAGAGTTAAAGGACAATCACTCGGCGGCTTCACTATCACCGCGTTTCCCGCAGCCAACGCCGCCGCAGCCTTGTGAGCGTAGAGTTCCACCGGATAGTTGAAGGGAACGATAGCGGCCACAACTCCGACAGGCCTTCGGATGGTAAAGGCAAAATGGCGCTCCATTCCGGGAACCATATCGAGGGACATACTTTTACCGAAAATCCGTTTCGCTTCTTCTCCAAACCCGCGAAATATCCTGATCGACGCCGCAAGTTCTTCCCGGGTCTGCCGAATGGGTTTCCCATTTTCTCTGGCAAGCAGCAGAGAGAGTTCTTCCCGCCTTTTTTCCATAACATCGGCGCACCGAAACAGCACGGCGGCCCGTTCATGAGCGGGCAACTGTGCCATTCTTATCTTTGCATCCTGAGCAGCCCCGACGGCTTTTTTAAGATCGGAGGCTGTTGCCGCAGGGACTGTATCGATCACACTATTGTCGGCGGAGTTAACAACCTCACGCACACTCCTGTCTGACGAGTCAACCCATGTACTATCGATTAACATTTTCATATTTTCCTCCCTCGGTTAGAAATGGGTAGCGTGCGTATAGCTCATTTTTCAGGCACATAGTGCTTCCTTTGCTTCTGCCACGCAGAATAAATCTATATTTGTAATCATGATTCATTATTATTTTATTAGTATATTATTTAATATTTGTCAACAAATATTTTAACACAACCGTTTTTCGACATTGTTCAAAGAATAAATGATCTTTTCAGACCAGAATCACGTAACCCTTGAAACAAACAATAACGCCGTTCCTTGCTTGCCGACTCTCTTTTTTTCTATTGACAGGCGCCTTTTAATGGGTGACACTCATTTCTATAAAAATGGGGGCGAAAAACAGACAGGACACATTAATCGGATTAAAAAAAGCTCTTAAAATGATTAGACAAATGGCTGAATTTTTGTTATAATTTTGTTAATATATCGAAATCCGATACAGATATAGAAACGAAGATATATTTCTGAAACAAAAGGGGAATTTTTATTGTGAATAAATCGAACGGTGTGAGTACGACGGCGTTAAAAGCGCTCCACACGTTAGAGATCGTGGCGGACTCTCCGACGCCTGTCTCCGTGCAGGAAGTGGCCAATAGTCTCCTGTCGGACAAAGCTACAGCGTACCGCATGCTTGTCACCCTGTTGAAGTCGGGGTTTGTGGTGCGTGACGAGGTGTCCAAACGCTACAGCCTGAGCTACAAGGTAGTTTCCCTTAGCCGAAACCTCTTGGCGGAGAACGAGGTTTCGAAGTTAATTCAGAGAGAAATGCGGGAGCTCTCCTTGGCTACACAGGAGACGATACATTACTCAGTGCTTGACGGGCACAAGACGGTTCTTGTGCAACGTGTTAAAGGCATCCATCTGGTAAATGTGGATTTTCAAATCGGAGATCGTTCGCCGCTCCACTGTACAGCCATAGGGAAGGTGATTCTGGCATTTCAGGATGTGCGGTTCATCGAGGAAGTGATTGCCGCCGGCCTTCCGAAGATAGCTCCCGAGACCATCACCGAGGCGGAGGCGTTTAGACAGGAGCTGCGAAAAATCAGGTCCCAGGGCTATGCCGTCGACGACCACGAATATTCTGATACCATGCGGTGCATAGCGGTGCCGGTTTTCGAAGGTAACAGCCATGTCAGCAGCGGTATCAGCATTTCCGGTCCCGATTCCCGTTTTTCTTTCGAAAAGCTTGATGAGCTCAGCGGACCGATACTGAATTGCTCGCGAAACCTCTCCCGGCAGTTGGGTGGAATGCCCTGGCACGAGTGACGGCAGCAGATGCCCGATAAGCACGGTTTTGGCTGCTGTGTCTGCCGTAAAGGTCCACCCAATGGAAAGAGACGGGACCATAGGTTCTAAATCAACTCAACCCTTTAAATAGCCGTGTAAACCCCGTTAGAAATTCCAGCGGGGCACTCGCCGCGCAAGCGCTGGCGCAGCGGGTTAAACCCCGCCGGAATTATTCTAAAATCTAACCCCGCTGCAGCCGCCAGCCCAGGCTCCGCCCCAGAGGGGCTTCTGCCCCGGAAGGAGGGCCTCTGGCCCGGAGGGAGCAGCGGGGTTAAATTTCTAACGGGGTAAACTCCTTCAAGCAAGGGCTTTGCAACTCCCCCCTCCGATAAAGGGATTATCGGACGGCTGCCCAGTTGAGTACTCTTAAGGCTGGAACCCTTCAGAATTCTCTGATGTTGTTGGTGGCCAGCGGAAGGTTAAGACTCAATGCATGCGCTGCAATGAGCATGTCAAAGGATCCGATCAATCTCCCTTTATTTTCGAGCAGAGCACGGATTTTTCCGTATGCTCGGGCAGCTTCGTGGTCGAAATCGAGGACCAGAAGAGGCAAGAGAAACTGTTCAAGCGCTTCCTGGTTCTGTGATGGGTACCGGCTCTTTTGGACCCCGAATTCCAATTCGGCCACAGTGATCGAAGAGATGCCTATCGTGCCTGGGGCATAGGCGTCAAAGCGCCTGAGCGCCGATGGAGGACTCTTCTTGATCAAATAGATGCAGATATTTGTGTCAAGAAGAAGTTTCATCCGAAAAACCCTTTTCTCGGCTGTTGGCCGGGCTGTGCGCGGCTCCCCATAAAATCTTCAGAGAATTTTGAGAGGCTTTCCCAAAGGGGCTTCCAGGAGCCCTTCTCAGGAAGAAGAACCACGGCATTTCCTGCTTTCTTGATCAGTACCCTGTCCCCACTAAACCTATACTCTTTGGGCAGCCGCACCGCCTGACGCTGGCCATTTCGGAACAAACGCGCTGTCTTCATGTCTCCCCTCCAATAGATACACTAAAAAATACTATATATGAAAAGATGTCAAATCCTCAAAAAAGCAGGCAGGTCCCTCCTAATGATGCAATAGAAGTTAGCCCGGGAATTTTGAAATCTCCAAGGATGGTGAGCTGAGATCTCACCATTATTCACCTCTTTCGCATTTTATTGAAATATATTAATCAGTCCATAATTGTATAGACACGAAAAAACAAACCGTTCGTGCTGAGCCTGTCGAAGCATGAACGGCAGGATACCACACCCTTCGACAAGCTCAGGGTGAACGGTAAGGGATATGTCTTTCCAATTATG
>JAGVBT010000001.1 GCA_020059605.1 Deltaproteobacteria bacterium
ACTCAGGGACTGGGGAGATCCGGATGTTTCCTTGTGTAGAGAGACGGTATCAGGAGATCCAGCGCAAGCGAAATCCCGGCATCGGTGCGGAGGGTCCTGCCCATCGATGAGTTTCGAATCGGAAAGATTTGGAAGACACAAACGGAAAAGACGGGCGATGCAAGGTACCGGGGGAGAGAGCGAACAGCGAACGAACCCGGGATGAACATTCGGGAGTCTTAGCAGAACATAGTACCGATGGCCGGTAACGGCCGGTAAGGTGGGGAAGTGAGGCCCAAGCGACCCACTGCAGGGAAGGTGAAGCCGGGTATAGCGTATCGCTGGTAGGGACTATGGAAGACACCCAGAGGTCACAACCCATATCAACGGAAAGCCAGGGAATTGTGGAACAGGCAGCTTCTGGTTCCAACTGTGTCGTGAAGTGTCCGGCAAGTGGGGAAGGTCCGCCGCTTTTGGTGGGGGAATCGTCACTTGCGAGGATCAGAACGCTGGCAATGAGCCAGCCGGATTTGATACTCACGTCCGTGGCTCACAGGATCGATCTGCACCTTCTTAAGAAGTCCTTTCGCCAGGTTCGCAGAAGCGAATCGGCCGGCGTTGACAAGATGACGGCGAAACAATATGCCGGAAACCTTGATAGAAACCTCTATAATCTATATCAACGGCTGCGCAGAGGTCAGTACGTTGCGACACCGGTTCGGCGGGTCTGGATAGACAAGGAAGGAGGGAAAAAGAGGCCAATTGGGATCACGGCGCTTGAGGACAAGATTGTTCAAAAGGCGGTGGCGTCTCTGTTGGAGGTCATCTTTGAGGTAAACTTTTACGATTTTTCCCATGCATATCGAAAGACCCACAGTCAGCACAAGGCACTGGACGAGCTTCGTGGACGGTGCATTGAGCTGAACATCGGTTGGATCATAAGTGCGGATGTCTCGGGACTATTCGATAACATCGATCATGGCCATCTGCGAGAGATGATCAAGCGGAGGGTCAATGATGGAGGGATATTGCGTTTGATTGGGAAGTGGCTGAACGCCGGAGTTATGGAGGAAGGAATTCTATCCTATCCCGGTAAGGGAACTCCCCAAGGTGGGGTGATCTCGCCGGCGCTTTCCAACATATTCCTTCATTACGTGTTGGACGACTGGTTTGTGAAAGAGGTCAAGCCCCGAACGAAAGGCAAATGTTTTCTCATCCGGTTTGCAGACGATTTCATCATCGGATGCGAGACGGAATCGGACGCCGAGCGGATAAAGAGGACGCTGCCGAAGCGATTCAATCGATATGGATTGGCGCTTCATTCGGAAAAGACAAGGGTAATTCCTTTCGCTAGGCCGAGCTCGAAAGAGAACGGCAAAGGAAAGGGGACCTTTGATTTTCTGGGGTTTACCTTTTACTGGTCGAAATCGCGTCGGGGTGATTGGGTGCTGAAGAAAAAGACCCGTCGTAAAAGCCTGGTGCGGTTCATGAAGGGGCTGTGGGAGTGGTGCAGCGAGAACCGTCATGAGCCGTTAAATGAGCAACATGAAGTGCTATGCTCGAAACTGCGGGGACATTACCAGTATTATGGTGTCCGAAGCAACTTTAAGGCTCTCGAAGTTGTATTCGAGTATGCCGAGAAAGCCTGGGGCTTCTGGCTCAGTCGCCGGAGCCACAAGGGCGGGATCAGCTGGGAGAAATTTGAGCGCTTGCGGACAAACTATCCCTTTCCAAAGCCCGGAATAGTCCATGCGATCTGAAGCAGCCGGGGCAGCAAAAAGCTATACGCCAATCGGGGTGTCGCCTGATTGGTTTCTGCGCCGGTGAAAAGGCGCAGAACTGAGGAACCGTATGAGTTATGTGAAGGCCGCACGTCCGGGACTGTGTGGGGGGTGCCGGGCGACCGGCATTCCTACCACAACGGCGGAGAAATAATGGACTGGGGAACTAAACGAAAAGTACGTTCTGAAATTACAACTCGTCTAAAACCCGGCGACACAAAGGATGAGATTTTTTATAGCATGACTTCCATGTATGGCCCCGATCCAATTATCAAACGAATTTTGTCTGATATACCGTCTCGAACTGTCCAGGAACAATTGAAATCAATTAACAATCTACTTCTGTCTGTTTTGATATGCATTGCATTGATCAAAGGGTATTTTCTTATCTTGGGGCTAACGCAAAAAACAGCTTCAGCATTTCTCTTATTTACAACTTTGGTGATACAGATATTGCTTATTTGGATGGTTATACGTTTTACCAGAACAGGCTATCTTGCAGTCGGCATTTACGACCTAATCCAAGTGTTTGAATATCTGGAGGGATTTAAATCCACTATAAGTATCGTGCAGACGTTTTGTGTAACGGTTGCAATTCTTTTGACTGTTACGCTTGGGCTGTCCTTGTATCTTTACATCAAATCCAATGAAAAATGGCTATCACCCAACAAGGCTAATTCAGCCGACGCAAAAAGCCGCGCGGCTGATTAGCAGCCGTTCTGCATAAAGAAAACAATCTTTATTTTATTCCAGTGATTTGAGGTGTTTTAAGATATGCTTAAGAAAATTCCATTCATGGTAATTATGTTTTGCCTCTTGTTTTCGTATTCGTATGGGTCACAAGAGGACGAATTTTTTGAAGCCACAAAAAATGGCAATATTGCTTTGGTAAAAGAACTGATAAAGAACGGTGTTGACGTTAACTGCAGTGATAAGACTGGTCAGAACCCATTGCATCATGCCTGCTATCTTGGGCATCTAGAAATTGCGAGAGTATCGGTCGAAAATGGTGCTAAAATCAATAAAAAAATTTC
>JAGVBT010000107.1 GCA_020059605.1 Deltaproteobacteria bacterium
CTCGTAAGTTCTTGATTTTGTTAGATGCTGAAACAAGTCGGTACGACTCGAAACCGAGTTCAGCATGACGTCTTTCTTGTTTTTTGACTTTTTACGAATTCATCAAACATGGGATGACCAGCATATCTTGCTTTTCGGTTAGAGATATTGCATAATATATTTAGTGAAAAAAGATCAGGTTGCCTCATTGGGGCTAAGGACGGCCCGCCTGTCTAAAGGAAAGAGACGAACCCGCAAACGGAGTTTCCCAAACCATTTCTGCATGATTTAATCATTGCTTGCCCGCAAGCCCTGTTAGATCAGAATTCCCAACCATGGAGATGGAGTGGAAACATGGTCGCTTCCTAAAAGCATGAGGAACAGAGCTTGTCCGCATCTAACAGGGCAAGTCGTGTGAAATCGTGGAGATTGTCGGTTCGAAACAAAAAAAGAAAGGAATAACTCTATTCAATGTGAAGAGAGCGATTTAAGGTAAAAAATGAAGTTCTCAGAACTAAATTTAAAGCCGGAGATTCAAAAAGCCCTGACAAACATGGGTTATGAAGATTTAACGCCTATCCAGGAGCAAACGATCTCTCCAATCCTGAGCGGCAAAGACCTATTGGCCAGGGCGGAGACCGGTTCGGGTAAAACAGCGGCCTGCGGTATTCCACTGGTTCAGATGATCGATCCTTCAATCAATGCGATCCAGGCCCTCATCCTGGTTCCGACCCGTGAGCTGGCGCTTCAATATGTGGAAGAGATCGATCACATTGCGAAGCTAACAGGGATCGCCCCGTTCGCCGTCTTCGGGGGGTTCTCAATGGAGATTCAAAAAGCCAAGCTAAGGGACAGGGTACATATTCTCGTCGCAACCCCTGGACGACTCATTGATTTCCTATACAATACTAAGACGATTGACCTCTCTTCGGTTCACACGCTGGTTGTGGATGAAGCCGATGAGATGTTGAAAATGGGTTTTATTGAAGATATCGACTTTATTCTGTCCTGTCTGATCCATGAGCACCAGACCCTGTTTTTTGCGGCGACGATGCCCAGGGAAATTGAAAGGTTGATCCATGTCTATCTGAAAGAACCTGTCCGAATCGAATTAAATAAAAAACAAGTGGCTCCGCAAAGCCTGGTTCACCATTTCAAGTATACGGAGCGGAGCGACCGGCTCAATACGCTGATCCAGTACCTGAAGAAAGAAAAAATCTCCCAGGCCATCATTTTTTGCAATTCACGGCACCACGGCGAAAAATTGGCAAGGGAGTTGGAAAAAGAATTCAAATCGATCGGGTATCTCCACGGGGGCCTGGAGCAATCGAGGCGGACATCGATCTTCGAGCGTTTTCGCCAAAATGAAATCACCTTCATGGTTGCCACAGACATCGCCGGCCGGGGACTCGATTTCAGCCATGTCAGTCATGTGATCAATTATGACTATCCTTTCGGCCTGGAATCCTACACTCACAGGACAGGAAGGACCGGGAGAATGGGGCGGTCAGGCATTGCCATGACCTTTGTAACAAATCAAGAGTTAGGGGTCCTCAAATCCCTGCTAAAAACGAACCGTATTGACCCGGTGTGGCACGGCAAGATCCCGAGCCTCGACCTCAACCCCGGGGCCATCTCCAAACATCACGGAAAACGGAATGGTAAAAACCGCTTTCAAAAGGGTCCGCAGCCGGTTGTCCGGAGCCGGATATTCTCCAATCGCCGGAATGATTCTGACTCCTCTCTCGTGACAAACTTATGATACGCGAGGATTTGCGAAACATTGCCCTGATTGCCCATGTTGACCATGGAAAGACCACGATCGTGGATGGCCTGCTCAGGCAATCCGGCACGTTCCGTTTGAACGAGAAGGTCCAGGAAAGGGTGATGGACAGTATCGATTTAGAGAGGGAGCGGGGCATTACGATCATGGCGAAGAATACGGCCATCGAATACCGGGGAGTCAAGATCAATATTGTCGATACGCCGGGCCATGCCGATTTCGGCGGCGAGGTCGAAAGAACGCTCAAGATGGTGGATGGCGTCCTGCTCCTTGTCGATGCCTCGGAAGGGCCCTTGCCCCAGACAAGATTCGTTCTGAAAAAGGCCCTTGAATTCGACCTTCCTCCCATCCTGGTCATTAACAAGATCGACAGGGCGGATGCCAGGATCAAGGAGGTGCTCAACGAGGTCTACGATCTCTTTATTGACCTCGATGCAACAGAGAAACAGCTTGAGTTTCCGATCGTCTATACCAATGCGAAACTCGGAATTGCAAAACTTCATCCTGGTGAGAATACAAAAGATTTTCAGTGCCTGTTTGAACTCATCCTTCGTGCTGTTCCGCCGCCCGAAGGGAATGGAGAAGGACCGCTGAAACTCCTGGTCACCAACATCGACTACAGCGATTATGTCGGCAGGCTTGCCATAGGAAGAATCTTCTCAGGCTCGGTTAAAGTCGGGGATTGGGTATCGATGATCGACGGCAAAGGAGAGCCGGTCAAAACCAAGGTGACATCGCTCTATGGATTTCAGGGACTCGAGAGAGTGGAGATCAAGGATGCCTCCGCAGGGGATATCGTTGCCCTGGCCGGGATGGAAGGGATCGGTATCGGCGATACCATCGCCGATGCTGAAAATCCGGAACCTCTACCGAGAATCGCGGTGGATGAACCTACCATCTCCATGATCTTTTCTGTTAATACCTCGCCATTCGCCGGCCAGGAAGGGAGATATGTCACATCGAGGAACCTGAGGGAGCGGCTTGAGAAGGAGCTCCTTTATAATGTGTCGATCCGGGTTGACTTTGATGCGACCGATTCTTTCAAGGTGATGGGGAGAGGGGAACTGCAGCTTGCCATCCTGATCGAAATGATCCGGAGGGAAGGCTATGAGCTTTCTGTATCCATGCCGGAGAGCATTACAAAAAACATAAACGGCATTCTCCATGAGCCCGTGGAGCATCTCGTCATCGATGTCCCGGAAGAATTCATCGGAGTGGTCACACAGCAGATCGGGATCCGTAAAGGCAGGATGCAAAAGATGAACAACAATGGCCACGGCAGGGTTCGCCTGGAATTCCGGATTCCATCCAGAGGGCTGATCGGTTTTCGTTCCCAGTTTCTCACTGACACAAGAGGAACAGGGCTCTTTAACCACCTTTTCGCCGGCCATGAACCGTGGCAGGGTTCTATTACAAAGCGTTCGACCGGAACCCTTATTGCGGACCGACCCGGAAAGACAACCACCTATGCACTTCATCATCTTCAACCCCGTGGGACACTGTTTGTAAAAGAGAATACACCGGTCTACGAAGGGATGGTGATCGGCGAGAACACAAGAGAGAACGATCTTGATGTTAATGTGATCAAGGAGAAAAAACTCACCAATATCAGGGCGGCAGGATCGGACGACGCCTTGCAGCTCATCCCACCCAGGATCCTCAGCCTCGAGCAGGCCATCGAGTTCATCAAGGAAGATGAGCTGGTGGAAGTGACCCCATCCTCCGTGCGCATCAGAAAAAAGATCCTCGAATCAAACAAGCGCCCAAGATACAGGAATTTAAAATAATCGCCGTCGAAGATCCTTATCGTAAGGCAACGATTCCCGATTAAATTGTGCGTCACCGGAGTTTCATCCTTTTTTTTCTCACGAAAAAATAGAAATAACTGAGATTGATCATGCCCGTGAGAGCCAAGCAGAGGAACATGATCGGATAGCTTGTCGAATGAATGACGAAGCCCATCATCGCCGGCCCCAGGCTTAATCCCAGATCCGTGACGGCCTGAAAGGTTCCCATTGCCGGGCCCGGGGACTCCCCGCGGTCAAGGACATAGGCCATTAAAGCGGGAACGAGAAAGGCAGGTCCAATCCCGAAGACCACTGCGACAACAATAAACATCGGTAACGTTTTCGAAAAAGCGAGAAGGGCCATTGAAATAATATAGGGAGTCATGCAAAGGGCGATGATGCTTTCCCTGTTATAGAGATCCAATATTTTTCCGCCCAAAACACGGCTCACGATGAGCATCATGGCAACCGTCGAAAAGAAAAGCCCTGGGTTAGACATCCCATGCCGGATTGCATAAAGAGGAAAAAAGGTGGCTAAGGCTCCCCAGATGAAGAAGGGAGAAAACCCGACGATAGACGGTTGCAGGACTTTCCTGTTCGGAAAGATACCGCGTTTCGTGGATGAATCCTGCAAGGGAGGGACATCGCCCTTTCCCAACCGGTGAGTAATGAAGAAAGAACACAACGATAGGCCCAGGCAGGCCAGGAAGAGGAAATTAAAACTAAAGCGGTTGATCAGGAACATTCCGAGAGGAGGAGCGAATGCGCTGGAAAGGGTGAAGGCCAGGATAAAATAACTGAGGCTTTGTCCCATATGAGCCCCGGAGCTGATCTTGGCGATCAATGTAAACGAGGCCGTGGTGAAGAAGGCAAATCCCATCCCCTGGAAGATCCTCACGGTCAAAAAAGGCCAGAAAGGAGGGGCAAACATATAGCCGGCGGAAGTTAGGGCAAAAAAAAGGGCGCCGGCCATCATAAAGTATTTTTCAGGGATTTTTAAAAGGGCCCTTCCGATAAAAGGTCTGAGGAACAATGAAGAGATCGCGAAACTTCCCAGAAGAACACCGATCTCCGCTTCCGTGGATCCCCATTGGGAAAGATAGATCGGCAGCGTAGGAATAAGGCTGAAAATCACGAGGGTGAAGGCGAACTGAGCAAAAAAACAGAGGATGAAGTCCCGGGTGAATATCTTGCGTATTGTATGTTCAGTCATCTCATATTTTTGGGGCAGACATTTTGGAAGCATTCTTCATGTCGAGCTTACCCTTGGTGGGGTGGGGTTTCAAATAACTCAATTTGGTATGACCAGGTTATAAGAAAAAGAAGGAAGCAGGTCAAGAAAAAAAGACTACCGGTAAAAGGCAAATGCGCTTCGTTGTTCAAAATTGTACGCTCCGTCGTCAAAGGTTCCAATCTGTAAATTATCTTGAGGCCTGCTCTTCAAAAAGGTCTCGTTATTGAAGGAGTTTTAGATTGAACATATTGGCATAAACATTGCAGTTAATCAAGGTAGCCTTAAAAATTAAAAAAATTGCCGATAAAGCCAAACTCCAAGCAATTGGAGGGCGGAAAACCACGGGTCCCAAGTCATTGGGATAGCCGAGTTGCCGAAGCGCTTGCCTGCCTCAGGCGAGAGAGCATTTTTGCCGGTCCCGTGGTCTATCTTTGCCACGGGATTTTTATTTGGATGGATCTTCTATACATATCGGCATAATAAATTTCGCATAACCTTTTAGAAATGTTCGAAATGAAGGATTTATCAGCTATCAGGATGGGCAGAAATGAATGACGCCATGTATAACAAGGAGGGATGCTTATGAGTTTTGAGAAATCCTGCAAATATTTTCAAGATTCAAAGTGTACTCTGAAGGGGGGATGCTGCGATTTAAATTGTGATATAGCGCACTCTTCCGACAGAGACAACCTTTTTTGCGACGAGATTGATACATTTACCAAATGGTGGATGGAGAAGGAGCAGAGGGAAGAAAATTTAAGATTAAAAATAGTCTGAGAACGATAGAGACTTATTCATCCCCTTAAGCCTGATCAAAGATTCCTTTCTGGGTTTGACATCCTCCCATCATTTTTATTCCATTTTAATGGTCCCGGTTACGCAGTGTTTATTTTTGTGTTTGGTAATGTAAAATCTTTTGTGTAAAAAGAGAGAGGGGTGTTATCCTCTTGGGAAGATTTTGGACAAAATCAAATCCCAATGGAAAGGAGGACACACCC
>JAGVBT010000161.1 GCA_020059605.1 Deltaproteobacteria bacterium
AGCTTTATATGGAGGGGTTATTTGGTGCAGGCATGACGAGGCCGGAGAACAACCTGATTAATGATTTTTATCGTGGGTTTTTGAATCGTCTTCCGGACACGGGGGGATATAATGGGTATTTGGGGTTAATGCGGACGGCGCAGTGTACGGGGGCGCAGGCGGTGAGAGATCTTTCGCATCAGATTGCGTTGGGATTTATTGAGAGTGCGGAGTATGCGCTTCGTGGAAGGACGGACAGCCAGTTTGTGGAGGATCTGTATGATGGGATCCTTCGCCGGGGGGCGTTGCCGTCGGAGGTGAGTTACTGGGTGACGTTTTTGGGCACGGGGACGAGGGCGGAGGCGCTTCAGTATTTTACGGATTCGCCTGAGTTTCAGATCCGGGTTCAGGCCGTGATCGACGCAGGGTGTTTGCCCTAAGGAAAACCTGTCCCCTAATTTGATTCGGGGGGAAATCTGGAAGTTTTTTCTATGGAGTCGGAAACCTTATCAAAAAGGAGAGCGATATGAAGGGAAAGAAACGGTTCGTTTTATGGCTGTTGCCTCTGTTCCTCGTAGCTTTAGCGGCCGCGCCTGCAATAGCTCAAATCCTGGTTCAATGTCCGGGGGGGGATGCGAATGACGACACCTACTCTGACACGGACCCCACCATCCGGTGTATCCACCTTGGGGGTGGGGACGGATTCGTCAATATGGCGGACAAGAACACCGTCTCTCCTGATGGAACACTTGTCTATATGTTCGGATTTGTGCGAATACCCAACAACCTGCCTGCCAACCAGGTGATGGAGTTCGGGGAGCTGGCCGCGCAATTTCCGGCGCCAACAATCAAAGTCAAGGAAGGAGAGAAGCTCTATTTAACTTTGACTACGATCGGGATGAAGATGCGTCCCGATCTGTTCGATCCTCATACAGTCCACTACCACGGTTTTCCGAATGCCGGTTACATCTTCGACGGCGAGCCCATGGCATCGCTGGCCATCAACACAGGAGCCAGCTTTACCTATTTTTACAACCTCGTGGAACCCGGCACATTCATGTATCATTGCCACGTAGAGGCGACCGAACATATGCAGATGGGAATGCTGGGCAATCTCTATGTGACCCCCAAACAGGACGGGATACCCAAGCTTTTCCAGGGGAGGACCTATACGAAGTTTGCATACAATGACGGGGACGGGTCGACGGGCTATGACGTCGATTATCCGATCCAGATCACAGGATTCGATCCCGTATTCCATGAAAACAATCTCTATGTTCAACCCCTTCCCTTTGCCGACATGAAGGACAAGTACATGATGTTAAACGGCAGGGGCTATCCGGACACGATCAATCCTGCTGTTTTTTACAACACTTTCTCGGACCTTCCGAGCGGAGGAAAGCCATCCCAGCCGATCCATTCGATCATTACCGCACAGAAAGGGCAGAGGATTCTTCTCCGCATCTCAAGCCTGAGCACGGTCCATATCTCAACGTTGGCCAGCTTTGGGATCCCGATGAGGGTGGTGGGAAAGGATGCAAAACATCTGAGGGGCACGACCGGCCAAAATCTTCACTATAACACGAATTCGGTGACACTGGGCGGCGGGCAGTCCGTGGACGTGATCCTGGACACCAAGGACGTGGCTCCCGGAACCTATTTTCTGTATTCGAGAAATCTGTGGGAATTGAGCAACGATAAAGAAGACTTTGGCGGGATGATGACCGAAATCACGATTACTCCCTGAACAATGGAGGAGGCAGGCATGGATAGAATGATTCAAAGAGCAATGATATTTTTTACAGTGGTTGCCGTAATCCTGACCTCAGCAACAGGAGGGGAGGCCAGGATCGAAGGTTTGACAGGAATCAATTTCAACCTCACGGCAAAGTCAGGATACATCAGCATGCCGGACGGCCAGCAGATATTGATGTGGGGTTATGCGAATGGGGCCAACCCCATGCAGTATCCGGGACCCACGTTGATCGTCAATCAGGGGAACACAATTACAATTAATCTGACGAATCAACTCACGGTGCCTGTGTCGATGGTCTTTCCGGGACAGGAAGGGGTGATTGCGGCGGGCGGAACGGCAGGACTCCTGGCCCGTGAGGCCGCACCTTCGGGGGGGACAGTCCAGTATCAATTCACGGCTGCCCACCCGGGCACTTATACATACTATAGCGGCACACAGCCGGACCTCCAGGTGGAGATGGGACTTGTCGGAACGCTGATCGTACGTCCATCCATAGGGGTGAACTATGCCTACAACCACAGCAGCGCCTCGTTTCAGCGGGAATATCTCTTTTTCCTCAGCGAGATTGACCCCGTCATCCACCAGAATGTGGAACTGGGTCAGCCCGTGAACACAACTGATTTTTGGCCTGTCTACTGGCTGATTAACGGACGCGCCGCTCCGGACACCCTGGCCTCATCCTTTAATCCGTTGCTTCCCAATCAACCCTACGGGGCCCTAACAAAGGCCCATCCAGGGGAAAAGATCCTTCTCCGGATGGTCGGCGGGGGTAGGGACATGCACCCGTTTCATACCCATGGAAACAACCATATCGTCATTGCAAGGGATGGCCGTCTCCTGAGCTCCAATCTTGCCAATCCGAACAGCAGCCCGGACCTTGGCGAGTCCTTGTTCACCAGCAATGTCTATCCAGGGCAAACGTTAGACGCAATCTTTACATGGACCGGGGACGGCCTTGGTTGGGATTTTTACGGCCATGGCCCCGGGGACCCTCCTGTCTCCACAGAATGCGTTTACAACGGGGTGCAAAATCTGAGCGACCCAAGATGCGACCATGGGAAACCCCTGCCTGTCGCCTTGCCGAACCAGGAGGTCATCACATTCGGACAGTTTTATGCCGGGAGCCCCTTCATGGGCCTTGCAGGTTCCCTTCCTCCCGGGGAGGGCGGGTTCAATCCCAATTCCGGGTTTGTCTTCATGTGGCATTCCCACAGTGAGAAGGAGCTGACCAACAACAATCTATTTCCCGGAGGCATGCTGACCTTTATGATCATGGAGCATCCCGATGTGATTATCGAACCGGGCAATCCTTAATATAAAGTAATTTTTCACGGCCACTTGGCTTTCCACGAACCATGAAAATAATCTCCGGTTTTGGGTTAAGGTTACGGTTACGAAGCCCGTTTCGTTTAGTGTCTGAAGGTTACGTCAACTTCTTCAGACGAAAGACGTTACCGAACGACGATACGGGCCTCGTTGCCCTTACCGCTGGACTAAACCTATTTTCTAACGAAGGGGATGGAGGAAAGAGATGATCCGAATGATCCTGAATCGATCAAGAAAAATATTCCTAATTGCGATGGTGATCCTGCTGGGTGCGGCCGCGATTTCATCTGCGGCAGTCTTTGATCTGAAAACAGGGGTAATCACCAAGACCATGCCGGACAGCGCACAGATACCCATGTGGGGCTTTGGCCTCCAGACGGGAAATGTGACGGTGCCGGGCCCGGAGTTGGTCGTGCCTCCCGGGGATACGACATTAACGATCAACCTGCAGAACAATCTTTCCGTGCCGGTTTCGGTTATCATTCCGGGCCTCATACCTGCTCCCGGAGATCTCGCTCCGGCGAGAAATCCCGACGGCAGGGTGAGATCGTTTGTCAAAGAGACGCCAGCCGGCGGATCGGCCACTTACACCTGGACAGTGAAGCCGGGCACCTACCTCTACCAGAGTGGAAGCCATCAACAAATTCAGGTTCCAATGGGGCTTTACGGAGCCGTGAAGAGTGATGCTTCGGCCGGCCAGGCTTATCCCGGAGTAAATTATCATCAGGATAAGGTTATATTATTCAGCGAGATTGACCCTGTGATCAATAATGCCGTTGCAACGGGCAACTATGGTCCAGGTATGGCCGTTACGAGCGCCATCGATTACCACCCAAGATACTTTTTAATCAATGGAGCCCCATTTTCTCCGGGCGCTCCTCCGCTCCTGACAGGATCGACAGGGCAGAATATCCTTCTCCGGTTTTTAAATGCCGGGGTGAAAGATTATGCCCCTCTTGTTCAGGGAATCTACATGACCATCTGGGCAGAGGACGGAAATAAACTTGCCTTTCCTAAAAAGCAGTATTCCTTGCTGTTGCCTGCCGGGAAGACAATGGACGCATCGCTTTCTCCGGTAAGCAGCGGGGATATTCCCCTTTATGACAGGAGATTAAACCTGACGAATAACGCAACATCTCCAGGCGGACTGTTGACATATCTTAAAATCTCGGGTGCTTCGCCACAGGGAATTTATGACCTGGTTGTAAAATATTACAACGATATCCTTGATCGGGCGCCGGAGCCTGGAGGGGCCGAGGGCTGGACGGCAGAGATCGAGCGGATTGTCTCCCTGGGCATCGATATCAAGGAGGGTTTCATAGCTGTAGGCAAGGCCTTTTTCAATTCGGATGAGTATCTTTCGATGGCCAAGACGGATGCGGCTTATGTGACGGACCTCTACGAGACCTTTCTGAACCGGACTCCGTCCCAGGCGGAGATCGACTACTGGGTGGGCTATCTTACCACGGGGATGAGCAGAAACATCGCCTTGAACTATTTTGTTTACAGTCCGGAGTTCAAGTTATACATGGAGGGGCTGTTTGGGGCGGGGTCGACGAGGCCGGAGAACAACCTGGTCAATGACTTTTACCGGGGGTTTATGAATCGTCTTCCGGACACCGGAGGGTTTAACGGGTATTTAGGGTTGATGCGGGCGGCGCAGTGCACGGGGGCGCAGGCGGTGAGAGATCTTTCCCATCAGATTGCGCTGGATTTTATTCAGAGTGCGGAGTATGGGTTGAGGGCAAGGACGGACAGCCAGTTTGTGGAGGATCTTTATGATGGGATCCTTCGTCGCGGGGCGTTGCCCTCGGAGGTGAGTTATTGGTTGTCGTTTTTGGGCACGGCGACGAGGGAGGAGACGCTTCAGTATTTTACCGATTCGCCCGAATTTCAGATCAGGGTCCAGGCCGTGATCGATGCGGGGTGTTTGTAATTTAACGCTAAAATTTCATAGTTCGAAGAAAATGGGGGTTCGGTCTTGCCCCCCATTTTTTGCGCTCCGGACAGTGAAATGACTGATATGGTCAAATGTAATCAATCAGTCCATCATTGAATGGATCAATATCTTCCCTTAAACAATAAATCCCTATTCGTATTCAACAGGTTGAGAATATAAGGATTAACGCAAAAAATGTTCCGGAAGGATAAAGACCGGTGGGCCTGGCAAAGATCTCTTATCAAGTTAGATTCTTTCATCATTATCGTCCTGATCATGCTTTTTTTGACGCCTGGCGCAGGATGCAAGGGGGGATCGTCGAACCAGGCACGTGATCCGGCACCCCTGCCATTAGTCGAGGCTGCTCCGATGACGGCGCGGCAGAGGATTGCCGAACAGTTGGGAATTGAGATCGTAGGCATTCGGCTTTCGGCAGGCGATCACATGCTCGATTTTCGCTATAAGGTGATCGATCCCGAAAAAGCTTCCCTCCTGCTCAGGCGACAATCCGAGGTCTATCTGATCGACCAATCGACCGGGATCAAGGTATCCGTTCCCAGGACAAAATTGGGTTCCATGCGGCAGACCGCAGTCCATCCCCTCCCGAACCGGGTTTATTTTATTCTTTTTTCAAACCCCAATCGACTGATGACCCCGGGAAGCAGAGTGACTCTCGTTATAGGGGACCTGAAGGTGCAAGACCTTGTCATCGAATAGAGGAGAGAATGGGGAAGGGGGAATTTGGGAGATCGGGAGAGATGCTATGTTCCAGCGGATAAGGACATTCTCCCTTCTCATCGCTCCGTTTCTCATTTTCTTAGCCGCCCTGACCTCCCAGGCCGGGGTTCTCTCCCCTGAACTTCAATCTCTCCTTCCGTCACTCACCGATCAAGATGAAATTTCAGTGATCATCACTCTTTCGGACAGGGTGGATATCCATCTGATTAGGGATAAAAGCAAACCCGCCCGTCGGTCCAAAATCATCAAAGCTTTGAAAAGCAAAGCCGATTCGACCCAGAAGCCTTTGAAGGAATTTCTGAGGGCGAAAGGGGTGGGTCGCGTGACCTCCTTGTGGGTCATCAATGGGATAGCCGCCACCCTGAGCGTGGAGGTTTTGCGGGAGGTTGAAAGGAGACCTGAAGTCGAAGAGATCAAACTGGACGCATCCTTCAAAGCGCCTTCATTAACCTTTGGCGGGCCGGTATTGCCGGAATGGAATATCCTGGCCGTGCAGGCACCGGATCTCTGGAATCTTGGATTCAGGGGGGAGGGCATCGTCATTGCAAACATGGATACCGGGGTGGATCCGGATCATCCTGACTTGAAGGACAAATGGCGGGGGGGAACAAACAGCTGGTTCGATCCGAACGAAGAACATAAAATCCCCTACGACGCCCATGGCCATGGAACGCAGACCATGGGCCTGATGGTGGGAGGCAATGCAGGGGGGACGGCCATCGGTGTTGCCCCGGCAGCGAAATGGATCGGCGTGAAGATATTCAATGACCTGGGAAACGCATCCCTGAGCGCGATCCATCAGGGATTTCAGTGGCTCCTCGATCCGGACCATGATCCGGACACCGATGATGCGCCGGATGTCGTGAACCATTCATGGGACCTCGGAAATGTCAACGGTTGCTCCTTAGAGTTTCAAACGGATCTCCAGGTATTAAAAGCAGCAGGGATTTCCCTCGTTTTTGCAGCCGGAAACTCCGGCTCCAACCCTTCGACCAGCAGCAGTCCGGCCAACAATCCTGAAGGCTTTTCCGTGGGAGCTGTTGATGAATCATTCTTGATTGCCCCTTCCAGCAGCCGCGGGCCATCCGCCTGTGATGAATCCACATATCCGAAAGTGGTCGGTCCAGGCGTCAATGTCAAAACATCCGACCTGACATTTGGAGGGGTGTTCCCCGACTCTTATGCCTTCGTATCTGGGACTTCCTTTTCAGCGCCTCACATTTCAGGGACCATGGCCTTACTGCTATCCGCTTTACCAGGCGCCACGGTCGAGATGGTCGAGTCCGCTTTAAAGCAATCAGCCCTCGATCTCGGGGCATCCGGGCCGGACAATGTTTACGGGTATGGTTTTGTGGATGCGCTTCATGCCTACCTCCAGGGGTACCGGTCCCTTTTCGGTCCATCAATCCAAGACCTCCTCTTTCAATATTACCAGGGGGCGTTTGGAAGGGCTCCTGATCCCGGGGGATTCGATTGGTGGGCAGGGGAGATCGACCGAATGGTTGCCCTGGGGATCGATATCAAAGAAGTGTTCATGACTATCGGGAAAGTCTTTTTCGATTCTCCGGAATATTTTCAACTGGCCAGGACGGATGCGGATTATATCATCGATCTTTACGAAACGTATCTTAACAGGACGCCTGCCCAGGGGGAGGTGGATTTCTGGTGGAGGTATATGGAGCAAGGCGCAAGCCGGGATCTGGTCAAGAACTGGTTTGCCTATAGTGAAGAATTTAGATTGCGATTGGAAGATATGTTTGGGAAGGCTGCGACTCGCCCGGAAAACAATCTGGTGAACGATTTCTATAGAGGTTTTCTGGCCAGACTTCCGGACACCGATGGCTTCAATTTTTGGGTAAGCCTCATCAGGGATGCCCAGTGCGCAACGCCTCAAAATATAGAAGATCTTTCTTTCCAAATAGCACTTGGATTTACTCAGAGCCCCGAATATGCTTCGAAAAACAGGGGCAACCGGGAGTATGTAGAAGACCTGTACGAGTCCATCCTTCACCGCAGCGCCGGCCCGGTTGATGAAATAGGGTATTGGATGGATCTTCTGAATTCGAGCCTCTTAAACAGGGAGCAGACGCTTCGATTTTTTACCGGCTCCGCCGAATTTCAGATCAGGCTTCAGAAGATCGTCGATGCGGGATGCCTGTCGTAACAGAGAATGAGTGAACAATAGCAACGGTCTATTTTTCGGGGACCGGCGTTATATCCGCAACGAGGGGAGGAAATATGAAAAGTTCTAAAAGGGTTGTATTCTTTTTAATGGTTATGGTTATTTTGAATCTTATGCTCGGAGGTTTTGGGTGCGGGCAAAAAAAGGAGGCGCCCTCCAAACCTCAAACGGCGGCGAGTCAACCTTTGCCGGAGGAGGCCTTCAAGGCCCTGATTTCCCTCGAAAATAAATCGGTCGCCTTAAAACCCAATACCTCTGCCGTCCTGAAAATAAAGGTCAGAAACATGAGTCCTTCACTATGGCCGTCCAGAGGCCAGGCGGACGGGAAGTATGGCATTAACCTTTCTTATCATTGGATCGACCAGAACGGTAAAATCATTGTCTTCGACGGTTTAAGGACGGCTTTACCTCACGATCTAATGCCGAATGAAGAGGTGACATTAAATGTGGTCGTGGCAACTCAGCCCCAGAGAGGGGAATTCTTTATTGAATTCGACCTGGTTCAGGAATTAGTCGCCTGGTTCAAGGATAAGGGATCTCAGACATTGAAAGTCCCTGTAAAAATGGAATAATGGGGCGGCCGCCGTGAAAACGCAAACGTTTCTAATGGAGTTTTTATCTAACAGGTAAACTGCGAGCCCTTTCTTGAGGTCAGATATGTCCGAGTCCTTTATCCCTAAAGTCAATATTGAAGAAATCAAGCAGGATCTGAGGCGAGAAGTAAATGAGAAGAAATGGGTCTCTGAGGAGGTTCAAGGACCCCGGATGGATCTCCCCTCCTTCACCCCCATCACCATCGAGGTGCCGAGTTTCAAAAAATATGTGGATAGGCTTCTCTGGAAGTACGGGATCCGCTATGCGAATATCATTAAGGCCATTCCGATTTTAAACCGCAAGGCGGAGAAAGTCCATTCCCGGCTGTCCAGAAAAAAAACCCTGGAAGAATTTATCTTTAATCTCCAGGAAAACATCAACGCCGCGCTCTACCAGCAATTTAACAGACAGCATGCAGCTTTTCTTAGGTTTCAGGGGGAATGGAAAGCCCAACAGAGAAATGAAAAGGAATCAGTAAATCTTAAAATCGAGCGGTTCGCTGCCGACCTCTCGAATTTTCGGCAATCCGCAGGGAGTCAGATCGATGAAAAATTTGGGGTGTTGAAGGGGATGATTGATTCAGAGAATAAAGTCCTCCGGGAACTGCTGGAGAGGAAATGGAAGGAAGATCTCCTTGAATTTCTTGAAGCCGAAAAAAGAGCGATGGCGGGGACCTTAGCAGACCTCCGGGAAGAGTTTGAAACAAGAGATAAACAGGTGTCGGATCAAGTCGAGGCATGGGTGAAAAAGATAGAACGCCGTTCTCCAGATTCCATCGATGTGGCGCTTCTTGAAATCTTCAGGGGCAAACGGGAAGACACCAAAGAGAAACAGAGGATTTATCTTCCTTATATCGAGACATCCAAGGCAGGGACTCCCCAGGCCCCCATCCTTGACCTTGGCTGTGGTCGCGGAGAATGGCTTGAATTATTGAAGGAACATGGATACATCGCGGAGGGAGTGGATCAGATTAAGATACTCATTGAGCGATGCCGTGAATCGGGATTAGCGGTGGTGGAATCGGATTTAATGGACTATTTAAAATCTCAGCCCCCCAACAAATTTGGGGCGGTCACCGGGTTTCATATCCTTGAACACCTCCCTTGGCCATTGCTTGCCGAACTCTTCCGTGAAACCGTCCGGGTCCTCCAGCCCCGCGGGATCGCCATTTTCGAGACTCCGAACCCGGAAAACATCCTCGTAGGATGTAGCCAATTCTATCTCGACCCAACGCATTATGCCCCCTTACCCAGCCCCCTGTTAGAGTTTCTTAGCGAGCGTTCCGGGTTGACTCAGATTGAGATACGATACCTCCATCCTTTTCCGGAAACGATGAAGGTTTCGCCTTCCGAACTGGGGGAGCGATTCAATCAATATTTTTACGGCCCCCAGGATTATGCCGTCATCGGAGTGAAACCTTGAGACGAGTGATCATCTCTACACCGGACATTGACTACGGAGATGCGGTCAGCAACGATGTCATCGGCATGTATCAAGCCTTTAAAGAAGAGGGCTACCTGGCTAAAATGATCGCCGTGCACTCACAGGTGTCTGAACACGAGGTCTTTGATCTCAAGGATTTTCAATCGCTCCTTAGAGAGGCGAAAGACATATTCATCTACCATCATTCGGTGGGATGGAACAAGGGGATCGAACTTCTGAATAACCTCCGGTGCGTCAAAATCATCAAATATCATAACGTGACCCCGCCGGCCTTTTTCGAGGGCTTCGCGGACAATTACATGGTCGCCTGCCAATCCGGCCGTTCCCAGTTGAAGGACCTTGTAGACCTCCAGGCGGATCTCTACATCGGGGATTCCTTCTATAATGTCAGCGAATTTTTGGCCATCGGGGGGGAAGGGTTAAAATGGGCCGTCGTCCCGCCTTTCCATCATATCGATCGATTGCAGTTGCTCGAACCGGAAAAAGGAATTATCCGGCAATTTCGAGACGGATGGACTAACCTGCTGACCGTGGGAAGGGTTGCACCGAATAAGGGCCATATCTCTTTGATCGATACCTTCCATGTTTACCGCCGGGAATACAATCCAGAAAGCCGTCTGCTGATCGTAGGCAAAATCGATCCCGGGCTCGCATCCTATCATCAGTTGCTTAAAGACAAAATCAGGGAGCTCCATCTTGAGGATGCCGTTTTTTTTACAGGAGCGGTTTCCGATTCAGCTCTAAAGGCTTATTACAGGGTTGCCCATGTTTTTATGACGACCAGTTTTCACGAAGGATTCTGCGTTCCCCTGGTTGAAGCCATGTCTTTGAAGATTCCTATCGTCGCCTATGGCTCAACCGCCGTTCCCGAGACGGTGGGAGGGGCAGGACTGGTCTGGGAGGAATGTCAACCCGAACTTCTGGCCGCTTCGGTCAATCGAATTGTCCGGAATAAAAACCTGGCTTATTTCCTCGGAGAGATGGGTTATCAACGATACCATGATCTATTTTCTAACGGCAGGATCAAGGCCCGGTTTTTTGAAGTTTTGAGAAAAGAGAACCTGATTTCGTGAGGGCTGAGGGCTATGGCTCGAATAGCGATCTGTAATCCGAGCATCGAACCCGGCGATGCCGTCAGCCATGACATGCTCGGGATGGAAGAGGTCCTTTCCGCACAGGAACACGAGGTTTGCCTGTTCTCCCAGTACACGGCGATCTCCGCACCGTTCATCGAGCCGTTTGAGCGTCTCTCTCTTTTTTTGAAGAATCCTGAAGACTTGTTGATCTACCATTATGCCACGGGATGGGAGGACGGGCTGAGATTGATGAAGGGACTTCACTGCCGGAAGGCGGTGAAATATCACAATGTGACGCCTCCGGAATTTTTCATGGGAGTCAATGAAGATTACGTGGGGGTCTGCCGGGCAGGGCGTCGGCAGCTGGCTGACATGGCCCGGACAGACGCCGGTCTTTTTATGCCCTGTTCCGAATTTAGTCTGCAGGATCTCCTGGCGGCCGGAGTTTCCCGTGAAAAATGTCATGTGGTGCCTCCTTTTCACAAGATCGATCGACTCCGGGAAGTTGAAGCGGATGTGAACCTTCTCGAACGCCACAATGACGGGGAGATTCGTGTCCTGATGGTTGGCCGGTTGGCCCCGAATAAAAACCATGGGGCGCTCATCGAGAGTTTTTTAGCCTACTCCCGGACCTACAACCCCAGGAGCCTTTTATTTATCGTTGGGGGGGAAGACCCGAAGTTAAAGGCCTATACCGAAAACCTGGTCCGAAGTGTCCGGGAGAAGAGGTTGGAGGAGCAGGTCGTATTTACCGGGAAGGTTTCTGACGCCGCTCTCAAAGCCTATTACCTCCTCGCCCATGTCTTTGTGATCACCAGTCAACATGAAGGGTTTTGCGTTCCCCTGGTAGAGGCCATGTCCATGAAAATTCCTGTCGTTGCTTATGGCTCTACCGCCGTTCCTCAAACCCTTGGCCGAGCAGGTCTGGTTTGGGAAGAATGTGATCCCCAACTCATAGCGGCCTCCATCCATCGCATTGTTCAGGACGAAACGCTCAGAACCACTCTGGGGGAATTGGGTTATGCGCGGTATATTGAAATGTTTACGAATGAAAAAATAGGGCAGGCCTTTATGAAAGCCCTTGGGACTCTTCTGTGAACCGGCTTGGAATTGTTATTCAAAGATGGCATGAGAGTATTGTCGGGGGGGCAGAATCGCTTGCCTGGCAGTGGGCCACTCTGCTTAAAAATAAATTCAGTGTGGATCTTCTGACGACGGTCGCTCTCGATGCTGCGACCTGGGAGAATGCCTTAACCCCGGGAGAAACAAATCAAGAGGGGATCACTATCCGCAGGTTTCATGTCGATCGACAACGAACGCCTTACTGGCATGATTTACATAGACTTCTCCTGACCCGTTTTAAAAACCAATCTTCCGATTCCGCTTCCTTGCTTTCCGCGGAGCGCTCTATCGGATGGTCCCTTGCCTTGCAGGAGGAGTTCATCTACAAGCAGGGGCCCTATTCAAAAGGATTCATCCGATTCCTCTCGGACCACGCTCAGGAATACCATTCCGTTATATTTTTTACCTACCTTTTCCCGACCACGTACTACGGCATCCGGCTGGTTCCCAGGGAACGATGTCTCCTTGTGCCCACCCTTCACGATGAGGCCCCTGCCTATCTTTCAGCCTACCGTTACATGGCACGGCGAGCCGGGAAACTGTTGTGGAATACAGTCGCAGAAAAAAGGCTTGGGACCAGGTTATGGGGAGAACTCCCCGGAGAGGTGGTCGGTGTTGGAATTCAGGTGGAAGAGTCCATTCCTCACCGGCCTGGATATCCTTACCTTCTTTACTGTGGCCGGATTGATCCCTTTAAAGGCATTCCCCAATTACTGGAATTTTTTAGGAGGTTCAAGAAAGAATATCCATCGGATTTACGCCTTGTCCTGACGGGGAAGGATGAAATGGCCCTTCCACAAGATCCCGATATCGAGTTTCTTGGGTTCGTGTCGGAAGAGGAGAAGTTCCGTTTGATGGCGGGCGCAGCCCTCTTTGTGATGCCATCCCCCCATGAAAGCCTGAGCATCGTGACCCTGGAGGCCATGGCCCAGCGGACCCCGGTCCTTGTAAATTCTCAATCAGAAGTCCTGGCGGACCATATCCTTCAAAGTGAAGGCGGTTTTTCATACCATGATTATCAAAGTTTTTCGAAAGGGGTCCTTCGGAGTATCGCCCCGGACGCCGGATATCTGACCATGGGGGAAAAGGCAAGGTCTTATGTGGTCGACCATTATGGCACAGACCGTATTAAAAAGATATTGACGGGGATTATTGAAAGCAGGGGTTTGTAATGCGGAGCAAAGGGGACGGGAGAGGGTGGTGAAAGATTTAGCAGCGGTTTCCGATTCGGAATTCATCGAAATGGCTTTCCTCCTCCTTTTAAAAAGAAGGCCTGATCCGGAGGGATTCAACATTTATCTCCGCAGGCTCCGGAGCGGAGAGTGCAGCCGTGATGATCTTTTGCTGAATCTGGTTTCCTCCGACGAATTTGAAAATAGATATCATCGAATCCCTCTGCATGATTTTTTCCTTGATCCCGTCTCTGTTGGATCCATGGAATTGTTTCACCCCTTTGTAAAAGACCCTCCCTATACCGGTTGCCGGCTGAATGAGCTGGCCAACCCCTGCAAATGGATTGATTCGGATTGGAGAAGATTTGCAAAGGATCTGGAGGTTGTGCCCACCTCACTGGCCGGAATGCATCGAAAAGCGTTTGAATGGGTCCAGACGATCTATGGGGCGAACCTATTGGGAAAGATCACCCCCGAATCCATTCTCCTGGGGATCGGAACAGGACATGAGCCTATCGTCTATTGGATGGCCAAACATTGCAGGAAGATTTATGCAACCGATTTGTTCAGGGGGGATTGGATACAGGGAGGCGCATCGGAAGGGGACCCCTCTGTCCTTAACTGTCCTGAGAAATATCAACCTTTCGAATATCCGGGAGAGAGGTTGACTTTCTTACCGATGGACGGATGCCATTTGGCGTTTAAAGAAAATTCCTTCGATCTTGTCTTCTCGCTTTCTTCGATAGAACATTTCGGGGGTAAAGAATACTCAACCCTTGCAGTGAGGGAGATGGAGAGGGTTTTAAAACCGGGCGGCGTCGTCGTTATCGCCACGGAATATATCTTGAATCAAAGAGAGCATTCTGAATTTTTCAATGAGAACGATCTCCTGGAATACGTGGTGAAGGCCAGCAGCATGAAATTGGTTCAAAATATCAGCTTTCAGGTTCCTCGCTCGCTGATCGAGAAACCCCTTAAAATTCCCGAAGAGATTTATAAATCCCCGCACATGAGCTTAACCAATGGAGAGGTTACCTGGACTTCGATCATCCTGTTTTTTGAAAAGATATCATAAACCGTCACAAAACGACAACGGACAACAAGTGATGCTTTTGGGGGTTCTTCAAAAACCGTCCAATATCCCCTGATTTGCCCTTTTCACGAGACCCTTGAAATGACCTCATCGGGCAATTTGCACGAATGATAAGGCAATTTGCCGGATAAATGGGGCCATCAAATTAATAATGCCAATAAAATCAACATGTTATTGTTTGGCATTATTTATGCTTCAATCAAAAGTAAGGAAAAAAAGAGGTGTGGAAAATTTCCTGCTGAATGCTTGAGTCCTACTATAAAGGAAGGGGGAACAAACATGAAAACGAAACTTCTGGCTCTAACCTTTTTCCCTCTCGCTTTGATCCTCGGCGTCCTTTTCTTTGCTTTTGCTTTTACACCTCTTCCCATAGTTGATGACCCCCTTGTAAGGATGCCCGGAACACAACCGGAACAGGGCGTTAATCTCCAGGAACCCCTCGGGTGCATTAACTGTCACGGGGAAAAAGATCTGGATAAGTTCGGCAATACGGTGGCTCCCGGATTTTCCTGGTCTGGCTCCATGATGGCCCAGGCAGCGAGGGATCCCATCTTCTGGGCAGCTATGACCGTAGCCGCCCAGGACTCCATCTGGGCCCTTGGCAACCCTAATGCCGTGGATATCTGCGAGCGCTGCCATTTTCCGGAGGGCTGGCTTGGGGGCCGTTCTGACCCGCCCAACGCCTCTTTGATGACCGGGAGTGATTTCGACGGGGTACATTGCGACTTCTGCCACAGGATGGGAGACCCGTTTTTCAAAACAACCTTCGACGGCACGAGAGAGGGGGCCGGTTGGGCAGGTTACTGGGATGAAAACGGCAACACCGGGCCGGGCAGCGGTACGCAATCCCAGAACAGGGCTGATCTAACCTATGTGGAGGACGCCATTCTTGCGGGTGGAATCCTGCTCTTCAGTCACCAACCCTTTTATATGAGTGATCTGCCGAAGTATAGCGCCACCTATCTCGAAAACTCTGGAGGACAGTATTTTGTGGATCTCGCCAATGTGTCCGGAAAGAAAAGATCGAGTTTCGCCGACACAGTGCCGGATCATACGGTTCTTTACAGTCGGTATCATAAGTCAAAATATTTCTGCTCCACCTGCCATGATGTATCCAACCCCGTGCTTGCGAATATGAATCTCAGCGGCCTCCCCGACCAGTCCGGAGGGACGGACCTTATCACGGAGCAGTATTCTGCCGGAAGATATTTCCATGTGGAGAGGACCTTCTCCGAATTTATCCTGTCCGCTTACGGGCAGCAAGACGGCGCGCCAACCAACCCGGAATTTCAGATGCAAGGCGCTCGAACCATCACAAGAGCTGCGAAATGCCAGGACTGCCATATGCGGGACATCCGGGGGAAAGGTTGCGGGGAAGCGGCCGCTCCGCTGCGCCCTGACCAGAGTACCGAGCATCCGAATTCCGGAGCCCCTCTGCACGATCTGCAGGGGGGAAATCTATGGATTACCAGAATCCTGGCATCCCTGGACGACCATTTCCCAAACACGTATGACCCTGTGAATTACCAGCTCCTTTCCCAGGGCCCGCAGACACTGACACTGAATCTGTTTGCAGGGATATCTCCGACGGATAATGGCGCGGCCCTGCTGGCCGCCTCTGAACGGGCAAGGCTTCAGTTGAAGCTGGCAGCGACCATCAAGAGCCTCTCCTATGATCAAGGGACAGGCGACATCTCCTTCAGAATTCAAAATAATACGGGTCATAAACTGATCTCCGGTTTCCCGGAAGGCAGGCGGATGTTTGCCAATATTAAGGCCTATGCCGGAGGGCAGTTGATCTACGAGGTGAATCCATACGATTATTCCATGGGCACCTTGAAAGGCCTCCCCAACTCAACCAGTTCTCCTTCCTTATCCGCCCAAGAGGCCTATGTCGATGAATTGGTCTACGAAACGCACCCGAAGAGCGATTTGACAGGCGAAGACGAAACCTTCCATTTTGTTTTGGCCACAGGCCGTTATAAAGATAACCGGATACCTCCCAAAGGATTTGACATAACGAATGCAGCCGCGAGGATGAGCGAACCTGTCTGGCATGGAGTCAGTCAGCCTGCCTACTTTTCCGCGGCGGAGTATGCCGGAGGATATGACGATATCAATCTAACGGGTATTCTCCCTCCGGGGGCGGACCATGTGCGAGTGACTCTCTTTTATCAGGGGACCTCGCGTGAATACGTGGAATTTTTAAGAGATGAGATCAACGGAACGGCCACCACACTCTCCGTGCCGACCCCTTTTAAACCTGGAGGAGATCCCGGGGCCTACATTGCGCAGACGGATCCCTTCTTTAGCGGTTTGAAAGCATGGGGAAACGCCATATGGAATTTATGGTACCACAATCATGGATTGGACGGTTCGGGGGCCCGGGTCGATGGAATCGTGCCTGTTGAAATGACCCGAAGCATGGCGCCGGAGAGCCAATCCGCGGGAGACCTTGTCACTCATTATTACGATAGTATCCTTGACCGAACCCCAGAGCTCGGAGGCTTCAATTTCTGGGTAGGAGAGGTCCAACGCATGGGTTCGCTTGGATTGGATATCAAGGAGGGATTCATCGCCGTGGGCAAAGCCTTCTTCAACTCGGACGAATATCTTTTGATGGCCAAGACGGATGCGGCCTATGTGACGGACCTC
>JAGVBT010000088.1 GCA_020059605.1 Deltaproteobacteria bacterium
GATAGGGAGGAGCCATGGCGATCGTTTTCAGGAATGGCAATGTCATCATTGGAAATGGAAAGGTGATTGAAAAGGGAACGGTGTCTGTCGATGGGGAAAACATCTTTTTCGTCGGACCGGCCAGAAGAGTTCAAACCTCGAAGAAAGATAGGGTCTTCGATATCTCGGGGAAGACCCTTCTCCCCGGATTGATCGATGCCCATGTCCATCTCTGTGTGGATGGAAGTGCGGACCCGATCACTTCTCTTTTAAAGGATTCAATCCCTGTGCTCACCTTGAAGGCAGCCAACCATGCCCGCCGGACATTGGAAGCCGGTGTGACGACCGTGAGGGATATGGGGGGAAGAGATTATGTGGACCTCGCCATTCGGGATGGAATTGAGTCAGGGATTCTTCAAGGTCCAAGAATGCTCTGCAGCGGCAAGCTGGTCTGTATGACAGGCGGCCATGGGTGGCAGTTCGGTCGGGAGGCAAATGGCATGGATGAAGTGAGAGCCGCCGTGAGGGAACAACTCAGAGCTGGAGCGGACCTGATCAAACTGATGGCGACCGGAGGAGTGATGACCAAAGGGGTGGAGCCCGGAACCACACAGTTCACGCTCGAAGAATTGATTGCCGGGGTGGAAGAAGCCCGGAAAGCTGGAAGGCGAACAGCCACTCATGCTCAAGGAACGGAAGGGATTAAAAACGCTCTCTGGGCTGGGATTAACTCTATTGAGCATGGATTCTTCTTGGATGATGAAGCGATAGAATTGATATTGGAGACGAAGGCCTTTGTGGTGCCCACATTATGCGCCCCTTATTACATTATCAAGGCGGGGGTTCGAAGGGGAGTGCCTGCCTTTGCCGTTGAAAAGTCGAAAGCGGTCATGAAAAGTCATTGGGAGAGTGTTAAGAAAGCGCGTAAGGCAGGAGTCCCCGTTGCGATGGGGACGGATGCGGGGACCCCTTTCAACTGCCATGGCGAGAACTTAAAGGAGATGGAATTGCTGGTCAGGGTCGGATTTACCCCGATGGAAGCCATTGTGGCAACCACAAAAACGGCATCGGAGGTTTTAGGCCTCGAAAAGAAGATCGGGACCCTTGAAAAGGGAAAACTGGCTGATCTCGTTATCATCGATGGGAACCCTCTTGAGAATATCGGTATTCTGCAGTATAAAGAAAAAATCATGGCTATTATGAAAGAGGGACGGTTTTACAAGTGTGGGTTGTAAATAGTCGGGGGGAGTTCAACAAACCTTATATTAAAGAAAGGAGGAGAGTGATGAAAAAAATCGGTATTTTTACTAAAGCATTTGTTTTCATGTCCATGTTGATAGCGGGGGCAGGCTTCTTCCTTGTCCCGTCTGCCGGGGCTCAGATCAGCGAGCTCAGAATCGGCATAGGCATTGATGCCGATACCCTGAACCCGCAGGAGCATACCACCACTTTGATGCAGAACATGAGCGACCTGATCAACGACACCCTTTTCTATCAAACCCCGGACGGGAAACTGGAGCCACGGCTGGCGACCGGCTACAAGGTCTCAAAGGACGGCCTGATTTACACGATTAGTCTGAGAAAAGGTGTCAAGTTCAGTGACGGCACTCCCTGCGATGCCAAAGCTGTCAAGCTCACTCTGGACCGGGCCATTGATCCAAAGATGCGGGTGCCCCTCCGTTTTGCCATTGCTATGATCAAGGAGGTGAAGGTCGTCGATGACCACACCATCCAGATCGAGCTCAAGTACCCCTTCGCACCGTTTGTTCCCACACTTTCTCTGACGATCTGCAGTCCTATTTCACCGGCGGCCATTGAGAAATTTGGTGAAGATGTTCGCCAGAATCCAGTCGGCGCAGGACCTTATATTCTCAAGGAGTGGGTGAAGGGCGATCGCATCGTGATGGTTCGTAACGAAAATTATTACGGGTCCAAGCCGACCGTTGCCAGACTGACTTTCAAGATTGTCCCCGAGACAGCCACCCGTGAAGCCATGCTCAGGACAGGCCAGATCGATGTTTGTTACAAGCCATTGCCCTCAAATGTGGCCGCACTGAAGGCCGATCCCAATATCGTGGTCGAGATGCCTCTTTCCACGAGGACGATCTTCATGGGATTGAACTACAGGAAGGGCGTGACACAGAACAAAATGGTCCGGCAGGCATTCAACTATGCCATAGATAAGAAGGCCATCGTCAGTAAGATTCTCTTTGATACGGCTGTTCCCATGGACGGTCCGGTGTCTTCGATCCTCTTTGGATATCATAAAATGGGGCACCAGTATGAATATAACCCTGAAAAAGCCAAAGAACTTCTGAAGAAGGCCAATTTCGACTTCACTAAGACCGTAAGCATGCGGACACCTCAGGGCCGTTATCTTTTCGACCAGCAGGTGTCCGAGGCCATCCAGGCTTATCTTCAGGCGATAGGCGTAAAGGCAGAACTTAGAACCTATGACTGGCCGACCTATGTGGCAGGCCTGCTCAAACCTATTGAGGAGACGGAACTGGAAGTTTTTCTCCTGGGCTGGGGACCATTGATCCTCGACGCGGATATGGGCCTCTATGGTCAGTTCCACTCCAGCGTTAATCCGCCTAAGGGTTTAGGCGCAGCCCATTACAACAACCCTGAATATGACAAGATAATGGATGCGAGCCGACTGGAACAGGATCCAAAGAAACGGCTGGAGATCTTAAAAAAAGCCTCAGAGATGGTGTGGGACGATTGCCCGTGGATGTGGCTCCATGTGGAGAAATTCGTCATTGCATACTCAAAAAAGATCAAGGGTATGGTCGTGACCAGCACGGAGAAATTTTACCCGACCTATATCAAGATGGAATAGGGAATAAAAGTTTTTCGTCTAAAGGTTAAGGTGACGAAGCCTGTTTCGGTTACAGGTTGCGGTTACGTGCAAAGAATTAATACACGACAAACGTAGCCTTTAATTAACGATACGGGCCTCGTTACCCTAACCATTTAACATTTCCGCGTAATTGTATAAACAATGTTCCAGTATGTCCTAAAGCGCCTCCTTTCGACCCTTCCGGTCCTCCTGGGGATATCGCTTCTCCTCTTCTTTATGCTCCGCATGCTACCAGGCGATCCAGCCCAGGTGCTGGCCGGGCAAATGGCCAGCCCGGACGATATCAAGATCATCCGTCACCAGCTTGGCCTCGACCGGCCGATCTTCATCCAGTATGGTTTTTTCCTCAGTCGCCTGGCAAGGTTTGATCTTGGGCGCTCCGCCCGGACTCAAAACCCTGTGATTAAAGAGATCTGGGCCCGGCTTCCCAATACGATGCTCCTTGCGGTGGCAGCCATAAGCCTTGCCTGCCTCTTCGGTATTCCAGCCGGGATTATTTCCGCGGTAAGACCCTACACCTGGATCGACTACCTGTTCAATTCAATGGCCCTTTTCGGCATTTCCATGCCTGTCTTCTGGCTCGGGTTGATGCTGGTTGTGATATTTTCAATAATGCTTCAATGGCTTCCGGCAGGAGGCACCGGCAGTTGGAAACACATCGTTCTCCCGTCATTTACTTTGGCTGCTTTTGTGGTTGCCTTCATCACCCGTATAACCCGCGCCAGCATGATCGAAACCCTTTCTCAGGATTACACCACCACGGCCCGGTCCAAAGGACTTAAAGAGCGGGTGGTCATTGTCAAACATGCGCTGAAAAACGCCCTCATCCCGATCATTACAGTAGTTGGTCTTCAGTTCGGGCTTCTTCTGGGCGGCGCGGTTCTGACCGAAACAGTCTTCGCCTGGCCGGGTTTAGGCCGGCTTATTGTGGACTCCATCCTGGCCCGCGATTACCCGGTCATCCAGGGAACAATCCTCATCTTTGGGCTCCTTTACATTCTGGTCAACCTGGTGGTTGATCTGCTCTATGCGTATATAGATCCAAGAATTCGGTATGCATGAGATGACCCAAACCCAAGTGATAAGGAATCCGCATCGTCAGGCTGACAGCCAGCTCAGGCGTAGGTGGGCAAAGCTCAGACGAAACAAGGCGGCCCTCTTCGGTAGCGTCCTGATATTGATTTACCTCATCATTGCACTGTTGGCCCCGATCCTCTTTCCGGGCAATCCCTCGGCTCCGAATCTCATGAAATCACTGGAGCGACCCTCTATGGAGCATCCACTGGGCACGGACGAACTGGGCCGCTCTATTTTGGGCCGGATCATTTACGGCTCCCGTGTTTCTCTGTTGATCGCTATTGGAGTTGTTATGGTGGGATTGCTGGTCGGCCTTCCTCTTGGGCTCATTTCCGGATACTACGGAGGCAAAGTCGATTTCGGAATCCAGCGTGTGACCGACACCCTGTTAGCCTTTCCGGGCTTTCTCTTAGCCTTAGCTCTTGTGGCTGTCTTAGGAGTTGGACTTAAAAATACGATCATCTCAGTAGGCATCAGCATGGTGCCCATCTATATTCGCCTGGTGCGGGGCTGCACCCTTTCGGTAAGAGAACAGACTTATGTCGAGGCGGCCAGAGCAATGGGCACCCGGGATATGACTATCCTGATCAGGCACATCCTGCCCAATGTCATGGCCCCCATCACCATTCAGACCAGTCTGGGGATGGGCACAGCCATTCTCTTCGCAGCGGGTCTGGGTTTTCTTGGCATTGGCGTTCAACCCCCCACACCCGAGTGGGGAGCAATGCTTGGCTCTGGCCGGGCTTACCTCTTCAACGCTCCCCATGTGGCCACGTTTCCCGGTATCGCCATTTTTTTTGCTGTCCTGGGTTTTAACCTTTCAGGAGACGGCCTAAGAGATATCCTCGATCCGAGATTTAAATTATGAGACAAGATTCTCTCCTCTCCATACATCATTTGCGGACTCGCTTTCATACTTACGAAGGAGTATTGACAGCCGTGGATGGGATCGATTTAGAGGTTTACCGGGGAGAGACCCTTGGGGTCGTGGGAGAGAGCGGCTGCGGAAAGAGCGTCACCGCCCTATCCATCCTGAGACTGCTTGCTTCTCCCCCGGCAGAGATTCGGGGAAAAGTTCTGTTCGACGGCGAGAACCTCTTGCAAATGAGCCTGGATGAGATCCGCCAAATCAGAGGCAATAGCATTTCAATGATATTCCAGGAACCGATGACCTCCCTGAACCCTGTCCTGACCGTCGGGGAGCAGATATCGGAGGCCATCAAGCTCCACCAGGGGGTGACGCGGGAGGAGGCCTGGAGCAAGGCCGTGGAGATGCTCCGGATCGTCCAGGTCCCTTCCCCCGATATCAGGGCCAGAGAATACCCCCATAAAATGAGCGGTGGCATGAGGCAGAGAGCGATGATTGCCATGGCTTTGTCCTGCCATCCCAGGTTGCTCCTGGCGGATGAGCCTACGACTGCCCTGGATGTGACCATCCAGGCCCAGATCGTTGAATTGATGGAACGTCTCAAGGAAGAGATCAGGACATCGATTGTATTGATCACCCACAACCTGGGTCTCATTGCAGAGATGGCGAAGCGAGTGGCAGTCATGTATATGGGCAAAGTGGTGGAAGAAGCTCCTGTGGAAGATCTCTTTCTTGAGCCGCTTCATCCATATACCCATGGGCTTCTTGGATCGATCCCCTGGATAGGCCGGAAGATGAAGAGTGGCAGGAAACAGCTTCAGGAGATTCCGGGAATGGTGCCCAGCCTTCTGGAGATTCCTGATGCATGCAGGTTCCATCCACGGTGCTCCCGGGCAATGGAGATCTGTCGCAAAGAAGAGCCCCCGTTGGTTCAGAAAAATGGACGTCGGGTCCTCTGCTGGCTATGGAAGTGATGGAAATAAGGAAATTGTAGCGCCCCCATTTATCGGGGGCGATTACCGAGGTGAAATTAAAAGGTTTTCGTCGGCACTAAATGCCGACGCTACTGGTTCCTTGACAAGGAATAGAATGACCCAAATCCCTCTCCTCCAAGTCATCAACCTTAAGAAATACTTTCCTGTCCGGAAAGGTATTTTTTCGAGAATGATGGGATGGGTGCAAGCTGTGGATGGCGTGAGCTTTAACCTGAATCAGGGGGAGACTCTTGGGCTGGTGGGGGAAAGCGGATGCGGTAAGACTACAGTGGGCCGATGCCTCCTTCGACTGATTGAGCCTCACTCAGGGGAGATTCAATTCGAGGGCAAAGACCTTCTGAAAATGGATCGGGAAACCCTCCGAAAGGTTCGGGCCCGGCTTCAGATTATTTTCCAAGACCCTTACTCATCGTTGAACCCCCGAATGACTTTAGAGGAGATTATTGCCGAGCCTATCAGGAACCATACCCAGGCATCACGAGGAGAGATTCGTGATCAGGTTTCTTTCCTTATGGAAAAAGTAGGGCTCCATTCTGAGCAGACCCGGAGGTATCCTCATGAGTTCAGCGGAGGCCAAAGACAGCGAATCGGCATCGCACGAGCCTTAGCCCTGAATCCTAAACTGATTATCTGCGATGAGCCTGTCTCCGCCCTCGATGTCTCCATCCAGGCCCAGGTGATCAATCTGCTGATCAAACTTCAAGAAGAGATGGGGCTTTCCTATCTTTTTATCGCCCATGACTTGAGCGTGGTGGAACACATCAGCGACCGGGTTGCCGTGATGTATCTTGGTAAGATTGTCGAATTAGCCAGAGACACAGACATTTATACTTTCCCCAAGCATCCCTACACAGAGGCTTTGCTCTCTGCCGTTCCCATCCCTGACCCAAAAATGAAGAAGAAAAGAATACTTCTTGAAGGAGATATTCCAAGCCCCATTAATCTTCCAGAGGGATGCAGATTCTATAGCCGCTGTCCCTATCGAATGGATCATTGCAAAGAAGTTGATCCTGAGTTCAAAGATTTAGGCGAAGACCACTGGGTTGCCTGCCACCTCCGTTAATTTAAAATTAGGCACAGGGCAGTATTTTATCAAGTATTTTGACCAGACCAAGCAGCGGCCGACAGAGGCACCACCGCCTAAGCCTCAGCCTGCCCACACAGCCACAACAACCGCAGCCTCAGCAGAGCAATCAAAGCCATCAACGACTGCAGTGCCCACAGAGTCTTGGT
This sequence comes from Deltaproteobacteria bacterium, assembly GCA_020059605.1. GTDB lineage: Bacteria > Desulfobacterota > BSN033 > BSN033 > UBA1163 > RBG-16-49-23. The sequence goes on from JAGVBT010000088.1 coordinate 7,016, forward strand.
GGAAGCAGTGGAGGTGTAAACCGTAGAGGGCTAAGCGAATGGGGTTTGAAAAAGTCAGAGGTGAGCTGCCCAATATTTTCTTCTTGCAATTGTAACTATATTCAGTTATGCTCTTTTCGAAATGGGAATAGAGAAAAACCTCTCCAAGATAAAGCAAAACCCGAAAGGGGTGAGATTTAAGGAATTAGAAGGAGTCATTTTGGCAGCAGGATTTGCACGGATCAATATCAGGGGAAGCCACTACGTTTATAAGAAGGGAAACAAGATTTTAACAGTTGTCAAACCCCATGGGGGGCATAAACATTGCCATTGGTTGGACGTTAAAGACGTGATCAGAATCTTGGAGGAAGGTTAAGCGATGAGGAAGAATAAAAAAGAGCAATGGTTAGGTTATGAGATAAAAATTATTCCGGATAGAGAATCTGGGTACTTTGCCGCAAGGTTTCCTGACTTCCCCGGCGTCATCACCGGAGGATATAGTCTTGAGGAGGCTGTTAAAAATGCTCAAGAGGCTCTTGCCTTAACTATAGAATCGATGAAGAAACACAAGGTTCCCCTCCCCCAACCCAAAACCCGCTTCAGTGGTCAGTTTAATGTCAGAGTCCCTAAAGACCTCCACATGGAATTAATTAGAAGGGCAGAGGAAGAAGGCGTTAGTTTAAATGCACTGGTCACCTATCTTTTGTCCCAATCTATCAAAATGGAGAAGGCTGCATAAAATAAGAAAGACAACACGCCCAAAACCGTACCCATTGTCTATTTCTGGGGACGCGGGATAAATGGGTTTCGAATAAGGACACAAATCTTTTTGGATATGGCTTAAAAAATTTTAAAGCCGGCGTTCTTTATTGATTGGGCGATGCGGTGGTTCATCCGGACCATCACTTTCGCGGGGTACCTGACCTTAAAGAGGAACTGGGCGTTGTTCTGAATGTCGAGCCGCTTCATCTCCTTCCTGACACGGTCTAAAAATCTGGACGACTCCTGTTTGTCCGCCTCAAGAGCCTCGATGAATGCCCTTTCCAGATATTTCTCCATGTCCTCGTCGATCTTCCCGTATTTCTCATCGAATGCCTTTCGAATCCCATCCTCCTCTAACGTTCGATACTTCTCTTGATGGACGATGACCTCCTTTTTCAACTTGGGAATGGTTCGGGGGATCGATTTCGGATACCCGAGGCAGAGGACCATCATCGGAAGGACATATTCGGGGATCTCAAAGAATTTTCTTGTTTCATCAATCTCGTGCTGAATCGAACCGATATAGACCGATCCGAGGCCGAGGTCCTCGGCGAGTATAACCACATTCTGAGCGGCAGCCATCAGATCGGCATAGGCGATCAGAAAATGGTTGAGGGCCTGCTCTCCCATGAAATCAGTCTGGCAACACTGGGCCCATTTTTTTATGCGGTAAAAATCGAGGCAGAAAATCATCGAAAGGGGAGCGTTTTTCACCCAGGGCTGATCCCCTGCCAGCTCGGACAATTTTTCCCTTCCTTCCCGGCTTCGGACCAGGATGATGGAAAGGGGCTGGATATTTCCACCGGAGGGGGCATTATTGGCCGCATCGAGAAGTTTCTCAATAACAGGTTCAGGAATCTCCTGATCCTTGAATGCCCGTACCGACCTTCGTTTCATCATCAAATCGTAGAGATCCATCGTTTTTCCTTTCTTCTGGAGTTGTTAAGATGAGATTAACAGAGAGAAATATTCTTGACAAGTCATTTTGAATGTAGTAAATAAATGATAACTTCTACGGAGGAATATGGAAGTGAAAGGCATTTTAAAGATCAACAGGATGAATGGGTGGCGCTGGCGGAAAAATAGAGGGGAGGTCTGCCCAGCGCTGGTCTAACAAGCTGACGATTTAAATTAAAACGAAGGCCATGGGTAGCATCCCAAATTGCTCCCATGGCCTTTTTTTTGAGTTGCAGCTAAAAGGCTATGGAAATGAACCATAGCTTTTTTTTTACAAATTCTACAAAGCACTCGCAAATGGTGAAAATAACGAATGACACGAATGGCAACGAAAAGTTCTAATTCGCCTCATTCGCTTTCATTCGTCTTATTCGGTGATTTTTTGAACAAATTTAAAACGAAAGGAGAAAGACGATGATCAAAGAAGCGATTGGCAAACTGGTTATGAAGGAGAATTTAGCGGCAGGAGAGATGGAAGAGGCAATGAGGGATGTAATAACGAAAAAAGCGTCAACAGGACAGATTGCGTCCTTCCTCACCGCATTGAGGATGAAAGGAGAGACTTCTGAAGAGATCACAGGGGGGGCAAAAGTGATCAAAGAGAAGTCCTTAAAAATCAATCTTGGAGGAGAGGCTGTCTGCCTGGACCGGGAGGAGATTACGGTCGAGAGGGAAACCATCCTGAGCACGGCAAAAGATTTTTCAGGGGAGACCGCCATATTCAACATCTCAACGGCAACCGCCCTGGTTGTGGCAGGAGGAGGTCTGAAGGTGGCCAAATGTGTGAAGAAGCCTGCTCCGCCTCTCTGCGGTTGCGCCGACGTGATTGAAGCATTGGGGGTTCATCTCGATCTGACCCCCAGTCAACTCGGAAGATGTTTTAATACCTTGGGCATCTGCTTTCTCCACGACCATCTGGTCCACAATGGGTTGGATCATCTCATCGCTCTTCGGAAAAAGATCGGCATCCGGACACTCTTCAATCTCTTAGACCCTCTCATCAACCCCGGAGGAGCAACCGTTCAGGTATTGGGCGTCTATGATCCGGACCTGACGGAGACAATGGCCACTGTTTTGATGAACCTCGGAATCAAGAAGGGTTTTGTGATTCATGGAAAGGATACGCTGGACGAGGTCAGCATTACCGGAGAGACGAAAGTCACTGAATTGAAAGAAGGGAAGATGAAGAGCTACACCATCGAACCGGAGGATTTCGGAATGAAACGGAGAAAGGTCGAAGAGATTAAGGGCGGGACAAAAGAGGAGAATGCAGAGATCATTCTTGAAATTCTAAAAGGCATTCGAGGAGCGAAGCGCGAGGTTGTTGCCCTGAATGCGGCATCGGCCTTTGTGATTGCCGGAAGGGTAAAGGGTTTTATGGAAGGGATTGAGCTGGCCGAGCAAACCATTGATTCGGGGAAAGCTTTGGATTCACTGAACCGGTTGATTCAATTTACAAATTCTGAACCCCGATTCATAAGAGGTGAACTGACGGCAGAGATGGGATGAAGGGGCCCTCTTTTTATATTGACATAAATTAAAAATCGGTTTATTGAATCGACAGCAACAGTGAAAAGGGGGGTCCTATGGAGAAGAATGAAGTCGTGGTGGTCAGTGCGGTTCGAACGCCTTTTGGAAAGTTTGGGGGAACGCTCAGAGATATTCCTTCGATTGAACTGGGTGCAATGGTTATCCGTGAAGTCCTCCAGAGGGCCAATGTCAAAGGAGAAGAGGTTGAGGAGACCTATTATGGGGTGGCTGTCCCGGGTGAGGTGGGACTTGAAACCGATGTTCCTGCAAGGCAGGCGACCCTCAAGGCAGGGATGCCGGGAGACTCCGTCTCCATCACCCTGGACCGAGCCTGCTGCTCATCCATGGCGGCTGTTCGGCTGAGTTACAGGGCGATCAAGGCCGGAGAGATCGAAATTGCCTTAGGGGTCGGGTCTGAAAATATGAGCCGGACGCCCCTTGTGGTTCCCCCCTATGTGCGCTGGGGATCAAGACTGGGAAGTATTGAAGTGTGGGACGGTCTTCATGGACTGGGTTATAAGGGGTTTAATCCTGTCTCGGTCGATACCGGAGAGGTGGCTCTTGAATATGGAGTCAGCCGGGAAGATCAGGACCGCTGGGCCTATGGAAGTCAGATGAAATATGCGAAAGCCTTTTCAGAGGGGAAGTTTAAAATTGGCGAGGAATTGATGAAAGTTGAAATTCCGCAGGGGAAAAGGCCTCCGATCGTTTTAGAACAGGACGAATTCCCGAAGCCTGATACAACCCTTGAAAAACTCTCCAAACTGTCAACGGTCTATGGCAGCCCGACGGTAACCGCTGGGAATGCGCCCGGCCTTGATACGGGCGCTTCCGCAATCCTGATCATGAGCGAAAAGAAGGCAAAGGAGAAAGGACTGAAGCCCCTGGCAAGAATCATTTCGATGATAGCAACGGCCACCGCTCCCAGGTTGATTGCCGCCATTCCGGGCTTTACCATCCAGAAGGTTCTGGAGAAATCCGGCCTCGGAATTGATCAAATAGACCTGATCGAAGTGAATGAAGCCTTTGCCGCCATGCCGCTGGTCAGCGCAAAGATTTTGGCTAACGGTGATCCCGAAAAGATGAAATCGATCTTGGAGAAGACGAATGTAAACGGTGGGGCCATTGCCATCGGCCATCCTGTGGGCGCAAGCGGGGCAAGAATCCTTCTGACCCTCATCTACGAATTAAGAAGAAGGGACGGGGGTATGGGGGTTGCCTCGATCTGCGGCGGCCTGGCCCAGGGCGAAGGAGCCATTATCGAGGTGGAGAGTGAATAGTTAACGGTTTGGATTGACAATAAACCCCGTTGCTGCAGAAATTGGCATGCCGAAATGCTTCCAAAGGTTTGCGCAATCAGACATGGAGGCCATTTTGCATGCCTATTTTGGACTTCACTGAGAGTGAAGTCCTGTAATGGCTGTTGAACACTCTTCGGAAGGAGAAATGACAAGGTGTTTCAGATGATAGCATCTGTTTTTAATGCAACAACGGGGTAAACAGAAACTTCACAAAACACATAACAAAAGGAAAGTTGTTTTAGAACCTACGTCCCCTCAATTCTTTTCCCGTCGACTTGTAATCTTCCGACAGTGATCGATTGATCTGTACCCATTCACGCATTTTTGGCTTTCCCATTGGTTGGAACGGGACAATGTTCTCTTTGCTTAATAGATGGCTGGCGACTGCTTCGGGCACCTTAATGCCAATTCCATCACCATAAACACAGGCAAAGAGCTTTCGGTGGACGTAATAGGCCGGATACCCGAACATCTTTCCGGCAGTTACATTAGGAAGGTGTAGCAGTAGGACGTCCAGAACTTTTTTGTGCTCAGCATTGAAATCCATCTTCGCCATATCTTCTCCACGGACTCAAGACGCCCAACGACTGAGGTCAGAGTTGGCTCTTAGCCATCCTCTGGACCCACTTGTTAGCCCTTGATCAGCCTTTCCCTTATCCAACTTGGGTTACGGCGGCAATCAAGGACTGCAAAAACCACAACCACATCGTCGATGATGCGGTAATATATGGCGAATGGAAACCGTTTGGAGAGTTGGCGGTGGTATCCGAAAAAAATCTGGTGAATACCTCCGAAATATGCCAGTGAGTCAATATCGGAATAAAGGGAATCGAGGAAATATGATCCGAGACCGGGAGACTGCGACTCATAGAATCGATATCCCTCCTCAAGGTCTCTTTCCGCTGGGCTGAGGATTCTTATCTTCATGAGACTTTCTTCTTAATTCTTTTCTTAGCTTGTTCCCAATCCGATACAGATACTTTTCCTGCTGCAAAGGCTTCCTCCCGATCCTTGAGAACAGTCTCATGCCACGCCGGTGACTTCAATTTCGTTTCATCTCTGGTCAGGTCCGCCCATAGAGCCTCCATCAAGTTCAGTTTCTCTTCAAACGAAAATTGAGTAAGGGATAACTCTGCTCTTTTCATGGTTTTTCCTTTCTTGAGCCTACATTACTGCTGGCGGCGTTATAAGCCGTCCGCAAGTCGGTAATAGGGACGTTGTTCACAAATATCACTATTTCAGGCTGTCTTTGGAGTTTTTTCTCCTTATTGCCATTGCAATGGCTGAAGTCCCCACTCCCAATCTTCGTGCCATCTCAGCCATCGAAATCCCCATCTCTTGACTCAAATAACAAGCTATCTCAGTCCTCACCTCCGATACCCTTCTCCTCTGACCCCCTGACCCAAGCTCCTTCTCACTTACCCCCGATTCCCGGCACATCCGCCGTATCATCTCCTCAATCGTCTTTGTTCCCCTATTCTTGACCTGCCGTGCAATTGTTGCTTCCGCTTCCCGCATCACTGCACTGGCAAATTCCCCGCCCCCCAGTATCCGACTGTCATATTCTGTTTCTTCCCCTCGGTTCCGGAGGGATAACACCCTCGACCACCCCCCAAGACTCCGTACCAATCCTCCTCCCACCAACTCCGGCCGTCTCCCTATTCCCTTTCCTCCTCTATGAATTTTCGGTAGGCCCTCACTGATTGCCTCTCTTTTCTTCCAAACTGACTCAACACGTACTCTTTCTCCTGCCAATCGTGCTGAAGGTTCCCGATTAAAACACCGTGACCACTCCAACGATACCTATCCAACTCTTCTAGGTTCTGTACCACTTGGCTTCGCAATGGGTTCAGATGGATATACCGAACCAATTCCAAAAGATACTGATCCTCTTCGCAGACAATTGATTTATACCTGTTCTGAAATAGATGCCCCGCCCTCTGATGCCTCTGGTTGAACCACACAGCGTAACCGATGAGCAGTCTACGCGTGAACTTGGGGAGTCCCAAAGAACCACTGAATAGAAGTAGATGAACGTGATTGTCCATGAGGGTCCACGCAAAGATTCGCGTTCCGGTGGCTTCTGCGATCTCACCTACTCGGGAGATAAATTGCTCACGGTCCTCGTCGTCCCGAAATATATCGGCCCTCTCGATGCCGCGAATCATCACATGGTGAAGCGTCCCGGGGGCATCCAATCTCGCCTGTCGTGGCATATTGATATATTATCACGACCCAAACTCGCTGTAAATATATTTGTGAATATTGTGAACTACGTCCCCTTTATTTTCAATGAGCCCGGTAAAAAGTATCTCCAAAGACTTTCTCGTAAACACGGCAAACCCAAGGCTCTCTCTATCCTTGCCCATAAGCTCGGGCGGGCCGCCTATTTCATGCTCAAAAACAAGGAGGCGTTTAACCAAAAAAAATTCCTCGGTCTCTAAAAAACAGGAGGGGATGGATCAGCTCGGTTTCGAGTCGTACCGACCTGCCGCCTAACTGGAACCTTTCTGGGCACGAGTATGCACCTGCATCCATCAGGGTCAAGAAATCCCATGCATCTTAGAATGCCAGGTTGATGGTATGCCACTATTGCCCGGTAGCCCTTCGCGTTGATTGGCGGTCCGTCCCGCTCCTTATATTTTGATCAGCGTGCCATGTTGGTCAGGTTCTGCCCCTCACCCGAACCTGGAACTAACTGGGGACCTTACCCCGACGTGTTGAATAGGACGGCACGAGGGCACAGCATCGTTTCTAGGTCGCAGAGGGATTCTTTTCTCTCTGCAGTTCCGTCCCAGACGGGATTGAACCTCTATAAGTGTTTGGTGCAGGACCTGCTCTTGCACCCAATCAGAAATTAAGTTGGAACAGCTGACAACTGGGAAAAGACTCTTTTTCTTTTTAAACGAAAATCAGTTACTTTTTCGTCTTGGATTTCTTTTCCCTATTGACACCGGAGGCCTTATAAGTGTTAGGCGGGTCACCGCCACTGCCGCTGGGTCGCTCTTAGCGCAGCATTCCGGCTCCATCCATATTCCGTTGTCCATGGTACCGTTGGTCACCAAATAGCCGGCAAAAGGCGGTAACGGACTCTCTGTGCATATGTTTTGTATCCATCAAGTTCTTCCTGCAACGTCCTATCCTCAAGGGCTGTACGGATAATTGTAACGCATACTACAAGTCCCGCGGGAAGGAGCCCCCACAGCGAACCGAGAACCACGGGGGTTGCGATATTGTGGAGGATTGCCCCGACGTAACCCGGATGACGAACGTAATGGTACGGCCCGGTGTCAACTACAGTGTGGCCTCTGTCCCTTTGGATTCTGACCACCCCCGAAAAAAACCTATTTGAGACTACCGCCCAGTCGGCTATGAGTATCCCCAGTAGCGCGACACCGAACGCAACGATCTGGAGGGCGGGCGAAACCCACCGCGACCACCCAAACCTCATGTCCAAGCCGGCCACAACGAGAATGGCGAACGGGCCAATTCGTCCTATGAAAAATGCAGGGAGTATGTCCCACCTTTTGGTGTCTTTGTTGATTTCCCCACGTTCTACAATCAACTCTGGGTCCATCAACAGCGAGACAATACACGTGTTTACCAGGACCACCCCGATGTAGAGCCATCCCATTATGAGATTCACGCGGCCAGCGCAGAAGAAGAATACTGCTGCCGAGATTGCGATGAAGGCACCTATCTTCACTAGTTCCTTGAAAACGGAGTGACTCATTCGGGGCCTACCTTTCTGCTCCTCTATGAATGAATTAGCGCCCACTGAATCCCCTTCTGCCAAACGATAGAAATAAGGCGCGAGGAAACTGACCTCCGCTAAAAGGCGACGGGGCTATTCCCCGTCGCCTTGATTGACTTGTTCGCCGAGGGCGATCTCACTTCTTGCAAAAATGTCGCTCAAAAAGCTCCTTGGCCTTGAGGAATCCTTCTTCAGTCATTCCAACTGATTTTGCCTTGCCGATCGGATTCGATATGTATCCTTTCTCATGAAGCCTGTTCATTGTGTCCCAATCAAACCCCTTCCATGCCCTTGCACCAAGTCCTTCATGCCTTTCGTGAGTCACCAGGTACAAAAGTGCCAGCGTATATTCATCTATTTTGTCTGTGTCGTAATTCATTGTTTTCTCCGTCGAACGCTTGAAGTCAGCGGGGGCTGTCAGCCATCCGCTGGAGTGGTTTGTTAGCCCTTTGCAGTTCAAGCACTTTAACCTCTGACTCGATCCGACCCTTAAATTTTTCCTTTTCCATCTCTAAATCGTATCGTGATTGAAGGTTCAACCAAAACCGTTCCGATAGGTTAAAGTAACGAGATAATCTCAAAGCAGTATCAGCACTTATGGAACGTTTGCCGTGAACAATCTCATTTACACGACGGGCCGGGACATTAATATCTTTGGCCAATTTGTACTGACTTATGCCCATTGGCTTCAAAAATTCTTCCATAAGAATTTCACCTGGATGGATAGGCGCAAGAGTTTTTGTCTTCATAGTGGTGACCTCCTAATGGTAATCTACGATTTCCACTTCATAAGCATCCCCTTCTGACCAACGAAAACAGATACGCCATTGGTCATTGATGCGAATGCTATATTGCCCTTGGCGATTACCTGCAAGTTTTTCCAATCGACTCCCTGGCGGTATACGTAAGTCTTTCAATTTCTCTGCCGCATCAAGCAAGAGGAGCTTCCGTAGAGCGATACGGTAAACATCAGCAGAGAATCGCGCTGACCGTTGCCGTAGAAACACCTTCTCAGTTTCTTTGCAACGAAAGCCCTTTAGCATAAATATTTATTAACGTAAGACGATATTAATGTCAAGCGTTATTATTGGTAGGTATTAATGCAATCAATGCTTAACGGCGTGCGCGCAAGCAGCAATCATAGTGCTGCCGTTTGCACCTCTGTGTTCATGCGTGTGTTATTCTCTTTAGTTTCCTACGGCTGCGATGCATTCAACTTCTACCCGTGCGCCGAACGCAAGGCCGTTTGCTCCCAGAGCGCTCCCGGCTGGATACGGCTTCGTGAAAAAGGACTTGTAGACTTCATTGAATGTTCCAAACTCAGACATTTCCGCCAGCATGACCGTGCATTTCACAACATCGCTCATCGAGTAGCCGTGTGCCTTAAGAGAAGCCTTGATGTTTTCCATCGTCTGTTTGGCCTCTTCCTTTGGGTGGTGTGGGGAGGGACGGCTAATTACCGTCCCTTACCCGATTCGGCCCCCTGCTTGTTTCACATAGTAAAGCTATACTGGACGTTCAATTCTCTGATAGTTCGACTTAGGTTTATTGCAAATAACACATGGCAAATCAGGCACCTTGTCAATCGTAGATCCACACACCTTGCAAACGTGAAAATCGAGATTTAGCCCTTCAATTCTGCTTCTCAATGATGAAAAGAATATCCCAGAGTATTTTCTGATTTCTTTGATTTTTTCTTCATGTTGCTTGTGAGACTTCCATGAGTACATGCAGCTAACGATAGCCTCTTCGCATGATTCGGTTTCCAATTCTCGCATGAAGTCAGGGTACGTTGCTTGAATCTTCTTCAATTCATTCTGTGCAGCCTTTTGTGTATTTGATTTCGTGTCGCGCACCTCGGTCTCAATTTGAAAGGGTTTTACTGCAAGCCCCAATGCGGCCAGTATTTGCTTGTAGTTATCTGCATGAACTATTTCAGAGTAGGAAAAGGAGTAGAACAAATAAGCGATGTTCGGGTATTTTTCGCTTAAAGCTTTTGACGTGTACCCAATATAGTTCTTGTAGGCTATCATTTCGGTGCTGAAGGCCTCTTGTAAGACTGCTATAGTGCGAGGGTAGGTGACAGCTGATTTATTGCCATCATCTTGGGCTGCGAAGGCTGACAATTGGAATATGAAGGGGGAGACAGCAGAAAGATACAAAAAATGTCTTTTTGAAATCTCAGTCATTTCCAGGCCCTCCTATCTGCCTATTTTGATAGCTCCTTGATCGGTTTATTTGCATAACGAGGAATTACAGCCGCCGGGGGAACAGGCAGAAACTGAAAAAGCAAAGCGCCTATTCCCGGTCGGCTGGAAATAGTTGTTATGCCTGTTTTCTCATTTTATGATGCCGTGTAATATCAAGTATCGCTTCAGGATGTGCGGCAGCAACCCTCAGAAGAACACGAGCCGGCCCTTCAGGTTTCCGTCGCCCCTGTTCCCAGTTGCGAAGAGTGGCCACGCTGATTCCCATAAGAGAAGCAAATTTATCTTGTGAAAGACCATATTGTTCTCGTATTTTCTGTACTTCAGATTCGGGAAATTCAATACTGCGTAATGGTCTCATTTTGCCTTTCAATATGACAGCACCCTGTTTGACGCTTGCAAGTAACTCTTCAAACTGTTCTTTTTTCATGTGTACTCCTTTTCTATAATCTTTCTTAGTTGTCTTAATTGATCCGTTGTTAAACCATCCCGCTCACTCTTTGGAAAGGCATAAAGGAGTAGGATGATATCCTTAGAGATACGAACCAGTAATAAATGACTCTGATACCGCCTCTCTTTCCACGCCCGCCAGCTGACCATCTGAGTTTTCTAAGCCCGTCACTCCCGGGCATTATTTTGCCAACATCCGGTCGATTGACCAAATGCGCTTGCAAAAGACGATATTCATCATCTGTTATTAATTCTTGGATTCTTTTTGTGAATATCGGGGTCTCAATGATGACCATAAATGATTATACGTCAATGGCGTATATAAGGCAAGCGAATAATTTCATTTCTTGCGCATAACGAAAAAATCAGCCGGAGCGAAGCGATCGGCTGGATTTGCCTTGTTAGACTTAAATTCATTTTCCAGTACCAATTAAGGCTCCCCCTTAACGTCTCCTTGCTCTTTAGCCGTTTGAAAAGACTTGAATTTCCCCTTCGCATATGCCCTTTTCGTTCATGAGACACCCTTCAATTCTTGTGCGCATCAAATATCTTATTCTCAAGGCTTCAAGCCAGCATTCAATCCTAAAAATCACCCCACAGCGGTATCCATCGATCATCCCGATCTGTTTCATCCCCTTGTAAGCGAAGCATTGTCCACTCTCCCAATTCCAATGTATCAAATCTCTTGAAGGTGAGCTGAAGTGGAACTTTTTGAAGACCGAATCGGGCAGGGTTAATTCCAGAGCCGCAATCATGAAGTCCATGAGTTCGTCAATATTATCGATACTCTCCTTGTCGATCCCCAAAACACGTTTTACCCTCTCAAGCTCAACTGGAGCGAGTGATTTTATGGCCGCTTTGTTTAATGCATTCGCTTTTTCGATGCCGAATGCCTGGCAAACGTGGTAAAACCACATACCATCATGAGTGAGCCATCCCTTCCCGAGTATGTCCCTGATCTCTGTTTTTTCGATTATATCCAACACGCCCATTCGTCTTCTCCCTTTGCAAAACCCCGCTCGGCATTTTCTCCGGGGCAGTTCTTGACCTGAATCCTATACATGTTCCACTGATTTGTTTAACGGTGAATTTTCGGGTCTAACGCCCAGCATCACAGGCGCGAGGTAACGAGCGTCCTACTGAATGCTGTTGTTAGACAAAATATGTCTCCAAAAAGAAGCATTTTATTTCTTGTAACCTGATATTAAAGGAGTTGGGTAACCCGGCCCTTTTCCTTAGTTTTGCCCTCCTCTTTGCCTCCTTGGTACCTCCTGGCCCAGCATCTCATACATGATCTTTATGGTCAACTTCTTGGGTTTGGCAGTACCATATCCTGAATTGGGGATGTTCTCCACTGCCTCACTGAAATCATTGTACGGTATAGAGACAAACAACTTGTTGGATGGGATCTTTAGCTTAAATATTTCACGAGCATGCTGACTAAGAAAAGATATGAGAGGCTTTCCCGTTACATAAGGATAAGCCATGGGCATGCATGCGCTCTTGAGGGGATAGTATTTTATCGGACCGTAACCGGAAAAAGCAATAAGACCAGTAATCCTGTCTGCCTGTTCCGGATTGCAACATGCCAGCACAACATGTGGATCTAAATTGGCTTTTTCCAGAGGACTGATTACTACGAACTGTTTTTGCTTTCTTTTGGTCCAAGGCCAGAATCCAGGGGGTTTGGGACCTTTTATCATCTGCCATTTAGTGACTTTCTTTGATTCAAAGCCCTTATGATATTCCGTCCATATATCTATCCCCACTGAGAGAGGGAGATTGTCAAGCCCTAAGTAAAATTTTCCACCAATACATAAAAGATTCTCTTTAGACAAATTGATTACTGCATTTTCATACAGAACCTTTTCTAAAGCCTTACAAGCAGATACTTGTGTATCCATACTTCCTTCAGGATCTGGATTATCTGAAAAAGTGATGGATATAGGACTCCATTCTAGTCCAAGAGCCTCTTTTAAATCTTTTGCTTGATCTTCGTATATCATATTTAACACCTCCTGGTACGCTCTTGATACATACACCTCTCTTCATCAATGTCGCCTAACGGCAAGGCTCACCGGGAGCCGGGTTTATTGGTGATCCTGTGGAGCCGCTTGTTAGAAGCGATCTTCATTTTGATTTACCGTAATAGGTAACGGACTTTAGGCCCAACAGCAAATGTTCAACGTAATCAAATATTGCTTCGGGATCTCCAGCCATGGCACCGAGTTTCTTTACTTCTTGTTTTGATTCGGCCTTGATGATGCGAACATATCCTGAACCATTAACTGCCCAGTAGGTAATGAAGGCTCCACTGGAGATTGGGATTAATTCGACATTCTCCCTGGATGTCCAATAATATTTGTCGTCAATTTTTGTAATTGTGCATTTGAATTTAATTGCTTTATCTTTAGTTAGGTTCTCAGGAACACGACTGATGCCACCTTCACTTATTTTTATTTCAGGCACGCCCGTGAATATGATTATTTCTTTTCCGAATAAAGGACTGGCAATAGCCAATGAAATGAGAATCAGAATTGCTTTTTTCATTATAATTTCCCTTCTAACAATCAGAAATCAGCGGTGGCTATCAGCCATCCGCTGGAGTGATTTGTTGGGGATTCTCTCTCTTCTGCGCCTTTATTACAACTTTTGGGATTGATAGAAAGCGAGTTCTCCATTGGCTAATATGATTATGAGTGAAGATCTTTATCTCGTCGGCGCAGAGCATGGGTAGCCTTGCCAACGAACCCGGGACTGACTACTTGCTGATAACATTTTTGTACAGCATCTGGCACAAAAAGGGGGGGGACGTTCGTGCAGAACGTGCCTAGGCTATCTGATATCTCAACCTAACCTCCTCCGGCAATTCCCGCCCAGCCACAATCCTCGTCACACAGGAGGCAGTCACTCCAATGTAACGTGCCACCTCTGCTCCTGAAAAACCCAACCCCTTCACCGCTATCTGTGCAAACTCTTCCCGTGCCTTCGAAATTATCTGCCTCCGGCTCCCAGACATCAACTCCTCTACCGTCGCCCCCCAGTTCTCACATACCTGCATAGCCAACAACGAAAGATTCATCCGAACCCGATTTAACCGAAGATTCGTCCTCCCAACCTCATCCCATTCCTTTAACACTCTTTCTACGAACTCACTATCCCCCAATATCCGCTCCTCTGAGGCCGTCTTCTCTCCCCTCCTCCTTAATGCCAATACTTCCGACCACCCACCCATACTCCGTATCAATCCTCCGCCCACTAACTCCGGCTTCCGTCCAATCCCAATCCCTTCTCCCACAAACTTCAAATATTTTCTTCTCCTCCCAACTCCCTTCCCAAAATACTACAGCACATACTCCGTATCCTGCCACTCCCGTTTCTAAAATCCCATTAAAGCTGAATGGCCCGACCACGGAAATCTGTTCAACCCTCCCAGGTCCTTCACTATCCTTGCTCTAATTAAATTCAAATGAATATATCGCACCAATTCCATCAAATACAAATCCTCCTGACAGACA
>JAGVBT010000100.1 GCA_020059605.1 Deltaproteobacteria bacterium
AGAAAGACAAGGTAAGCTACATCATCGGCATGGATATCGGGACGAACCTGAAAAGGCAGGCGATTGATATTAACCCGGAGATCCTTTTAAAAGGAATCCAGGACGGACGTTCCGGCAACAAACCCTTATTGACGGAGCAAGAGATGAGCGACACGATCGCCGCCTTCCAGAAGGAGTTGAAGGGCAAGCAGGATGAGATGATGAAAGTCTCGGGAGAGAAAAATAAAAAAGAGGGTGAAACCTTTCTGACGGAGAACAAGAAGAAGGAGGGGGTGGTAACCCTGCCCAGCGGGCTTCAGTACAAGGTGATGAAGAAGGGCGCCGGGAAAAAACCAAAAGCCACGGATACCGTGACCACGCACTACCGGGGCACCCTGATTGACGGAACCGAATTCGACAGCTCTTATAAGCGCGGACAACCGGTCAGTTTTCCGGTCAACGGTGTCATTCCTGGGTGGACCGAGGCCCTCCAATTGATGGAGGAGGGGGCGAAGTGGCAGCTCTTTATTCCCTCCTCGCTTGGCTATGGAGACAGAGGTGCAGGGCCCCAGATCGGCCCCCACGCCACGCTGATCTTCGAGGTCGAGCTGATTTCGATCCAGGAGAAGAAGTAAAATAACCTCAGATTCTCGTGACCACGGCCCAGGGGACGATGATTTCGAAAGGTGAGTCTTCACCGTGCATATAGCGGGAGGTCCGGTACTTATCCGACTTTTCGAAGAGAGGGTTTTCAACAAACCCATGGTCAGAAAAGAGGATCAAGGACGTGCGGGATGGAAGCCCCCTGAGGCGGGGGGCCAATTCGAGCTGAAGAAATTGAAGGACATTTCGGAAAAGATGCTCAAGCGTCCCTTTTTCCGTGTGGACCCTTTCGTCGATCCCTCCAACTTTCCAGACCTTTGATTCCGGCCCCCTGTCTTTAACCCCTGCCTTTTGAAGGGCCTCTTCAAACGATTCCATCTGCCTCGGAGTGGACGAAGGGAGGCGGGCCCATAGGGGCCCCTCGTGGGTGATTCGGAGTTGATTTGCCATGGGAACGAAAAATCTCTCTTTGAGATACTCCCACAGGTCCCATCGCATTCCATCCATCAGGACGAAGATTCTTGAGGGGGCTTCTGAAACGCTCCCCTTCCAGAAGTTTTGAGAGGCCAGGTCCTCCACCCTTTTGGGCCCCTTCACATCCCCCGTCTCCCAGAGAGGAAGGGTCCCCCGGTAAAACTCAGAAAAGCGTTTGGAAAAGTGAAGGCACAAATCTTCACTCTTTTTCAACCGTTCCCTTGCAGAAGAAGGAAGGTTGACTTCCATCCTTTTGGCGCGAAGCGGGAAAACGGTGAGAAGGAAGGATAGAGGACTTAGGTGTTGAATGTAAAGAGTTTCCCATTTCTGAAAGTCCTGGGGTGGATTTGCCTCCCTCCGTTTTAAAGCCTGGAGCTTCTGACGGACCGTATCGTAATCCTTTAATGCCTCCATCATCTCTGTCCGTTTGGCGACAAATCCGGATGTCCTCGGCGGCAAATGCGGATTCTCTTCGGGGCCGAGGTGACCGGCCCCCTTTTCTTCTTCAGGAGCGGCCAGAAGCTTTTCAAAGCCCTGCCGGAGGATTGAAGGGAAGATCGTTTCGCGGCGGAAGATGTCGGCAGACGTTTCTCCTTCGAGCAATCGCCAAACTCTAAAAAGGATTTCCTCCTCCCTTTCAACCTCCTGGACCGTTTCCTCAAAAAGGTCCGGCCACTTCTGTCGAAGAACCCTTGCGGCAGAGGAAAGCTGCTGCACGAGAAGATCTCCCTTTTCCTCTCCCGCCTTTTCAAGGAATGGGAAGAAAGAGAAGATCTTTCCGGGAGGAATCTTATATCCTTCAATCCAGAGGGAGAGAAGGAGGGCCTGCTTAAAGATGGATTGGCCCCCTTCCTGGAGCAGGGGCAGGAGATGGGGAAAGTCCGTTTCGATTATTTCCAGGAGTCTTACCTGCGTGCCGGTCTCGTCGCCGGACTCTCCTCTCCCGATGAAATGGACGAAGGTTCCCGGAGAGACTTCTCCTTCTTTCAGCCACTCCCGGATAATTTTTTGAACTTGAGGAAGGGTATACTTCCGGCGGATGAGGGCGCCGTAGAGCTGGTCAAGATCGCGGCTTACCACGACGACCCTTCCTTTGAACGCCTCATTGATCCCCTGGATGGTCAAAGGAGTCAAAGCGTGATCAAGCTCCGAAAGAAGCTCTTCCCCGCTTATCGCGGAGATACCGAGAAGTCTGCGGATCGCCGATGATTTCTCGTTCTCCCCCACCTCTTCAAGGCCTTTCATATAGGGAAGGAGCTTCTCCTGATAAGTGGAAGAATTCAGGGCCTCCAGGGTTTCCCGGATTCCAAGGTCGATCGCCCCTTCGATCTCGCGGGCGGGCGTGAATTGGGTTTCGGCCGTTAAAAGAAACCCGCAGCGGCAGGCGGGACTGCTCTGAAGGGACTCCATGGAGGGGGCCTCACACTGGTTGAGAAGGACGCCGGTGAGAAGACGGTCAACGGAGCTCCGGTTGTGACGAACGGAGATCATCTCAAGCTGGTCGAGCCGATTGAGGATCAGGTAACGCCGCGAATGGCGGAGTTTTTCGTAGGGTGTGAACTGGTCGCCGGAACGGGCCTTTCGGTGAGCCTCGGTGTAGGCCTGAATATATCTCTCACGGAAGTCTTGAAACCGGTCCAGGAACTTTTGCATCGTCTCGCCGTCAATCGAGATTTTTCCGGTCTCGAAATAACCGAGGAGTTCATTCTTCTCTTCCCTGATCTCCTGAAAAGCAGGGCGATCGGGGATGGAGAGACGGGGGTCGCTGAGGTACTGGTAGACAAAAAGGATCTTTTCGGCATGATCGAAAAAGGACCTCAGATCCTCCAGGCGGCGAAGCTTCTCGGGAAGAAAGGCCTCTTTATTTGCGGCCGACAAGAACCGTTCCAGCCCCTCCTTCGGAGGAAAGCTTACCCTCACCTCTTCCCATTGAGCAAGGACATCCTCGGCGGCCCGGCGAAAAGAGTCCCAGGGAAGGCCCTTAAAGGCCTGGAAGGAAGAGGCCCAGGTGAGCCGGTTGAGGAGATTTTGAAGCGACTCCACCTCGGCTTCCTTCCGGGACCTTATTTCATTCCACAGGGACTCCTGGGAGGGAAGCGTAAGGGCGCCTTTTCGCAATTTCTCCGGGAGGAGGGGATGAAGAGGAATGGCCTTCCGGAGTTCTTCAGAAAGGATCTCTCCTTTCCCCAGGGTCGTGATTCCCTGGAGGCCGCTTCGGGAGATATCCTCCAGCCCTTTCCTTCTCTGCCCCTGGTAGGCGAGGATATTTCCTGAAAAGAGGAGAGCAAAAAGAAGAACTTCGAATTGGTGCTTCAGAAGGCCGTAATCACTCTTTCGTATGGACCAGTAGAGGTTCTCCGGAGGAAGAGGCCCTCTCTCCAGCAAAGAAAGGAAATATTCTGCCAGCTCATTGCCCCTGGGATCGACATGAAGGAGATACTGGTTGCCCTTCTTCTTGACCAGGCCCATAGGCTTGAGAAGCTCATCCAGGATCGCGCGGAGGCCGAATTTGGACCGGTCGTCCACCTCGATCATCCCGGTGGCAAAAAAATCCCTTAAGAGGCTCGGGATCGTGGTCGGCGCCAGGGCCTCCATATAAGGATGGATCCTGTGATGTTTTGAAAACCTCCGTGAAAGGAGGGGTGGAATGAATTCCTGGAGGAATTTCTCCTGAGAGAGGTACCCATAGGAGGAAAGCTCCAATTGCCGGTCATCCCAGAGCAGGAGGCCATTAAAATAGGTTTTTGTCAGGATCTCTCCAAGCCTCTTCTTTCCTTGGTTCAGAACCCCCAGGAGCAGCTCTTTCATCTGCTGTCCGGACTCTGAAAACTCCCCCTGGTAGCGCTCGAAGAGGAGAAGGCATGAAAGCAGTTCCTTCATCCATTCCTCGTCTTCTTCTCCGATGCGCGCGGGAATCCAGAACAGGAACGTCCCCGGATTTTTCTCCCTGAGTTTCGGCAGAAGGAGATCGCGAAGGCGCTGATACTGCTTCTCAATGTTCAGGGTCGTTCCAACGATGATAAAAAAGTCCTCTTCGCTCTGCTTCCATTCTTCGGCCAGAGCCTCTCCTTCGGCCAAACTGACCTCGTCGATCTGACGAAGAAGGATGATTCCATGCCTCCGGGTATGCTCCCACAACGTCGAAACCCTCTGCTTTCCCTGTTCGGCCCAGCCGGCGAAGGGGAGGTGAGGGGAGTCGGCAAGGGGAAGGAGGCGGTCAAAAAGACGCCGGTCGCCGGGAAAGATCTCCGAAACGCCCTGTCGAATCTTCTGGCGCATGATGCTCGAGAGGTCAGGCCGGAGCGTAATAGCGAACTGGTCGTCCAGCGGGTCCTTTCCGGAAGTCACGGCAAGATAAGAGCTTTCTTTGACCAGGCGGTCCAGAATGTCACGCAGGTACTGATAATTGATCTCTGATTCCAGGTCGGTTACCTTGAAGAGGATCATCTCAGCCATGTGGCGAGCCGTATACCTCATTTTTACCGGCGAGATGGCGAAGAGAATGAGAAGTTTCACCGCTTCGAGAGCCACCTTCTGCTGCTCAGGGTCTTTGAATATCTGCGGGATTTCATCCCGGTAATAATCGAAACCTTTTTCCACGAAGGGTTGTGTTTCCGCCGTCTCCCTGATGCGGTGGGAAAAATGATCGAAGATGGCCGAGGGGCCAAGAAGCTCCTGAGCCGGCCTTTCAAGAAAAGAAGGGATTCCCCTTTCCACATCTCCCTTCAATCGGTAATGAATGAAATCGATGATCCCGCGGTGTTCGGAAAAAAGGGGCTTGAGGCGGTCCAGAAGAGTGATGGTGGCAGGGTGAACAGGATAGAGTTTGATAAACCTCGACTCGTCGACCGGAAAGAGCGGGAAGTAGCGCCTGAGAGCGAGAAAGACCTTTCGGATTTCTTCTTCCGCTCCCTGCCGCTGAGAGATCAGGCGGTGGGAGACGATCTCTTCGATGTGGGAGCGGCCAAGACTGATTCGAACCGGGTAGCGGTCCTTGATCTTGTTGAACGTTTCCTGGTTGATCTCTCCCGTTTCCTCGATCCATTCCTGAAGAGAAGCAATGATCCAGAGAGGAAAGGAGAAAGCCTCCTCTCCCAGATATTGGAGAAACCGGATGTCTTCCTGATAGGCATGGGCGTCGGTCTTGGAGCGGAGAAATTCGGACAGCTCGTCAATCAGAAGAACCAGCCCGGAAAAACCGAGCGTTCTCATGGTCCTTCGAATCTCCTGGAAGGTGTCATGCCTTGATTCTGCTCCCTCGAAGGGAATGCCCGTTTGGGCGGAGATCTCTCGAAAGATCTCTTTAAGAAAGATATCCTCCAGGAATTCCGTGCCGCGATGCTGGATCAGGGAGATCTCAACCGTTAAAAATCTTCGGGACCGGAGATTTTCTCGAGACCGTTCAAAAGAGGGTTCCTGGCTGAGAAGATTCCCCCAGGATTCAGGGTAGCGGAGAAGAAGGCTGAGCATACTGAGAAAATGGGACTTTCCCGATCCGAAATGGCCTTTCAGAAATGTTCCCCTGCCTTCTCCTCCGGACAGAGAGATAAGGACCATCTCCAGGCTTTTCGTCACTTCGGCTGTCACCACAAACGAAGAGAGGATCATCTGCCGGAGATTCGGCTCGCGAAGGTCCTTCAGTTGAATGACCGTTTTTATCTCAGGAATCTCAATGAGGTCGCCAACCTTGATCAATGCGTTCCTCCTTATAAGAAAGTTTACCTATCTGTCCAGGGGACTTCTCACCCCAAGGATATTCTTCGATGCCACGTGGGTGTAAATCATTGTCGTCTGAAGGTTTTGGTGACCCAGGAGCTCCTGGATAGTCCTGATGTCATAACCGGTCTCCAAGAGATGGGTGGCGAAGCTGTGTCTCAGCGTATGAACGGAAGCCTGCTTTGTAATCCCCGCCTTCCCCACCGCCGCCTTGAATGCCTTCTGCAATAATACGGGATGAACATGGTGCCTCCTGACGAGGTTGGTCCTCGGATCGATGGAGAGCGACTTAGAAGGAAAGACCCAGAACCAGGCCCACTCCTTTCCCGCATTCGGATATTTCTTATCCAGGGCCCCCGGAAGCCAGACGCCGTTTATCTCTTTTTCCCTGTCCTGTTCGTAAATCGATCTTAATTCGGATAAGTGTCCGATGAGGTCGGCCTTCAGGACCTCCGGGAGCACCGTCCTTCGGTCCTTGTCTCCCTTTCCCGATCTGACAGTCATCACGTTCTGTTCGATATCGATGTCTTTCACACGCAACTGAAGACATTCGTGCAGCCGGAGGCCGCATCCATAGATCAACATGGCCATGAGCTTCAAGGTTCCTGACAGTTGATCGAAGATGCTCTCGATCTCTTTCGAGGTAAGGACAACCGGCAGACGCCTCCGTTGTCTTGCCCGGACCGCGCTCAGCTCCTGGTCAATATTCTTGTCGAGGACATGGCGGTAGAGAAAGACAATGGCATTGAGGGCCTGGTTCTGGGTCGAAGCGGAGACCTTCTTCTCAACAGCCAGGTTGCTGAGAAAGTCCTGGAGGTCTCTTCCCTGTAACTCATCAGGCTCCTTTTCGCCGACAAACCCCCGAAAATTCCGGAACCAGATGAGATAGGTCTTCTCTGTGCTGAGGGACCTGTGGCGGAGCCTCAGGGCCTCGCGCATCTTCCCCTCAAGAGGCTTCCATCTCTCTGCAGCGGAGGAAGGGGAGGCAGCCTCGCCAATCGGCGGCGTTGAGTTTTTCGAGAGAAAATAATCGTATAGTCTCAATGCGGTGTCCGCCTGCTTGACCTGCCAGTCTTCGTGTCGTTTCGCCATTTCCGATAAGAGTTGTTTCTTCTGGTCACTCCCCAGGCGGTTAGACAGCGGTTCATTCAGAAAGGCGTAACAATCAGAGACCCACTTTAGGTAGAAGGGGACATATTGGGATTTTATCGTCCCCTTTTTGATCAAGAATACTTCGTAGGCTCTCAGCATAGCAGGTTCCTAAATTAGATAAATTCAATATAATAATAAATTTTGATCATTATACAGAATCGATGCCCCCTTTGCAACAACTTTTTAGGCAAAATAAGCGGCTTTGTCTATAAGGTATTAAAAGTTACCATAACACGGGTTTTCTATTGTAACATAATGATTTTATTTATCTATATGTTATTTTTACATATTCATTGTTCCATCTTTTCTTTCCTACCATGGTATAAAAAACTTGTTGACACACTTTTTATGCAGACATATAATGCCACAAACTACAGAATAAAGTTAAAAATTAATGTTGGGCGCAAGATATAAACAAAATATGCTAAATTGGATTCTATGGAGAACTCATTGAAAACTATTCATAAAATAATACACGGCGACAGCAGACAAATGAACTGCTTAGGAGACAAATCGATTCATTTAGTAATTACATCCCCCCCGTACTGGCAATTAAAAGACTACGGGACTGACAATCAAATAGGTTTTCACGAAAGTTATGAAAGTTATATCAATAATCTGAATCTTGTCTGGAAGGAGTGTCATAGGGTATTACACCCCGGCTGCCGGCTCTGTATCAATATCGGAGACCAGTTCGCCCGGTCAGTTTATTATGGCCGGTATAAAGTGATTCCAATAAGAACCGAAATAATTAAATTCTGTGAAATTTTAGGGTTCGACTATATGGGGGCTGTCATCTGGCAGAAAGTGACTACATGCAATACAACCGGTGGCGCCACGATAATGGGCAGTTTCCCATATCCCCGAAACGGCATTTTGAAGCTTGATTATGAATTTATTCTGCTTTTCAAAAAACAGGGCGTTTCGCCAACGCCTACTAAGGAACAAAAAGAACTCTCAATAATGACAAAAGACGACTGGAATGATTATTTTTCAGGGCATTGGTACTTTCCAGGGGCAAAGCAGGACGGCCACATTGCTATGTTTCCGGAAGAATTGCCTGCCCGTCTGATAAAAATGTTTTCTTTTTGCGGTGAGACGGTTTTGGACCCGTTCCTCGGCAGTGGGACAACTGCACTTGCCGCCCGAAATTTAGGCCGAAGCTCTGTCGGCTATGAAATCAATTCGGACTTCATTCAAACCATTAAAGATAAACTGAATTTAGGGCAATCCGATATTGCAGCAACTGAATACGTGCTTCTCAAGGATAGCGTTAAAACCAACCTGAATAGAGAAATCGAAAAGCTGCCCTATATCTTCAAAGACCCTCATAAGCTCGATAAGAAGGTAGACCCTAAGAAGCTTCGCTTTGGTTCAAAAATAGATAAAGACAGTGGTGAAAGGGAAGTTTACTATTCTGTGAAAGAAGTAATCAGTCCTATGTTGTTGAAGCTGGATAATGATTTGGCTGTTCGCCTTATCGGCGTAAAAGAAAAAGGGGCGACTATTGGACAGGCGATCAGATTTCTGATTGAGAAAACAAAAGGGCAAAAAGTATTTATAAAATTCGACAATCAGAAATATGATGAAGGGAACAACCTTCTCTGTTATGTATACCTAAAGAACAAGACTTTCATCAACGCCCATATAATCAAGGAAGGTTTGGCTGATGTCGATATGGTAACTGACTTTAAATATAAAAACAAATTTCTAACCCTGCAGAGGTAGTGAATGGCAAAAATACGAAGATATTCCATGGAATTCGGCAAAAAAGAAAAAGTCCTGAACTATGCCAACCAGACTTATCAGTTATCAAGGCCCAATAAGGTAGGAGCGGTGATGGCCCTTATTAGGGAATGCCAGCCAAAAACAATTCAGGAATGGGAACGATGGTATTTTGAGAACGCATATACAGTCTCAAAGACGCCGACTAAAATTACTCCTGAGTCTTTGCGAGAACTTGGCGAACGTCTTTACGAGAAAATAACAGAAGTAGTTATTCCTGAATGGCAAGCGGCTTTTAGTCAACTTACGCTTCAGGATTGCATTGATTATATTTACAATCTTACCGTCAATAGGACATTTGACGGTTTTCTTCGAGAGAAGTCTGTTGTTAATGACGGATTAGCAAAGATTTTCCCGGATATAATATTTGAGGAATCCGATTCTGAACTTGACCACGCGGGAGACATCGACTATGTGGCAAAAGTTGATAATAGAGCATTTGGCATTCAAATCAAACCAGTGACGGCGAAAGCAAACTTCGGCAATTATTCTCCAACCGAAAGAATGAAAAACAGTTTCGCAGAATTTGAAGAGCAATACGGCGGAAAAGTATTTATAGTCTTCAGCTTGGATGGAGAAATCGGGAATAAGGAAGTAATTGAACAGATTCGACAGGAAATAGAACGACTGAAGAAATAAGTAACTGCCCAACAAATCGCTCAAGACGGACGTGGCGAAACTGCCGCCACGCCGCTTAGCTCAGGCGTTACCCCACACGATAAAAACCCTGAACTTGAAAAATATATAAAAACTTATATAATATAATGGGGATTATGAAGCCGCTGAATTTCGTGGGATCGAGCCTTGATGCTCTCCGGAACTTCCCCGACGAAGCTCGCCGTGCTGCAGGGTTCGAGCTTCGCGCGGTTCAGGACGGACTCGAACCGAGCGATTGGAAACCAATGCCGGCAATTGGCCCAGGCGTGAAGGAAATCCGTATCCACGTTTTAGGCGAGTGGCGAGTGATCTATGTCGCTAAGTTTCGCGATGCGGTTTATGTGCTTCATTCATTTCAAAAGAGAACTCGAAGAACGAGCCCACATGATATTGAATTGGCTCGCCGCCGCTATAGGCAGATTGGAGGTAACTTATGACTGAAACCGTTGGTAAGTCCTCTGGAAACGTATTTGTTGATCTCGGGTATTCTCCGGATGAAGCTGCAATTCTTCAGATGCGGGCTGATCTTATGGCGGATCTCCGGAAGCTCATCAAAGCCAAGAGGCTAACTCAAGCTAAGGCTGCGGAACTCTTTGGCGTTAGTCAAACCAGGGTTTCAGACTTGATCAGAGGCAAATGGGAAAAATTTAGCCTCGAAATGCTAATTACTCTTGCCACGAGGGCCGGGATGCATGTGACTCTAAAAAAAGCGGCATAAAGAAGGGGTAACAACGCGATTCAGCGGATACCTTACACGCCCCGCTGATCGCGATCGTTCTCCTATTATGTTGTTCCTCTTGAACTCTCCATTCTGTAGGAAGCAAT
>JAGVBT010000167.1 GCA_020059605.1 Deltaproteobacteria bacterium
CCGTACTGAAAGCAAAGGCAAACAGTCCTAAGATGAAGATGAAGATAGGTGCGGGCTTTAAAAATTGATCGGCGATCATGGTCGAACCGACCGCCAGGCCTAAAAAGATGGTGACGATATTGAGTAACTCATTCTGGGAAGTTTTCAACAATCTCTCCACGACCCTCGACTCCCGGAAGAGGTTCCCGACGAAGAACATGGCCAAAAGGGGAGCGGCATCCGGAACGATCAACACGGTGACGATGGTTCCGATGAAGGGGAAAAAAATTCTTTCCGCCTTTGAGACGGGCCTCAACTGTTTCATCCTGATCTTTCTCTCTTTGGCGGTGGTCAATAATCTCATGATGGGGGGTTGAATCAAAGGCACCATCGCCATGTAGGAATAGGCGGCGATGGCATTGGCTCCCAAAAGATGGGGCGCCAGCTTTGTAGTCAGGTAGATACAGGTTGGACCATCGGCGCCCCCGATGATCCCGATCGATGCAGCTTCACGGATGTTAAACCCGAAAAGGATCGCTCCGAAAAAAGCCACGTAGACGCCCAGTTGCGCCGAAGCGCCTAAAAGCAGTGTTTTAGGATTGGCAATCATCGGACCAAAATCGGTCAGGGCGCCGATTCCGAGAAAGATGAGGCACGGGATGATCTCCCACTCAAGGCCGTAATGATAAAAAAGATAAAACAGCTGGCCCTCTCCTATGAGAGGGACTAAAGGGAAATTCACAACAAAGATGCTAAACCCGATCGGGATCAACAGCAAGGGTTCAAAATCCTTCTTAATGGCGAGATAGATAAAGGCGGCCGCGATCAACCACATGATGACATGGCCGAGGGTGAGATGAAGAAACCCTGTCTTCAACAAGACCGTACTGATTTGAAATTCAGTCATTTCCTAATCTTACCTTCAGCTTTTTTTAGTAAAAGTTTTTAAGACGAAGGACGTTAACTTGACAGCCCACATCAGCAGCATCAACCCGGCAAACACCCCGGATAAACCTAAAAAAGCCACCTTAAGTGCGTATACCCATTGTTCCATCTTTTGGCGATCTTCAACTCTGCTACGAAAACGTAGCGATAAGATTTGATTTTTCTATAGCATCTTCATTAAAAATAATCAATAAAAAAGTGATTTTTTTAACAAGCTTGCGAGAAAAAATCATTTCCTTTTAATTTCAACAGGTTAAATCTTTTTATGCTTTTTGCTCTGGAACCCTTTTGCCTGGTGCATGAAGGCTTCGAGACGGGTTAAGGTATTGGTCTGCTCCTGGCCGTCGTAGGCCATATTGAGGATGGGGATGTTATTGTTCTCCTCCCTGTATCTCTTGAGGAGGGCGCTCACGATCGTCCCCGGCATACAGGTGAAGGGCATGATATTGATGATGCCGCTTGCGCCTCTCTTTGCAAAATCGATCGATTTCCCGATGGAGAGGATGGCTTCCCCTTCAAACGATGAGTCGATATAGGGCTTGGCCTTCTTAAAGATCGATCGGGTCTTGGGTTCCCCAAAATTTCTGAGATGACCCTTAAATGCCTTTTCCAGATGGTGCTCGTCCTTCTTCTGATAATAGTCCGTCAGATAAACCTTTAAGAGATTCGAAAACGACTTCTTCCTGAGACTTCTCCTCTTGGAGATGGTGTTGACATAGAGGATCCACTCGGTCATGGGCGCCATCCAGGCCTCGCCACCGAACTGTTCGATCTTCCGGACCACATCCTCATTGCTGAACCGATTGAGGCGGACAAAGATCTCTCCCACGATTCCGATCAGGGGTTTCGTCCCGGACCCATCCACTTCAATCCGTCCGAAGGCCTCCAGACTTTTTTGGAGCGATTTCTTCAGGTCGCCTCCCTGCCGGATCGCCTCACAAATCCTGTTCAAGGATTCCTCATAAATCCGCCCGGTCTTTCCCTTCTCCTTCTCGTAGGGGCGGGTCTCCAGGAGCTTTTTCATCAGAAGGTCCACCGCAACGATTCCCTGCCATGCCAGACGGGAGAACTGGGAACCCATGATGCCCAGGTCGGTGTAAAGCGTTTCATCCTGATTGGGGGCATAGATGGGAACGTGCTGAAACCCCAGGTCGTCGAGGACGAGGCGATGGAATCGATGGTACTGTCCGAATCGGCATGGCCCATTTCCGGATGGCATGAAGAAGGCCGCATTCTCATGATCGAATTTCGGGTCTTTGACCAGCTTCACCATATCGCCGGTAGTAAGAATACAAGGATAACACTCCTTGCCGGAAGTGAGCTTCCTCCCCCAGTAGAGAGTCTCCTCATCCGACTCGGAAAAAACCTCGGCCTCCACGCCGCAGGCTTCAAAGGCGGCCTTCACCGCAAAGGCGCCGTCATACATATAAGGAATGTAGATCTTTTTTGACCGGTTGGTCTTCGGCCTCTCTTTCTTCGGAGAGAGGGCTTTCGTCTCCTTTACATTCTTCAGGCTG
Source organism: Deltaproteobacteria bacterium (assembly GCA_020059605.1). Lineage (GTDB taxonomy): Bacteria > Desulfobacterota > BSN033 > BSN033 > UBA1163 > RBG-16-49-23. The sequence continues at coordinate 2,442 of JAGVBT010000167.1, forward strand.
TCTAAAAAGGCCTCACAGCGTGTGACGGCCCCTGCATCCGCGCTATGTTCATCGATCTCCAATTGAAGGTGGGGCTTCCCTTTGGAGAGATCCCTATAGAAATGGCCAATGAAGGAGTCTGGACCGCACCCGAAATTGGTGATATAGACCGCATGCAGCCTCGGATCTTCCTGGATGATCTTCCCCGCACAGAGGATCTTCTGCCCATATCGCCAGTACATCTCGCGGATCTCTTCGGTGGGTTTGACCGAATCCAATGGAAGAAAGTCCATGGGGATGGCGAGGACTCCTAGGTCCCGTAGTTTCTTTGGGATCTCAAGGTTGACTCCGGAATCGCAGGAGTTATAAGGTCTTCCCATAATGATCATCGCTTTTTCATCGGGCCCGATCTGATTCAGGATCTCTTTTCCCCGGTTGAGGAGCGATTGGTAGAAGAAGGCTTGAAACCTCTCGGCATTCTCAAGGGCCTTCTTCACCATTTTCCGCCCCCGCTGGAGCGACTTCCCGAAGTCGATCAGTTCCTTTTCAAGATGATCCCTTCCGAACCGGAAATGGAAGATGGGTTGAAGGACTTCCACGTGATCTTTTTTAAAATCGATGGAGGAATGGACCACATAGGGAAAAGCCTGGGCATAGGGACAAGCCGCACTGATCGGAATTTCAGGATGGGGCGACTTGAGGTTGACAATGCTCGGCAAAAAGATTCTCCTCACTCCTTTTTCGAGAAGGTTAAGGACATGGCCATGGCTCACCTTGATGGGAAAGCAGGTTTCCGCAACGACATTCTCCACCCCTTTCCGGATCAATTCTTTATGGGTTGGATCGGAGAGGACGACCCTGTAACCCAGTTCAGTAAAGAAGGCCCTCCAGAATGGCATCATCTCATGGAGGTAGAGAATTCTTGGGATTCCGATCTCGGGTGAATCAGCCGGAAGATCTGTCTCGCCCTTATAATTGGCGAAGAGCATCCTCTCCCTCTCCTCGAAGAGATCGGGGAGATCCAATCCCCTGGCCCTCTTGATCACATCGTATTTCTCGCAACGGCTTCCATAAAAAAGGGGCTTCTCCCCCTCCACGCTCACCTTCCGGATGAGGCAGAGATTGGGGCAACTTTTACATTCGAAAGAAGACTGTTCGTAGCGGCGCTTGCTGAGATCGAACCCTTTAAAACCCGAACCCTCCCAGGTCCGCTCCTCCATCGCCAGGATGGCGACGCCAATGGCTCCGGTCACATCGTGATTTTCAGGGACGATGATCTCTTTCCCGAGAACACGTTCAAAGGCCGCAACTACTCCTTGATTGAAAGCTGTCCCACCCTGGAAGAAGATCCGCTCCCCGATGCGGCGATCACCAACAACACGGTTCAAATAGTTCTGGACAATGGAGTAACTCAACCCCGCAACAAGGTTATCCTTGGGAGCGCCCCTCTGCTGGTGATGGACGAGATCCGATTCGATAAAGACGGTACACCGTTCTCCCATCCTTACAGGCTCGGGGGCGGAAAGGGCAAGACTTCCAAACTCCTTTTTAATGGAGATGTCCAGTTTTTCCGCCTGCTCCTCTAAAAAAGAGCCCGTCCCTGCGGCGCAGACCTTGTTCATTTCGAAATCGACGACCACGCCCTTATCGATGCTGATATACTTGGAGTCCTGTCCGCCGATCTCAAAGATGGTATCGACGCCTGGATCGATTTGAACTGCGGCGGTCGCCTGGGCCGTAATCTCGTTTCGGACCAGGTCCGCGCCGACAAAATCTGCGGTCAGATAACGGCCGGAACCGGTCGTTCCCACGCCTTTGATCTCAACCCGGTCTCCAATCTCCTCACCAATTTCTTGTAGGCCGATGCGTACGGCTTCGATGGGCCGGCCTGCGGTCATCAGATATCGCTTTGAAAGAACCTTCTTGTTGCTATCAATCAATACAAGATTGGTGCTGATCGAACCCACATCCAGACCTAAGTAGGCTTCGATCTTATTCCCCTCTCTTTCGGAAACGGTGTCGCTCGTAGCCATTCGCCCTTCGACACGCTCAGGACGAACGGCTACGCAATTAATTTCTAATGTTTCGTGGTCCGTTCGTGGTGAGCCTGTCGAACCATGAACGGACTGTGGACATAATCTCTCTGGTCGTGTTGGGGGTGAAACATGATTCGAAGAAAGACAGAGAGGCTCTAACGGCACCTCCTTCTCCTGATGATGCTGGAGATAATCCCGCAGGGGCGTCAAATTTAATGTCCCTGCCCTTTTAGATTGTTCGCTTTCCAGGGTCACCAGGACCGCACCGATGGCTCCCATGGAGGCAAAATGTTTTGGAATGACCAGTTCTCCGTCTGAAAGTTCCAGAACATCGCGGAATGCCTGTCGCATACCGACATTGGCCGCCACCCCTCCCTGAAAGGAGACCGGTTTGACAAAGTTCTTTCCCTTGCCGATGTTGCTTTTGAAATTTCTTGCCAGGGCATAACAGAGGCCCGCCACGATATCGTAGTCGGGCGTGGCAATCTGCTGGAGATGAATCATATCCGACTTGGCAAAGACACTGCATCGTCCTGCAATGCGGGGGGGATTCTTCGATTTGAGGGCGAGCTTGCCGAACTCTTCGATGGTGAAGCCCAGCCGACTTGCCTGTTGATCTAGAAAAGAACCGGTGCCCGCCGCGCAGAGCGTGTTCATCGAGAAATCGCCGATCTTGAACCGGCCGTTCTCTTCTTCGATAAAGATCAGTTTTGAGTCTTCTCCGCCGATATCAATGATCGTCCTGATCTCAGGATAAAAATGTTGAATCGCCTTGGCCTGCGCGATGATCTCGTTGACGAAATGACCGTCGAGGAGTTCGGAGAGAAGTTTTCCTCCGGTGCCGGTAAACGAAAGGCTGTGAAATTGCTCGGGTGGAATGCGGCTGAGGATCTCTTCTAAAACGCTCTGAACCGCTTTGAGAGGCTGTCCCTTGATTCGGGTATAATGTTCCTCCAACACCTCTTCCCGGTCATTCAGGATGACCGTATTGGCGCTGACGGAGCCGACATCGATGCCTAAATAGATTTTTTCCACTCCTTTAACCATTCACCCCTGGAAGGAGAAATGTATCAATTCTAATTGATTCAATTTCTCCTTTTCAAGTTTAATTTCGATTGGAGATGGAGGAACTGGACCCTGTCTTTGTGACCTGGCCGAAGATGCAGATGGAAGAGAAGCTTTCCTCATGAGGACGGGTTTCCACCTCGGATGAAAGAGTACAATCTTCATCCAAACACGCTGCCTTATCTGCCGCATCTGGAAAAATTGACATAGAGAATGTCGGAACCGGTGAGCATGGACATAAGTTGTTTTAGAACCAACGTCCCCATTTTTCGTTGATTTGAGGCGGATCCTGTGGTATGAATGAATCCAAATGGAAAAAGTTAGGGCGCGGGTTATCGTAGAAGGAAGGGTCCAGGGAGTTTTCTTTCGTCACCACACTCAGGAGACGGCCTCCTTTTTAGGTTTGAAAGGTTGGGTGAAGAATAGAAGGGATGGCCGGGTGGAAGCCCTCTTCGAAGGAGACAGGGCAAAGGTGGAGGAAATGATTCAATGGTGCCATCGAGGACCCTCTGAGGCGAGAATCACCGATGTCTGTGTCGTCTGGGAGGATTACGAGGGAGAGTTTGATGATTTTTCGATTACTTACTGATCCTTCTTTGGCGCCTCTTTCGAATCTTTGAGGATCCTCTTCTTAATGTCCTTTCCGACCTCATCCCTCTCCTTCTTGATCACTTCCTCGAGCTGCTCCATCCTCTTCCCCGTCTCGGTCAAACCTTCGCCAACCTTTGTCACGGTCTTGCCGCCCCCGAAGTAGATGAAGAGTAATAAGAGCAGTATCCCGGCAACCACTCCCAACAGGAATCGGATCATTTCTTTTTTCACCCCCTTCTTTTGACCCCAGAGTAACAAGAATTCTCCTTTTTTTCAATCGATTTCTATCAACTTGGGTAATGCCTCAAAAGGTGTGAAAAAATTGTTTTTTTAGAATCGGCTTCGTTCCGGCCCACAGGGTTGGGGGGATTGGAGAAGCTTTAGGGCGGAACCTCTAATATTAAACTACGTTGCCTAAACCCGGGTCATACCGATATCTTACTGAAAACGAAGGTTACTCATAACATCTAATGACCCGCATTCTAAAGCTTGTACAAGACCCCTAACCCTGTGGGCCGAGCCACGGTGCGCCAATTTTTTTATACCTTCTCAGTTTGGGTGTTTTGATCTCCCTGCCTTGACCCTCTTTTCCCACTGCATTATAATCCAGACCAATAGGACAGGAAGCCAAAAAACTGGCTGATGATATGAGATCATTGGATGATGGCGAGAATCCGTTGAAAAAACAAAAACGAACTTCCGGTCAGAGACAAACCACAAATGCAACGTCGTTTGTCGAAATGGGGCGAGAATTTGATGCGGACATCCGCACACCCAATCTGCCGGTTTACCGTGCCTCCACCGTCCTGTTTGATACGCTCGAGGAGGCTAAGGCCAGGGTTGAAGCGTCGGAGCGCGGCGAGCTTGGAGTCTCCCATTATGGCACCATCGGGACACCCACGACCTTTGCGCTCAGGGATGCGCTCGCCCGGATCGAAGGCGCAGGCCATTCCTGCTGCGCTGCCATCATGCCGTCGGGTCTCATGGCGATTACGACATTGCTGCTGGCCTATTTGAAACCGGGCGACCATCTTCTTATGACAGACTCGGCGTATGGGCCGACCCGTGTCTTTTGCAAGGGAACTCTCTCAAAATTGGGGGTGCACACCACCTGGTATGATCCGACGATTACACCTGAGAAGCTTGAAGCCCTGATGACACCTAACACGCGGATGATCTTTCTCGAAAGCCCGGGAAGCTATACTTTTGAGATTCAAGACGTCCCGGGCATCTGCGCTATGGCACGGCGCCATGGAATCATGACGGCGATCGACAACGCCTGGGGATCGCCCGTTTTTGCCAGGCCCTTCGGCTGGGGTGTGGACGCCTCGGTCCTTCCGCTCACGAAATACTGGAGCGGGCACGCGGACGTCCTCATGGGAGCTGCCGTCGTGCGCGAGGAGCATTGGCTGCCCCTCTGGAGGACCGTGCGTGAAATGGGGATTTGTGTCGGCGGCGATGACGCGGCATTGATCCTGCGGGGCATGCGCACGATCGATGTGCGCATGCAAAGGCACCAGCATAATGCACTGGAGGTCGCTCACTGGCTTGAGCGCCGGCCGGAGGTGGGCGTAGTGCTCCATCCCGCCTTGCCCGGCCATCCGCAGCATGCGCTCTGGAAGCGAGATTTCAAGGGTTCAAGCGGTCTCTTTTCGTTTGAACTTAGAACTCACTCCGAAGGACGGAATCCCACATCCACACAGATCGCTGCCCTTTGCGAGGGACGCCGCTATTTTGGCATCGGTTATTCCTGGGGGGGTTATGAAAGCCTGATCTTCCCGGCCCGGATCGGTTCGCTGCGCAGTGTTGCGCCCTGGCAGGGGGGTCCATTGATTCGTCTCCACATCGGATTGGAAGATCCCGTCGATTTGATCGCCGATCTCGAAGAGGGATTTTCCGCCATGGCACACGCAACCTGAGAAGGACTCACTTTTTCACGAAAAGTTTCAAATACTCTCCGTAGCCCTCTTTTTCCATATCCTCTTTGGGAATGAATCTCAATGAGGCGGAGTTCATACAATACCGGAGCCCTGTAGGTGGCGGTCCGTCATTAAACACATGCCCAAGGTGAGAGTTGCCGTGCTTGCTCTTTACCTCGGTGCGCTTCGTGAAAAAACTCCGGTCCTCTTTTTCGACAATATTCCCTGGCTCAAGAGGCCTGGTGAAGCTGGGCCATCCTGTTCCGGAATCATATTTTTCAAGGGAGCTGAAGAGAGGTTCTCCGGAAACAATGTCCACATAGATTCCCTCTCTCTTATTGTCCCAATATTCATTTTGAAAGGGCTGTTCCGTGCCATCCTTCTGAGTCACCTCGTACTGCAAAGGAGTCAGTCTTTTTTTCAAGGTGGCGTCGTCAGGTTTCTTGTAAACCTTTTTGCCCTTACCCTTGCCCGTTTCCGGGTCTTTTCCCCATACCCCGGTTAAAAATTGGTCCCGGCCCGAGTTGAATCTGTAGAATTGGTATTTGAGGGGATCCTTTTTGTGGTAATCCTGATGATAATCCTCGGCTTCATAAAATTTTGTGAATTTAACGATCTCCGTAACAATCGGCTTGTTGAACTTTCCGGATCGGCTGAGATCCTCTTTCGATTTCTCTGCCAATCTCTTTTGCTCTTCATCATGATAGAAGATAGCGCTCCGATACTGTGAACCCCGGTCAACAAACTGTCCTCCGGAATCCGTTGGATCGATGATCTTCCAGATGTAACCAAGCAACTCTTCATACGTTACCCTTGTTGGATCGTAATAGACTTGAACCGCTTCCACATGACCTGTTCTGCCGGAGGATACCTGTTCATAGGAAGGATTCTCTTGGTTTCCACCGGTGTAGCCTGAGATGACTTTCACAACACCGTCCAATTTTTCGAGGTCTGCTTCTGTGCACCAGAAACAGCCTCCGGCAAATGTAGCCACGCGTAATCCGTTATCCCCTTTGGGCATATCTCTCACCTCCGTCTGGCCTGAATCAACCCTTTGGCATCCACTCATCGCCAAGATGAGCATCAGAGCCACGATGATTAGATTCTTCATCAAACTCACCACCTCCATATCAACTATCTTCTATAAATATAATCATTCCAATGAAAAAGTGACATGAAGAAAATGTATCTCGCTTCCAACAGGTGGGCCCCCATTACCTCCAAATTCCATATCTTACTGATCTTAGATGGGCGGGACGTTGTTGAAAATGTTCACTTTATGAAAGGGTATCTTTGTCGTTGGGGGCTATCTTAAAAGGATAACCGTATCAAGGAGTTTCCACAAAATTATAGAAGGGGCGAATAAATTTAATCCATCCCTTTAGTTTTTCTTGCGTCCACGGACGGATTTGAACCGCCATCCCATTGATCAATCTATCTCTTCTTGAATCAAATCCCAGATGGTCAGGAACAGGATGTATGAACCAGGGATCGATCCAGCCATCGGTAAGTAGTCCGTTATAACCAAATTGGATCAAACGGATGCCATCAAGGGACGCACTTCACGTGCCACATGTTCAGACAACGCATCTTCGGCAATATCCATATCATACCGACTTTGTAGGTTTATCCAATAGCGCGGGTTTTGCCCAAAAAAACGCCCCAGACGCAAGGCAAGCTCCGCTGTTACCGGACGTTTACCTTTTACAACGTGATTGATACGCATCGCGGGCACGCCTAACTCCCGGGCGAGTCGGTATTGTGTTAATTTTAACTCGTCAAGCAGCTCTTTTAAATATACCCCGGGATGTACTGGAGAAATACGCTTTTTGTTCATGCCGACCTCCTCAGTGATAATCAACAATTTCGACCTGTTCTGCATTGCCACTGCGCCATTCGAAACAAATACGCCACTGATCGTTAATGCGAATGCTCCATTGCCCTTTACGCTCTCCCTTCAAAGCCTCAAGTCGGTTTGATGGCGGCAAACCCAAATCTTCAACCTGAGTTACCGCATCAATTGCATTAAGTTTCATAAAGGCACGCTGCTGAATGTCATGTGGAAACTTTCGGGAAAATTGCCGGTTAAATATTTTTTGGGTTTCGCGGCAACGAAACGACTTGATCATGGAACAATAGTAAACATTTTGTTTACTATTGTCAAGAGGTATAATGCTAAAGGTTTGAGCAGGCGTGGGCGGGATATTGATGAAAATCATCACTTTATGAAATGATGCCTTCGTCGTTGGGACCAGTCAAAAAAGGACGAAAAGTAGACCTTAACAAAACTATTGACCGGATTCCTTTTATGAGATACAATGATAATAAATGAGATACAGGGAGGGGGACGATGCCTTTAAGTTTAAGAATTCCTTTTGAAAAAGATGAAATGATTAAAAAGGCGGCTGCAAAAAGCAAAAAAACGAAGACAACCTTTATCCTTGAAGCGGTGGATGAAAAAATGGGTCTCGTTAAGGACCGCGAACAAATCGTCAGGGAGCTTTCGGGCTGGCTTTCCCATAAAGAGGCCGAGGAACTGAGGAAGGCGGTTGAAATTTTTGATAAGGTGGAAGAGAAGGATTGGGATTGAAGCTTGTTCTGGATACAAACATCTATTGTGATTTTGCAGAGGGGCTGGCCGATGCCGTTGATGCTATAGCGACCCACGGACAATCCATTTTTATTCCTTCTGTTGTCCTGGGGGAACTTTTTTTTGGATTCATGAAGGGGAGTCGGCAGCGGTTCAATGAAAAGAAGCTGCGTCAGGTTGTGAGTCGTTTAAAAATTGAGATCATTGATGTGAATGCCGATGTTGCAAGAAAGTATGGCATGATCTATTTGTCTCTGCAGAAGAAAGGAATGAAGATACCCATCAATGATGTCTGGATTGCCGCATGTTGTATGGAAATCGGAGGGACTCTTCTGACAAGGGATAAACATTTTGAACTGGTGGATCAAATAGAGGCGATGGTGTTAGGAAAAGGAGGGTAATTCCGATTTCACCCACCTGAACGTGCACGAGGGGGCATTAAGGAGAACAAGAATAAGGAACCTCCACAAAATCATAGAAACTGAGTCAATTTTGCCCTCATTAGAAAGGGGTGAATGAGCGTCGGGCAGATCTGGGGGAGAAAGAGGTAAATAAATCGATTAAAAGATCGGAGGTGAGGTTCCTTCCTATTAGCCCCCAAACTGATCTCTTATAAAAAGAAGAATCGTCCGGATCCCCAAACGATGTTTTTTGATGTGATGCCAGATATCCAGGATCGCCTTTTTCGATCGGGTATAGTAAAGGAGGTGCGCCTTGAGCAGAAGCCACTCCATTCGGATGAATGAGAGATGGTCGTGTTTAAAGACTAAGTGCTGCATATCGAAGAAGGGCCAGGGTGCTCTCCATTTAAAGATTCGGTCCTTCACCTGCTCATAGATGGCCGTGCCTGGATAAGGGGTGAGAATGGAAAACTGAGCGACATTGGTATTGAGCCTTTTAGCAAAACCGATGGTTTCGTGAATCGTCTTAGCCGTTTCATGGAGTCCTCCCAAGATATAGGAGGCATGGATCTCAAGACCATTCTTTTTGAGCATCTCCACGGCCTGAACCGTGCTTTCCACATCGATCCCCTTCTTCAATTCTTCAAGAGTCTTCGAATTAAAGGATTCCACACCGATGAAGACCGATTTCGCCCCTGCTCTGACCATCTCTTTTACCATTTCTTCATTTCGAAGCAGGAGGTCCACCCTGGATAAGCACCACCACCAGAGATCGAGTCTCTTTTCAATGATCCCATGGCAAATTTCAATCACCCTCTTTGGAAGGAGGTTAAAGGTATCATCCACAAAGGCCACCGCATTAAAATGATATCGGTCATAAATCTCTTCGAGTTCTTTTAAAATGGCCTCCACACTTCTCATCCTTAGTTTCGTTCCCCAAAAATGGGAGGAAGCACAGAAGGCACATTGATACGGACATCCACGGCTGGTCATCAAAGGGGTGATGTCTCGACCTCCAAATTTGGTCCTTCGATAATCGTCCATATGAATAAGATGTCTGGCAGGAAGGGGGAGGCTGTCAAGGTTCTCCATGAAGGGTCTGGGAGGGGTTCGAACAAGTTGGCCATTTGAAAAAAAACTGATTCCCTGGATGGAATGGAATTTCCCATCGTTCTTCTGTAAGGCAGCCACTAATTCTGAGAAGGTTATCTCCCCTTCTCCATGGACGATGAAATCGACTCTTCTGGTCGAAAGGATTTCTTGATCCACATAACCAGGATGAGGACCTCCCATGACCACCGTGCAACCACTCGCCTTGGCTCTCTTGGCTAATTGAAGGGCCTGACGATGACGGGTGGTATCTGTGGAGATACCGACAATGTCATATTTTTTAAAATCAATATCCTCCTTCTTCTTTCGGACAGATAAGTCGCTGACCACGACCTGGTGACCTTCCTTCTCCACATAAGCGGCGATGTAGAGAAGACCCAGGGGTGGAAAGAGAACTCCTGTTGCTTTAAGAGTCCCTGTTGGAGCAGGATTGATCAGGAGAATTGTCATAGAAAAAACTTTTCAATAATTCTTAAATGAACACCTATGTAGGACTCTTTTTGAGGAATTTTCTCTGCCAGATGGGTTAAACGAATTAAGTTTTCTGTGAAGCGTTTGCCAAAAGAGAAAGGGCAGTTGTTGTACATTTTTCGATAGAATATCGCTTTCGCCCGCGGGTAAAAATCCATTTTATTCCTCAACCAAACAGACTCCGAAGAAATATTTTACAAACCAACCAAGTGTTGGCCACGGGCCTGAAATGGCTGGAACCCGTTCCATCGACACGTTGTGTTTTGATACGAACAGATATCACACCGAACTTTTTTTTGCAAGCGTTAGCCGGGAGTTTCCAGCAATTCAGACACTGGACTTCAGACGTTAGACATCAGACTTCTTTATTTTAGGAGAGCGCAAGTCGTCAGCAGTGTCTCAGAGATACCACTGGTAATGTAAAATCTTTTGTGTAAAAAGAGAGAGGGGTGTTATCCTCTTGGGAAGATTTTGGACAAAATCAAATCCCAATGGAAAGGAGGACACACCC
>JAGVBT010000061.1 GCA_020059605.1 Deltaproteobacteria bacterium
CTTTGTTACTTTCCCTAACCCAAGAATATAGAGGCTCTCAGATGGTTAGTCCACTATTTTTCACCAATTCTAATCAACTGATGCAAAATTCAGGTAATATAAAAAGCTGACGGCATGGAGCAACCTCAATTCTTAATCCAAATAATTGGAGCGTCGCAAAGCCTGGCGTTATGTGGAGTGGGGTGCGTAATTATTTTCTTTAAGAAAAATTGACAACAGAAACTGAACGCTTAACCGCAAAACTCTTTTTGTGCAACTTAATACGTTCAATTTCATGCAGTGTTTCAGCCTCAAGATAACTTTCTCCGCAGTGCGGGCAAGTTACAATAGGAACATTTTCTATTACAAAAATGTTTTTACCCCTGCCGTATGTCCTTGCAACTCTGCGGATACGCACACCCTGTTTTCCACAATTATCACAAATCATTTCTCTCCCTCTTGCGATAGAAATATTATGGTGCATATACTGTAATAATAACCAGCTTGCCTGTTGGACTCAATTTGGCTACAACTTCAACTTCACCGCCGGAAAGAGATTGTCCATTTATTCGATATTTCCACTCGGCAGTGACTTTGTCCTTCTGTCTTTCTAAAATCTTTCCGGTAAGAATACAACCTTCGACATCAAAGATGGACAGATCATCATCGTTCATCTCCTCTTCAGCGTGGATTGACATTATGTATTCCCGCCTGCGTATTTTATCTTGCATCTCTTTCAAAATGCGGTCAAACATCTATATCCTCTCATTGTTTTTATGTCCTCACGCATCCCATTATCACATAACGGTTGGCGCACGGGCGATGTTTGCTGACTGGCGTGGAGTTTGCTTATGAACAGAATCCATGACAGGTTGCAAATGTTCCATAGCGCCTGTGCGCTTGTTAGGCGTAGTAGTTCAGTTTCCATTCATTGCAATTTAAAACAATCAATTTTAAAACCATAAACTACTATCTCTATGTCAAGGGCTTGGCATGCTTTCTGTAGTTTGGGAGAGATTTTCCCATCACAGATTATCATTTTCCGTATTTTTCTGTCCGGATATTCCTTCTTGATATCCCTTACATAACTTGCAAGCTGTGTTGGTATTTCATCTGATAATTTGTCTGGTCCTTTTAGTTCTGCGACAACAATAGATCCATCTGACGCTTCCAGTAATAAATCCAAGCGATCGCCATCAGGCAGTACTTTTTGATAATCGATTAGCTTGGCACCGGTTTCTATAACGGACGCATTTTTTCTAAGTAGTTTTTCTATTTCTGATTCTTTGATCTTATGAACTTCATCCATAGGAATTATTTCTTCCGATTCGTCATAAAAATAAATGTGGTATTGAACCTCCGGCGGATTTTCAATCTTTGCATTGTCTTCATAGTTGTTTATCTCATTTAATAAGATTGAGACATCTTGATCTGTTAGCTGTCTATGAGACCTTGTTGCAGAACCAATGACCGAAAGTTCTGACTTTAGCCCTTTCTCATATGTTTCAAAACTAATGCCCAGCGACAATTTGTCAGCTAATTGTCTATTAAAGGGTATTGGCTTCCTCAATCGTTTTGATTTTTCTTTATAACCAACAAATAGCCAATCATCAAATTGTCCATCACACCTAATTGATGGGTCTGCCTGAGCCTCTTCACCGTTTAATATGCGCTCCACGACGATGTAACAAGTTATATACTTATTCGAACCAATTCGTGTATGAAAGAATAAGTAACTCCCTTCCGACACATTCTCTTTTAATGCTTGACCTCTCCATTCCGAATCTCCATAAGACAATTCTCTAAAATCAGGATCCTTATGCCCCTTCAGTGGTACATACGGTATAAGAAAATGTTTTGCCATTCATACTCCTTTTCTCAACTGGACTATTACGCCTAACGGCTGGCGGGTAAGCGAAGTGCCCTTGGGGGCATTTTGGCTTCAGCCCTGTCTGCCGGCCCCGGTCCCGACCGAGGGCGGGGCAGGCAGGCGTACAGGGCGGTGGGAGCAGTTAATAAAGGAGACAAAAAACCCATTTCTGATTAGAAATGGGGGTTCAATTTTCTTCAGACCATATACCCACCCTGTCTATGGTTAAAGGGTTGAAGGATGATAATGCATGGCCTCTGTTTTGATAGGAAATTACCGAAATATTAGGGAAAAGTCAAGAATATTTTCGGATTGTTTTGGGATGGGTGTTGACTACCCTGATTAAATCTGGTAGGTTTTGAATAGGAGGGATGGTGAAGGAAAAGATCAAGGAAAGAGATATCCTCCGTAAAATTGTCCAAGACCTCAAGGCAAAGGGAAAGCGGGTTGTCTTTACCAATGGCTGTTTCGACCTTCTGCATGTGGGCCATATCCGCTATCTTGAAAAAGCCAGGATGCTCGGAGACGTCCTGGTGGTGGGGATCAACAGCGATCAATCGGTCCGGGCAATCAAGGGACCCCGGCGGCCGATCCTCCCTGAAGAGGAAAGGGCCGAGATTCTCTCAGGCCTCGGGTGTGTGGATTATGTCATCCTGTTCGATGAATCCACTCCTCTCGAACTGATCACTACTATTCAGCCCGGTGTCCTGGTCAAGGGCGGCGACTGGTCAAAGGAAACCACGGTGGGCAGGGAGGTAGTCGAGGGATCGGGTGGAGAAGTCGTGATCCTTCCCTTGATCGATGGGTCATCCAGTTCAAACATCATTGAAACCATCTTAAATCGATATGAAAAGAGAACGTGAAAGAGATTTTTTATCACATCCGGAGAAACTTCCTCTCCTTCCCGTAAGGGACATCGTCGTTTTCCCTTACATGATTCTTCCACTCTTCGTCAGCCGGGAAAAATCGATCAAATCCCTCGAGGAGGCCCTGGCCAAGGACCGGCTCATCTTCCTCGTTTCTCAGAAGACCCATACCGAAGAGGAGCCTGCCATCAAAGATCTCTACCGGGTGGGAACCGTTGCGCTCGTGATGAAGATGCTCAAACTGCCCGATGGAAAGATCAAGATCCTCATCCAGGGACTCTCCAAGGCCAGCATCAAAGAGATGATTCACGTTACGCCCTACCTTCTTGCGAGAGTCGAGAACATCAAAGATCCCTTCCTCACGGAAATCACCCTTGAAATAGAGGCCCTGATGAGAAGCGTCAGGGAGCAGCTTGAAAGGATTGCTTCCTATGGTAAATTCATCTCTCCGGATCTCATGTTCGTTCTCGAAAGCGTTGATGATCCGGGGAGGCTGGCCGACCTGGTCGCTTCCAATCTCGAACTCCCCGTCGAAAAAGCTCAGGAAATCCTGGAGATTTTTGATCCCATCGAGAGGTTGAAATCGGTCAGCGACCTCCTCGGAAAAGAAGTCCAGGTCCTCACCATGCAGGCGAAGATTCAATCCCAGGCCAGGGAGGAAATGACCAAAACACAGAGAGAATACTATCTGAGGGAACAGATGAGAGCCATCCGGTCCGAGCTGGGTGAAACCGATGAGCGCTCAAAGGAGTTTAAAGATCTCCGGCAGAAGGTAAAAAAGGCTAAGATGCCCGAGGAAGTGGAAAAAGAGGCTCACAAGGAGTTGGGACGGCTTGAGCAGATGCATCCTGATTCTGCCGAGGCCTCTATCGTCCGAACCTATCTCGACTGGTTGATCGAGATGCCCTGGTCAAAATCGACCCCCAATAACCTCGATATCAAAAAGGCGAAGAAGGTTCTCGATGAGGACCACTACAATCTCCAGAAGGTGAAGGAACGAATCCTTGAATATCTGAGTGTCCACAAGCTGAAGAAGAAGATCAAAGGACCGATCCTCTGTTTTATCGGGCCGCCCGGGGTGGGGAAAACCTCGCTGGGGAAATCGATTGCCAGGGCCCTGGGCAGAAAATTCGTCAGAATCTCACTCGGAGGGATACGGGACGAGGCTGAGATCAGGGGACATCGCCGAACCTATGTAGGCGCCATGCCCGGCCGGATCATTCAGTCGCTCAAGCAGGTAGGAAGCAATAATCCTGTTTTCATGATGGACGAGGTTGATAAAATCGGCATTGACTTCCGGGGCGATCCTGCCTCTGCCCTCCTGGAGGTTCTTGATCCCGAGCAGAACAATGCCTTCAGCGACCACTACCTCAATCTTCCTTGCGACCTCTCGCAGGTCATGTTCATCACTACGGGAAACGTGACCGATCCGATTCCTTCAGCCCTGAAAGACCGGATGGAGATCATCGATATTCCCGGATATACCGATTTGGAGAAATTGAAGATTGCCCGGACATTTCTTCTCCCGCGGCAGATGGAAGAGAACGGAATCGGACCGGCATTGTTGGAAATCTCCGACCAGGCCATCCTCCAGATCATCTCCCAGTACACCCAGGAAGCAGGCCTTCGGAACCTTGAAAGGGAGCTGGCTTCGATCTGTAGAAAAGTAGCAAAAAAAGTAGCGGAGGGAAAGAAGGAGAAGACAAAGATCACTTCGAGGAATCTCAATCATTTTTTGGGACCCCCTCAATTCCTGCCCGATGAGGAACAGGAGAATAATGAGATCGGTGTGGCGACCGGTCTGGCCTGGACAGAAATCGGAGGCGAGGTCCTCCACGTGGAAACTTCCACCACTCCCGGAAAGGGTTCCCTCATCCTCACCGGCCATTTGGGGGAAGTCATGAAGGAGTCGGCGCAGGCCGCTTTTACCTATGCGCGATCCAAAGGGAAAGCCTATCGGATCAGGGTAAATGATCTCAACGATAAAGAGGTTCATGTTCATGTCCCGTCAGGCGCCATTCCAAAGGATGGGCCCTCTGCTGGCATTACGATGGCTGTTTCCCTTATTTCCGCACTCTCAGGAATCCCTGTAAAAAAAGATGTGGCCATGACGGGTGAAATTACGCTGAGAGGGAGGGTGCTTCCGGTGGGAGGTCTCAAGGAGAAGGCGCTGGCCGCCCTTCGGGCTCATATCAAAAAAATGGTCATCCCTTACCGAAACAAGAAGGACCTCGTTGAACTGCCCTCCTATATTCGCAAAAAGATGGATTTCCTCCCGGTCAAACACATGGATGAAGTACTAAAGGTTACACTGGCTAAAAAAGTACGGAACGGGTTCAAACCGTTCCGTGCAGGAGTTCGGAGTGAAAAACAAAAGTGAACACCCTCCGGGAGATCGGTGAATTTGGACTCATTGCAAAAATCAGAAACTGGATGAGGGTCTCCCGTCCTGAGGTGCTTCGGGGTATTGGTGACGATGTGGCTGTGATCGGGATGGGTAAAAGATCTCTCCTCATCACAACCGATATCCTCATCGAGGGCATCCACTTCGAGAGGTCCTGGACCGACCCTTTTCGCCTGGGAAGGAAAGCCCTTGCGGTCAATCTCAGCGACATTGCAGCCATGGGCGGGATCCCGAAATATTTCCTCATCTCCATCGGTCTCCCCAAACGACTCTCTTTCTCCTTCCTCTCTCTTTTTTTCCGAGGTTTAAAAGAAGAGGCGGGCCGGTTTCAGGTGGATTTAATCGGCGGGGACACTTCTCGCTCTCAAAAAATCATTATCAACATCTGTCTCATCGGCGACGGAGAAAAGAGAGAACTTCTCTTCAGGAACGGGGCAAGGGTTGGAGATGACCTCTATGTTTCAGGAACACTGGGCGAGGCGGCATTGGGATTAAAGATTCTCCAGGACAAAAAACTCAAGAGAAAATCCAAGAGATTGATTGAGAGACATCTTGCCCCTACTCCCAGGATCCAATTGGGTCAAACCCTTGCTAAAAAAAATCTTCCTTCTGCCATGATCGATGTGAGCGACGGCCTTTTAATCGACGCCTCTCATATTCTCGAAGAGAGCAGAGTCGGAGCACGGATCTGGGAAGACCGTATCCCTCTCTCCGGAGTTTACCGTAAATGGGTCAACATCTATTCAAAGGACCCTTATCGGATCGCCCTGGACGGAGGAGAGGACTACGAACTCCTCTTTGCAGCTCCGAAAAAAAATAGGACGGGGATCTTATCGCTTGCCCGCTCATTAAAAACCCCCCTCACCCGCATCGGGGAGGTGTTACCGGAAAAAGAAGGGTTCTCCCTCATCGGAAAAGAGGGAGAAAAGATTCCCCTGAAACGGTTAGGTTTTGACCACTTTAAATAATCCTTTGCTTCCCTACTCGCTATTCTATTTGCCCTTCGATAACATAATGTGTTGATATTATGGATTTTTATGGATCACCGGGACCATGCCATTTGTCTTGACAAACCCCCCATTGATTATTATCTTTATCCTTCAGGGTTGAACTACCACCAGCTACAAGCGGGTGGATTCTCTACCGGCTGCTGAGGGTTTATTGGATTGGATGAGAGAGGTTTGAGGAAGGGTGATGTTTACGTTAACGAGTCGAATGAAGGAGGTCCTCAAGATTGTCGTAGAGGACTATATTCTCACTGCCGAGCCGGTAAGCTCTATGACCATTTCAAGAAAGTCCGACCTCCGGCTCAGCCCCGCTTCGATTCGGAATATCATGTCTGATCTCGAAGAAATGGGTCTCCTCTATCAGCCCCATACCTCTGCAGGCAGGGTCCCGACGGAGAAAGGATTTCGGTTCTACGTCGACTCTATCCTCGACATCCATGAATTGAGCGGGAAGGAGAAGAAGGATATTCGTTCGAGATATTCCATTTTCCAATCTGAGGGGAACGACCTCTTTCGGGAAACCTGCAGGATCCTTTCCGCCTCTTCTCACTGCCTTGGCGTCGTCTGGGCGCCCAGGTTGACCGAGCTCGTCCTTCAACATATCGAGCTTGTGAAACTGAGAAAACATTTGACGCTGGCCATCCTCGTGAGTACGACAGGAATTGTTCAAAATCGGATCATCGAGATGGATGAAGATCTTTCTCAATCCGCCCTGGGCCATCTTTCCGATCATCTCAACGGGCTTCTGTCAGGCCTGACCCTCCAGCAGGTGAAGGAGAAGCTTTTCGACCAGATGAGGATGGAAAAGCATGCCTACGATCGCCTGTTCCAGCAGGCAATCAAGCTGGGAGGGAAGGCCTTCTCCTCATTTGATGAAACCGATGTTTTCATCGAGGGGAGGACCAATATTCTCTCTGAACCCGAGTTCGGGAATATTTCGATTATGACCGACCTCTTCCGGGCCTTTGAGGAGAAGGCCACCATGGTCAAGCTCCTCGATAAGTGCATGGCGCCGAGAGGGGTACGGATATCGATCGGGTCGGAAAGCCAGGTACAGGAGATGGAGACATGCAGCCTCGTCACTTCAACTTATGGCTGTGAGGGAAGGATCTGGGGCGCCTTGGGCGTTATCGGTCCCCGAAGAATGAATTACTCCAGGATTATCCCTCTGGTGGACTACTCGGCAAGGCTTCTGAGTGAGATTCTTGAAACCCAATACCATTAGGAGCGCTTACGATGAGTGAATCGGGAAAGAGAGACATACCGGTCAAACTTGAAACAGAGGGAGAGATGTTACCGGAGAATCATCCTGAATTAAAACTCCAGAAGCATAAGAAAAAAAAGAACGGACAGGACAACGAGGTCGAAACGTTGAAAAAGAGACTGGAGGAAAGGGAAAAAGAGGCCGCGGAGAACCTTGACCGGCTTTTGAGAACCGCCGCTGATTTTGAAAATTACAAAAAAAGGGCCGCCCGGGAAAAGGAGGACTGGACAAAATTTGCCAATGAAGACCTGATCAAATCCGTTCTTCCTTTTATCGACAATCTGGAAAGAGCGGTCGACCATGCCGGTAAAGTAATGGATGCGGGCGTTCTGATCGAGGGGATCCGATTAACCCTTCAACAGATCCTCCAGACCCTGAACCGGTTCGGTCTCGCTCCGTTTGAATCCGTTGGCAAGCCTTTTGATCCGACGTGCCATGAGGCGATGCTGGTCGTCGAAACGGATCAACATGAGCCGAACCAGGTGGTCGAGGAATTTCAAAGGGGATATTTTTTTAACGAACGACTCTTGAGGCCCGCAACCGTATCTGTATCCAGGCCTCCGTCAAAGGAGGCTCAGGTAACCGAATAACTTTTCACTTTATGAAGAAGGGAGAACAACCATGGCTAAGACAATTGGAATCGATTTAGGAACGACCAACTCGGTGGTCGCCATCATGGAAGGGGGGGATCCGGTCGTTATCGCCAATCCCGAAGGAAGCCGGACCACGCCCTCTGTCGTTGCATTCACAGAAAAAGGTGAGAGGGTGGTTGGCCAGATTGCCAAGCGTCAGGCCATTACCAATTCCGAAAATACCATCTTCTCCATCAAGCGGATGATGGGAAGGAAGTTCACCGATCCGGAAGTGCAGAAAGATACCAAGATCCTTCCTTATAAGATCATTGAAAACAAGAACGGCGATGCCTGGGTCCGCGCGAGGGATAAGGATTACAGCCCGCCCGAGATCTCTGCCTTCATCCTCCAGAAGATGAAGGAGACGGCGGAGGCCTATCTCGGCGAGAAGGTGACCGATGCGGTGATTACCACC
Organism: Deltaproteobacteria bacterium; assembly: GCA_020059605.1. Taxonomy (GTDB): domain Bacteria; phylum Desulfobacterota; class BSN033; order BSN033; family UBA1163; genus RBG-16-49-23. The sequence goes on from JAGVBT010000061.1 coordinate 8,438, forward strand.
CCGGCCTATTTTAACGACAGCCAGCGCCAGGCGACAAAGGATGCGGGAAGAATCGCCGGTCTCAATGTCATCCGGATCATCAATGAGCCCACCGCCGCCTCTCTGGCTTACGGGCTCGACAAGAAGAAGGATGAAAAGGTCGCTGTTTTTGACCTGGGCGGCGGGACGTTTGATATCTCCATCCTCGAACTGGGTGACGGTGTCTTTGAAGTAAAATCGACCAACGGGAATACTCATCTTGGGGGAGACGACTTTGACCAGCGGCTCATCGACTACCTGGCCGATGAGTTCAGAAAGGATCAGGGGATTGACCTCCGTAAAGACCGGATGGCCCTTCAGAGACTGAAGGAGGCAGGGGAAAAGGCAAAGATCGAACTTTCCAATATGATGGAAACGGATATCAACCTGCCTTTCGTCACGGCGGATGCTTCGGGACCGAAGCATCTCAACATGAAGTTGACCCGGGCAAAACTGGAAAAACTGACGGAGGATCTCATCGACAGCGTGGAAGGCCCTTGCCGGCAGGCCATGGCCGACGCCGGGCTTTCAGCGAAAGAGATCAACGAAGTGATTCTCGTGGGCGGGATGACCCGGATGCCCAGGGTCCAGGAGAAGGTCAGGCAGATCTTCGGAAAAGAACCCAATAAAAGCGTCAACCCGGATGAGGCGGTGGCGATCGGCGCCGCCATCCAGGCAGGCGTCTTGAAGGGCGAGGTGAAGGATGTGCTTCTGCTCGATGTCACTCCTCTCTCCCTCGGGATCGAAACGCTCGGCGGCGTCACCACCAGACTGATTGAGCGAAACACCACCATCCCAACCAAGAAGAGTCAGATCTTCTCAACGGCATCGGATAATCAACCCGCAGTGACGATTCATGTCCTCCAGGGCGAAAGGGATATGGCGGCCGACAACAAAACCCTCGGCCAGTTCGAACTGATGGGGATTCCGCCTGCTCCGAGAGGCATCCCGCAGATCGAAGTGGCCTTTGACATCGATGCCAATGGGATTGTTCACGTCTCGGCAAAAGACCTCGGAACGGGGAAGGAACAATCGATCAAGATCACCGCTTCCAGCGGCCTCAACGAGGAGGAGATCAAAAAGATGGTCAGGGATGCCGAAGCCCATGCGGCGGACGACAAGAAGCGAAGGGAACTCGCAGAAGCCCGGAACCATCTCGATACCCTCATCTATACGACCGAGAAATCCCTGAAGGAATATGGCGATAAGGTCGACGGCGCCGACAAACAAAAAATTGAGGATGCCATCGCAAATGCAAAAAAGGCGCTGGAGTCAAACGATCTCAACGCCCTCAAATCCGCCCAGGAGGAATTGACCAACACCTCCCATAAGCTGGCAGAGGCGATGTATGCCAAGGCCTCTCAAAAGGGAGCGGCAGAAGCAGGGCCCGAAGCAGGAGCCCAGGAGGCCCCCCGGCAGAGAGCCCAGGAAGATGTCGTCGACGCCGACTATGAAGATGTGAAGGATAAAAAATAACCTGCCTGCATGGGTCTTTTAAAAAAGGCGAGAATTTTTTCTCGCCTTTTTTCCTTGTCTCAGGGAAAAACCCGTGAAGAAGCTCTTACAAATATCAAAGAAGCCATTGAAGGATGGTTTCGGAAGGGGACGTTGGTTCTAAAACAACTTATCAGATCCGAACATGGCGGTGACTTTTGCCGGCCCTTTGGCTTCTTTTCTGTGGCAAGATCCAATGGGCCCGAGTGGGCTACAACCCCAAGAAACATGGCCGACGATCCTATCATCCCCTGCTTTGCTTCGAAGCTCCTCTTCAAGAATTTTGGCATGGGTCGCTGCGGCCCGGAGATGCCGCCCCCCGTACCGGGGCGATTCCCTTCCTGAAAGCCTGTCTGGCAAAGGCCCCCTAACACTGTCCCCTGGCATACGCCGAGAAGAAGACCCGGGCGGCCGAAAGAAGAATGTGGCTTAAGGCTAATACTGTTCAGTTAGGCTGTCACCGTTCACCCTGAGCTTGTCGAAGGGTGCGTCGCTAAGCCGTTCATGCTTCGACAAGCCCAGCACGAACGGCTTAAATGAACAGTATTGGGCTTAAGGCGACAAGTCCGTGATACCAGGGGCCAGATGGAAAAAGGCTCAATTTGATTTTGCAGCCTTGGAATGTTAGGATGCGGGTGAATTCATCATCGATAGAGGGGAGAAACCGTTGGGTTTTTTCGATAAATTAAAAAAGGGGCTTTCCAAAACCCATCAGGGATTTGTGGAAAAGATCGACCGCCTCTTTCTTGGAAAGAAGACGATTGATCAGGATCTTCTCGATGAACTGGAGGCGGTTCTCTTCGAAGCGGACCTGGGGGTAAAGACTACCACACAACTGATCGAAGGCGTCCGGCAGGGACTGAAAAGGGGCGATCTTCAGGAGCCTGCGAAAGTGAAAGAGTTCATTAAACAGGAAATCCTCCGGATCCTCCATTCGGGCGAAAAACCCCTCTCAATCGATTTCACCCAAGCAAAACCCTTTGTCTTCATGGTGGTAGGGGTCAATGGAGCCGGCAAGACGACGACGATCGGGAAGATTGCCCATCAATATTCTTCCCGGAGGAAAAAGGTCTTGATCGGCGCCGCCGATACCTTCAGGGCAGCCGCAGTCGAACAGCTTGAAATCTGGGCAAATCGGGCCGGGGCAGACTTCATCAAACAGTCGAAGGGATCCGATCCCTCGGCGGTGGCTTTCGATTCCATCCACGCCGCCAGGGCAAGAAATACTGATCTGGTCTTTATCGATACGGCCGGGAGACTTCAGACCAAGGTCAACCTGATGGAAGAGTTGAAGAAAATAAAAAGAATTGTCGCCAGGGAATGTCCGGGCGCGCCCCATGAAATGTTGCTCGTCCTTGACGCCACCACGGGCCAGAATGCCATCTCCCAGGCCAGGCTCTTTCATGAAGCCATCGGGGTGACCGGAATCGCCATCACGAAACTGGACGGGACGGCCAAGGGGGGAATCATCGTGGGGATAACGGAAGAGATGAACATTCCCATCCGGTATGTCGGGGTCGGTGAAGGAATCGATGACCTCAAGGAATTCAACGCCGCCGAATTCATCCAGGCCTTATTTTGAAGAATCATCAAAGTAACCTTTTCCTCCAAGAAATACATTCATGCCCAATGGTGAAGCCTGAGCGTAAATCGGCTCGATTGCATCCAGAAACCGCTCTTCACCACGCCAGAAGGGAAAATTCCCGAGCCTTTTAGGTAAAGCGGCAGGTTCCCGTGGGATCAGCGCTCCCCCAAGCAAATCATCGGATACGCTACCTCCCAACCAAAACTTAGATACATCTGAAGTCAGGGGCTCAGACAAAGGGGCCTTTTCTTCTTCCTTATGGATGAAGCGAGGTTTATGCTTAGCGCTCTTGGTGGTTATTTTATCGCCGGTTTGGTCCAGTCGCTTCGACTCGCAACCGAGAAGCCCGACCAATTCCTCCCTGCTCATCCCGCGCAGTTTGAAGATCAGGAATGGATCACGGTCGAACTCTTCTCCCAGCAGGTAGTAGGCCGCCGCAATATGTTTGCAGGGATTTGACCAATCAGGGCAGGAGCAGTCTGTCTTCAGGTCTCTCAGTCTCTCCGGGAAGAGTGACAGCCCCACACCTTTAAACGCCTTTTCTATATCCTCAGGCATCTGGCCGGCCAGGAGTTTTGCTAAAAAGATGGCCTGATGAGATAACGCTTTGGCCAGCTTCCGCCAATCAGTCGCTGACAGAGCGTTGATATGGATTTTAATATCATAGGGTTTGGGCCGGGACCCCTGAACTTTTGCCTTAACTTCCCCCTTTTCGATCCCGATGGAGAGAACCTGGCCCCTTCGGGCATAGGAACGGCCCCTCCCCAATCTCGCTCCGATATTAAAGCTCTCCAGCACTGCGATCCAGCGTCTGGCCCACCAGCTCTCACCGAAACCGCCCCTCTTGGACTGCGCCTTAATCCCTCCCTTAACGGAACGGGGTATGGAAGGCCTGAAATAATCGCGATATCCCCATCGTCTCATACTATTCTCCCACCGCTTCCCTCCTCAGGAGACTGTGTCGTAATATGAAAAAACCGACTTTTTGAAAAGGGGGAGAGGCGGTCGGGTGGAAAAGATTTAGAGCGGTAACCTTTAGCCGTTCGAATTCAAGCGTGCCAAGCATATGATTACATTTGATTTTATACAAACGACGATTTCCCATCACCTAAAAGACCCGCATTCTAAATCTTTGGAGCCTGACTGCCTCTCCTCCTTTGCCTGCTATTACGACACAGTCTCCAGGGCGAAGAGGTCTTTCAGCTCCGCCGTCGAAAGCTCGGTCAACCAGCTCTCGCCTGTTCCAATCACTCCCTCGGCGATCTCTTTTTTCCGCTCGATCATCTCATCGATTTTTTCCTCCAGTGTTCCTGCACAAAGAAATTTGTGAACCTGGACGTTCTTCGTCTGACCAATCCGAAACGCACGATCAGTCGCCTGGTTCTCCACTGCCGGATTCCACCAGCGGTCAAAGTGAACGACTCGGCTGGCCCGTGTCAGGTTCAAGCCGGTTCCACCCGCCTTGAGGGAGAGGATAAAGATAGGAGGACCATCCTCATCGCTCTGGAAACGCTCAATCATGCGATCCCTTTTTTTTCTTGGAACCGCGCCATGAAGAAAAAGCGCCTCCTGTCCAAACGTCTCCTGCAAGTGTCGCCGGAGGATCTCGCCCATCTCAGCAAATTGCGAAAAGACCAATGCCCGATCGCCCACCTCTACCATTTCTTCTATCATTTCGGTCAAACGGGTCAGCTTCCCTGATCGTCCAGGGATGGGAGAATGATCGCCCAAGAACTGCGCTGGATGGTTGCAAATCTGTTTGAGCTTCGACAGGGTGGCCAGAACCATGCCTTTCCGCTGGATTCCCTCAGTAGAATCAATGGTTTCAATGGTCTCTTTCACAACCGCTTCATAGAGAGATGCCTGCTCTTTGGTTAGTGTGCAAAAGACCTTCATCTCCATCTTTTCAGGAAGATCTGAAATGACGGCCTTGTCGGTTTTGAGCCGCCGCAGGATGAAAGGTCCGGTCAGGTGTTTTAACTGCTCGACGGCTTCCGGGTCGCGGCCTGCCTGGATTGGAACAAAGAATCTTTTTTTGAACTCGGTCTGTGTGCCAAGGAAGTTAGGGTTAAGAAACTCCATAATCGACCAGAGATCGCCGACATTATTCTCCACAGGCGTGCCGGTGAGGGCGATGCGATAGTCTCCCTTAAAAGCCCGCGCAGCTTTCGACTGTTTCGTCTCCGGGTTCTTGATGTTCTGAGCCTCGTCAAGCACCACGCCGGCCCAGGGAACCTCCTTTAGGGTCTCGAAATCTCTGTGCGCCAGTGCATAGCTGGAGATGACGATGGCCTGCTTCAGGGCGCTTTTCTTGAATTCTTTTCCTTTCGTCCTCGTAATCCCGTGGTGCACCATGACAGGGAGTTCCGGGGTGAATCGGGAAGCTTCCTTCTGCCAGTTACTCACAACGGATGTGGGACAGACCAGAAGCGCCGGCCGTTTTGTGTCCAACCGCCAGTCCCTTTGAATGAGAGCCAGGGTCTGGATCGTTTTGCCCAGCCCCATATCGTCCGCCAGACATGCGCCAAGGCCCCACTGTCTGAGGAAGCTCAGCCAGGAATAGCCACGCACCTGGTAGGGCCTCAGTGTCCCCTGGAATCCCTGCGGGGCTGTCAGTTCTTCAAAAGTGCGACGCCCTTCGATCTTTGTTAAGAGATCGGCGATCCAGCCTGTTGCTGTGATTCCTTCGAAAGCAACGTTGCCTAACACCTTTTTAGCGCCCAGGGCCATCTGGATTATTTCACGGACCGTGGCCTTGCCTTCGGCCTTCTTCCTCCAGAATTCGAGCGCCGCCTTTATCTCATCGGCGTTTATCTGCACCCACTGGCCGCGTATCTTAATCAGGGGAGCTTTAAGCTTGACCAGGGCCTGGAGTTCCTCGAAAGAAAGCTTTTCCTTGCCAAGGGCCAATTCCCAATCGAATTGAACTATTTGATCGAGCGAAAGTCCGCTGCTCCCTTTCATTTTTTGGGTCTTCACATTGGCCCGGGCAGTCAGGTGAAGCTTGGTCCCTTTGTGCGTCCACCACGCAGGAAGCATCATGCCAAAGCCTGCCTGCTCTAAGGCCAATGCCTTTTCAGTGAGGAATTCATAAGCGCCGATGGCGTCGAGTTCGTAACCTCCCGGCGTAGACGCCTTCAAGCTGGCCTCGATGCGGGGGCAGATCCCCAGGGCCTGGCCCAGGGACAATAATAGATGCTCGCGTGCGTTGAACCTGCCAATTGAAGAAAAAACGCTCTTTAGCGCTGCCCGGTCTTTTGAACTCCATATGTTTTCGGCCGTTATGAGCAGACTGGGATCATGAGCCGACTGCAGTAAGTAGCGAACATACCAGGGACCGATTGGTTCCTTGGCGGACAAGCCATCTCCCATACAAGGCTTGTCGCCATTTCCATCATCTTTGGGTTCCTCAAGCCGGAAACAGAGTCGGAACGGAGCGGCGGCTGAGATGGATATTGGACGTTGCCACTCCTGGACTTGAGCGGCAAACCGGGCTAATTCCGCTGAGGCGCCTTCCATAACACCATCGGGCGAGCGCAGTTTATGAAGCCACTGATCATGAAGGCTGTTATAGGCGCATGGTTTCTTTTTACGTTGACGTTCCGGCGGAGGGATTGGTTTCAAATCCGCTCCTAACGGACTCATTGAGGAGCGGATGAGATGATCCACAGTCTCATCGATGAAACCAGAGAGCACAGAAATCGAAGATGGAGATGGAGACGCGGTGGGAGAGACGTCGCGTTGCTTCTCTTCACGAGCCAGCGCTCGCGAGACTGCCGGCATGGCCTTGGCTAACTTTGAAAGACGTTCAACGTCAAGTCCGGAAAAGACCGCTTTCCATCGAGCTAAATAGATTCCTTGATCTTCTTTCATTCCGGGAAGAAACTGCTGCTTTGCCACAAGGGCTCCTGCGAAGCGTAAGGCCGTCGCCCAGAAAGCAAGATCTTTGCCGACGATAACACCCGGCGCCAGCGTCTGTTTGCCAACGCAGGCGCAAAGGAATTCCACCATCTGTTTCGTAGCAAGACGAAATCCAGTGATGAGCCATGGAGTTAGGATGGCTTTTGCGTCCCCTTCAGGTGTTTCACCGATCAACGGACTGGAGGGAACCGGTTGACCGTCCACTGTGGGTAGCCAGGCGATCATCGCCTCAGTGAACCTCTTGCTCTCTTTGAAACTGAGTCCGGCCTCTTTAAGGGCTGCGGACAGTTTCTCCGCCCCGGCATCATAGGGAAGATGTTTCAAAAAAGAGGAGACGGATCCAGGGTCGTCCTTGCGGCGCGCCTTTTCGTCTAAAGGAGGTTTCTGTTCTACGGGAGTTTCCCCCCAGAGAAAAAATTGTCCCTCAAGAACCCCTGCATGCAAAACAATCATGAAAAAATACACCCCTTTTGATTTGAACTGTGGAAATTATCATATTGTGTCAAATCCCAAATTGCGTAACGATCTGTCTCGGGTAATCAATGGAAATCCTAAATGTAACGAAGTAGCAGCAATCAGCCTATCCCAAGGATCTGGAATTTTTCTTCTTTGGATTTCCCGGCTTTTTTCAATTATGTGCAAACACAATGGCTCAACCTTGTAATTCCTCGAAGAAGAAACCAGTTTAACAAATTCTTTAAAATCTACATTTATTGGTTTTTTCTTCTCTAAGAGATAAAGTAATTCAAAAAAGACAATGCAAGGGATATGAATATAATCCAAACCGCTGTCTATCCTCTGAAAGACCTTTTTAGCTTCTTTGGAAAGCTTAGGGTCGTCTGCCATGTGCCAAATAATAGAATAGGTATCTGTCACGTAGGGCATTACCATTTCTCCTCAATTTTCTCCAAGAGGGTTTTCCGTGTCTCTTCAATGTCTTTGTTTGAAATTTTAACTCCTCTCCAAATTCCCCCGAGCTGCACTGTGTTTAGATCTTTTTTAAGTTCCTCTAACTGGGCTGAATAATTGCTAATGGAAACAGCACAAATCTTTCCTTTTGTGTTCCACCATATTTTGAGGGGACCTGCTTCCCTGTTCGGTCTTTTTTCAATAGGGCAAATGTTTAGAATTAATTCATCTTTGGTAGGGATGTAGGATATTCTCATCTTTTTTCTCCCGAAAGAAGTAATAGCAATGCGATAAAAGCTCCTGCAACGAGCATTGTTCTCTCTTTCTCTTGCTTCTTTAGTTTTAATGATTTGGCATAAGTTGACAATCTCATCATCGCTTCTTCAGGTTGCCAGGGATCATATTCAATATATTCTTTCCCTTCTAAAGAACCTAATTCTTTTGAACTAATTCCTTTTTCTACAAGCGGGATAAGTGGCTTATTTGATTTTAGTGCATAGCCGATCTCTTGATGAATCCAGTTTGATCTCATCCCATTTTTTGTCAGGAGAACAACCGTACAATCAGACTGATCTATCTCTGTAAATACTTTCTTATCAAGTCGCTCCCCTGGAGTGAGATACCACTCCGCAACGGAGGCCTCCACTCCAAGCTTTGAAGACAAATTCGCAAGCGCAATCACCAGCCCCCGGTCTCTTGTGCTGTGACTTATAAAGACTCTATATGCCATTATTTACCTCCACCTATTTCATGATTACCATTTTCTTTATCGCTTACGTTTGGGAAATTTATATTTTTACGGATACCCCCTTATTTCCTACCCAGCCTGTACTATCGCTGATTAAATTTCTTCAATGAGAAAATGATCCTTGAATTTTGTAATAATCTCTTCTGTCATGCCTTCAATTTCTGATAGATTTTTGCCACCACCACCTTGCAAGATATGGCTTTCGAGCCGAAATGCCAAATCATCTCCCACATTTAAGACCTCTTGAAACATAAGATGATCACAGCGGAGAGGATCGATTTTTTCTAATAGACGGTCCCGAGAAAGAACATGGGACAGATTTCTGGCGGTTGTTACTGAAATATCGAGGCCGGTGGGACCAGCGATTTTTGAAATTGTATTCAAACTTTCATTTAACCTACTGATCTCTCTGGTCAAATCTTTTATTGCATCTTCAACCTTCTTGCCATGTTCGTAAATCTCTGATCGAGGAACTGAAGTGTGCATATAATCCAAAAGGTCAATGTGGAATTCATCACTGATACGCTGACCAATTTCAGGGTGGAAATATCTAGCTGTAACATCGAAATCGGATGGTATTGAATTTTTCTTTGCTAAGATATCTCGAAATGTATTGTACATAATCCGAAAAATCCTTCCTGGAGGAAGATACTTAATCCCCCGAACAAAAATCGGCGGTTTTTCATTTCCCCAAATAAGCTCTTTTGAAAATTCAAAAACAACGTCCTTTGCCGGTATTTTTCCAATATTTGTAACCACAAGATCGATGATAACTCCATGTCTTATTTCTATATCTATGTATACCAATGGCAGGGTTGTATGTGAACGATTACTTATGTCTTTAATTTCGTAGTCTTCCATTGGTTCTGATTTGAAATTAAATCGCTTATAGTACCTTTTGGAAGACTGCTCCTGATGAGGACCGCGAAAGCTTTTTGGTATTTCAATCGCAAAAGCAGAGGCCTGTTCAGACAATGGAATCTGCACAATCCGTAAGCCCTCCACCCGGGGAGAAATATTGCTTATAATAACTTGCTCCAGCCATTCACGGGAAAACTTTCTGTGGTCGACTCCTTCATCAATTTCTATAGGAAGATGATTTGTTTCCCTGATTCCGTAAATAAGCAGCCCGCCATCGGAGTTGGCAAAAGCAGAAACATCTTTGGCGATTTCATGGCGCTTTCCATCACTGATGGCCCGACTGGCTTTGTAATCGAGATGCATACTTTCTTGAACTCCATTCTTGATGAAACCTTGAAGGTCCTCAATTGTGGTAGGTATCTTCACCATCATTTCTCCTTGTAATGATCTTGGAATCTTGCGATATGCCTTGAACAATGCATCTCTTCATGTTTGTTATATTCGAATCTTCCTTAAAATTAAGGAATTGCTTCCATTAACCTTTTTTCCTTTTCCGTTATCCCATACAACTCGTACACCCGTTCATCGATCTCGCGGTCTGTCTTTTCGATCTGGCGCTTGAGTTGCTCCAGTTCATGGCCTTCGGCTTTTTGCTCCCGTTTCCGTAAACCGAGCATAACATTGGCCAGATTCACAAGGTCATCGTGGAGTATTTTTTCTTTAGGATTGTTGAAATCAATGATGCGGATGGGAAGATGCTCAATAAACTGTTTATTGGCCGCGAAATAGCCTCCTCTAAAGTTAGTGGTGATTCGCTTGAGGTAGAAGTCCAATAAGCAACTATTCAGAAGAGCAGTAAGATAAGACAAGGATACCTTGTCATAATCAGCCAGAATCCCGAAGCCTCCTGTGGTTACATTAACAAAATAGTAATGGTCTTCGGAATCAGGGTAGGCTGAAAGTCTCGTAATCATATAAGGAATGAGTATCTTGCGCTGTTCCCACATCCCTATATTTTGAGTTCTTCCGAATCTGTACCATTCGTCATCTCTAAACTTGCCTCCTTCTCGGTTTTCAAGAATCTTCTTGCATTGCTTGAGGTAGGACCATGCGAGCGGGTAATCAGATTCGATCTCCTTTGCAGAGAGTAGATGAGCTTGATCGTTCTCTACCTTATATGGAAATAAAACCAAGCAAGTGGATTGAGCGTGGTAGCGGCCAATGTCACCGCTTCGAACAACTCGCTTAAGTAAACCTTGTTCCAGGAGTATCTGTTTACTAAGTTCTTTTGAATAGACTATGACCTTGGATTTACCCACTAACTCGTAATCTTTAAATATAAAGACTGTATCTGCACTGGTTTGCAATCCGACAAAAATCTTTTTGGAAACATCTCCCAGGGTTGTCCCAATATTTCTTAATTTCTCTAAAAGCGCAGCCTCCTCCCCAAAACTAAAACTCCATGGTGCCTCTGTGGCTTGCTTCTTTGGTATCTTCCCAACCCGCATCCGGTCATCCTGGTATTCTTCATGTCCTTGGATAATCTGGAGTTGCTTTTCTGGATCTTCGAGCTTGGCAACTTCGGAATACTTGAAGGTGTCCTTTGTTCTCATAGGGACGGGGCTCTGTGCCTTCCTGCTTTTAGGGCGACCACGGAGGGGCGCCCCTACATCGTTTAATTTCTGTAAGAAAAGCAGGCAGGTGTATGTACTCGCTTGTTCGAAGATTTGATTATCTCTGAAGTTGACCACTTCCATGAGCGCATTTTTCTCAGTGATGAGCTTTCTCAGTCCCTGCCCATAAGCAGCCTGGAAAAATTTATGAGGAAGGATGAAACCAAGGATGCCGCCCGGTTTGAGGAGGTGTAATCCCCGCTCCACAAAAAGCGTATAGATGTCGTAGTTGCCAGTAGCCGATACGAAATGCTTGCCGAAAAAGGTAACTTGGTCTTTGGGGAGGGTTTGGATGCGGACATAGGGTGGATTGCCGATAATGACATCAAATCCGCCTTCTTCCACAACAATCTTTCGGAAACGAGCATTCCAATCAAATTCCTTGGTCTTAATCCAGTCCTCTTGAAAGAAGCTCTGTAATCTTAGAACATCTCCGGAGATGAGGCTGTTCCCGCACTTAATATTATGGTTGAGGGTTGGCAATACTGCCCTGCCCGGAATAATGCCATGTTCTCCTTCGAGCATCTTGAGCATCAGGGAGAGCCGAGTCACTTCCACGGCCTGTTCATCCAAATCTACCCCAAAGAGATGGTTGAGGACAATCTTGCGTTTGTCAAAGACATTCAGCTCCGAACGGGTCTCCAGCGATCCTTCATCAAAAGAAAACTGTGCCTGGTCCTCATAGACCTTAGCCATGGCCTTCTGCCGCTTCTCCCATGCTTCTTTTTTGAGACGCTGATAGTAGATTTCCAGTTCTTTATATGCCCGAATAAGGAAGGACCCGGATCCACATGCAGGATCCAAGATTCTTAGGGTCTGAATCTTTTTGGTTTTTTGCTCAGAGAGGAATCGGCCAACCGTATTCTTCACAATGTAATCTACGATATATTCTGGCGTGTAAAATATGCCGCCGGCTTTTCGGACTTCCGGCTTGGGCTCATACTTGACCCGCTTCTCGGTGAGCCTGGGCACAAAACCAAGGTATTGCTCGTAGATATTGCCCAGCACTTCAACACCAATGACATCGAAGAGATAAGGATCATAGGTTTCCAGGATGATCTCTTTTAGAACCGGAAAATCGATCGCAATGTCCTCGCAGGAATGCTCGTCAAAAAGCTCGCTGTTAAAATCCCGGTCGTAGCGGCGGAACAGGGCCTTAATCGTCGGCATGAACGCCGTGCCAATATCATCTCGCCGCTGGACTACCATCTCCTGCAATCTTTCGCCATAGGTCAGTCCCCTGTCTTCGCAGGAACGGATGAAGATGATCCGGTCAAGGATTCGCTGGACGTTTTCCTTGAGCTGTGCTTCTGTCATGTCAGGATGATTTTTATAGATATTTTTAGCTAGGAGTTCCCGCCACCGCTCCATGTCCTCGAGGATTTCTTTATCTACCGGACGGCGTAAGCGATCGAGGTTTTTGGAAAGAAGAGACCGGTCCAGCAGGCCGATCTCGACAGATTCTTTAGATAGAAGCCATAAGTCGTCAAACCTTTCTAAAAAGCGATCGCAGGTGAGATCCATTCTGAGACCTGCCTCAAGGTTTCTCTTATTGGGCCGGATGGTAACGTCAAAAAGCCTGAGTTCCTGAAAATCGGTTAGAAGCACCCACGGCACGGACCGCTTGTTGTAACCGTAAGTGATAGCCTGGGAAATTGCTTCTGGTTTGGTGAGCCGAACCCGCGGAGGTTTTGCCTCGATATAGATCTTTGGAGAACCCTTGATCTTAAGTGAGTAATCGACACGGCCGGCTGAGATTTTCTCTTCAAGTCCGACCTCATTCCGATCTTGTGTGCTCCATCCCAGCGCCTGAAGCAACGGCTCGATGAAGCCGGTCTTGGTCTCGGACTCATTATACTGACCAATTACGCCAGCCGCCTGCTCCCGGCGGAATTTCTCAACAAGCTGCTGAATCCTTTCTCGTGCTCTGGACTGTTCCATGGCTGGTATGGTTTGCATTAAAATATGCATGTATCATAGCAATTTAAAAGGGGCAAATCAATGAATGATATGAGGCTTGATTTTTAGGTTCAAATTTCGTTTATAATATGATATTATTTAAAAAGAGGATTAGAAGGATGGCTTCAAAAAAGATTGTCTACCCACGAACCATTAAGGACATTCCTTTATGGCGGCGGCGCCAGCTTAAAAAGGATCTTCTCTGGTTCTTGCGGTTTTCACCTGTCGAGAGACTGGAATGTATAGACCGGGAGTGGGAAGAGATTCAAGACTTCATTAAAAAGTTTGGCCCTAAAAATTATGAAACCGGAAAAAGAAATTAATTTATTCAGACTTATTCGTGAACTCAATCGGCAGAAAATCCGTTACCTGATCATAGGTCGAAGAGCGGTCATTCTCTACGGGGGGCCTGTCCTTACCGCAGACCATGATATCTGGCTCCACCCGGAAGATAAGAAAAAAGTTTTACTTCTTCTTTCCGACGCCCTCGACTTTGATCTCTCCCACCCTCCTGACACAAAGATCCCCATCGTCACAGGATTCTCCGGGACAAAGAAGTACGACCTATTTTTCCAGAAAAGTGTAAAAAATATTAAGAATGAGACGATAGAATTCGAAGATTGCTATCGCAACTCGGTACTCAAGGAGGATGTAAGAGAAAAAGTTAGTTTTCGAATCCCTTCGATTGAAGATCTGATCCGGCTGAAAAAGATAAGGAAGGCAAATGTCAAAGACCAACAGGATATCGAATACCTTCTTGAAGCAAAGCTCCTCTCCAGAAAACCAAAAAAAGGCAAAGAAAGCTAATTTGTTACAGTGAGGTCCTATTTTATCAGTTCTTAATATGCCAAAGCTAAGAATTGGCACGATAAACGATTTCAAATCCCTATTCAGTACCCTGAACTCCTCACTTCCCTTATTTTAGAAAAACATGTATATTACAACCACAAATGAATAATAGAGGCAGTGTCCAAAGGAGCCTTTTGAAGGGTGAAAGGTCTGGTCTCCAACAAAGCTATCACAGCAACATAAAAATTATTGTTGGCCGTTCTTAGTGTTAAACTTCTATTTTACTGGGGAAGGATCAGGTCGTGAAATTAATCCATTGGAGCTATTTCCTTGCACTGGAAGAAGATGTGCAGCGTCTATCACGGTTCGTAGAATTCAATCCCAATAATTTCGCTGCTTTTTCTCTTGAGATGGCACATCTATTACTTGCCTCTTGTTCAGAGGTGGACGTTGTACTCAAAATGCTGTGTAAACCTTTTGCTCCTGATGCTCAAAACGAGGCAGACTACAGATCTTCAATTCCAAAACAATTACCGAATTTTACAATAATTAGAGTTGAGATGAAAAGATATGCTTTAATTCTACAGCCATGGCAATCTTGGGATAACAATCAGACTCCGACATGGTGGACTGCCTACAATAAGGTGAAACATGAACGTGATTCGCACTATGAAAAAGCGAATCTCGAAAACGTTCTTCAAACAATGGCTGGTTTACTGATAGGCAATTTGTATCTTTACAGAGATTTAGCAAATGCAGGTAAGTTATGTCCTTGGCCTGAACTTTTTCAACTCGAAGATAAGTATGAAAAAGGTGTCGGTATGGGAGAAACAGGTTGGACTGTAATATATGAACTATGATATGGAAGGCATATGGACCAAGGCGAAAAAATCGAATATTTAAGGAAGCATATAACTTTGTTAGAACAAGGGGTTAATGCCTTCAACGAACGAATTGCTCAACCCAAATTTGATGATACGAGCCGAAGATTTTTGTACGAAGAACCGAATCCTGTCATCTTTATTGTCCTTAAGATGGCTCGAATTGTGACTGCGTTTTATGCCGCTCTTGAGCTTACCAAACAAGGTTTATTCGAAGATGCAGGAGCAATTTGTCGCATTACAATCGAATGCCGTCACGACATAGATTTTGTAATGGAAGGGCTGACAGAAGATCCATTCCGGGCTAATAAACAAGAGGTCTTAGATGATTTCTTCAACAAAGAAATCCAAACCCCTGAAGAAATGATGCGTACTATGAAGAAGCCGCCAACAATTCCGCGTAAGAAAATCTATCCGGCTGTAGGACGCATCCTTTCTCCCGGAGATCCTGATAGAGTCCAACGGATATCGAAAGTTCTGGAAGAGATGGTTTCTGGTTATGTACACGCTTCCTATCCACATATTATGGAAATGTACGAAGGAACCGGAGAACATTTCAGCATGAGTGGGGTCCAAATGCGAATTCCGACGTTCATAAAACAGGTGGCATTAAATATTCATGCATCTCTTAATCAATTTGCAATTTTAGCTAAAGTAATGAATCTTACTGAACTCAAATCGCAGTTGCTGGCAAGTGTTAAAGAATTAGAGAACTCAGAAGCCTACAAATAGTTGACAAATCGCTCAAGATAGAGGTGGGAAAAAGCCGCCGCCTTAGCTTGAGCATTATTGTCTCTTTCGAACAGAAATCTTCAACCCATAACTTGATCTCATTCGCTCTCTTTGTAGGTCGAAGTTTCAAACGAACTTTTTGATCGGCAAAAAATTTGGAAGATTGAGGATGTCTTCCTGTTATCCTCAAGCTAGGAATCTATATCCCCATACCAGATTTCAAATGGCAATTCTTAAAAAGATAATTTTCATAATTTAACTTTTGATGTTGACAAAATTGTTACACTTGGTATTTTAGTTCAACAATCCTAATTAAATTATTTCTTTCCCAAGGGGGTATAAACCAAACTTATTAAGAAAGGAGGGGGAATATGAGTTCCGGAACAGGAATAAGTCAAATTTGGAGTTTCGTGCCTTTATTGTTTATGGGTTTAATTTTTGGACTTGTTCTGATGCCTATGGCGAAGAGGAAAGGAAGAAGCCAATGGTTATGGTTCCTCGCAGGTTTTGTCCCCGGTTGGAATTTCCTTGGAGGTCTTTGGCTTGCATCTCTTCCAGACAAGTCTATTTCCGAGGAGGTTAAAGCTCTGTTGAATGAGCTACAGAAATTCGACTTCGTACCCAAGGGAGGTCAAAAGCCTAATATGTCTGCTGAACCAAGAAACTGGAAATGCAATTGCGGCATGACCCATGAAATGAATGTCCCCAGTTGCCCAGAATGTGGCCTCAAAAGAGACTATGTTCTGAAACATTCAAGTCAGATTTAAGGTATTTTCAATATTTTACTTGGAGGAATCCATGTCTGGTATTGGAATGCCAGAACTTCTTGTAATCTTTTTCATTCTTTGCCCGATTTTTGTTTTCATTGTCTTCGCCTCTAAAGCCGAGCGACAATTTAAAAAAGACAACGATACGATAATCCGAGAGGTCAAATCAATCATCAATGAACTCCTTGAAAGGCAGAAGCCACAGGAAACATCTCTATTCACCACGTCGGATCATACCATCCCTCCGTTTGCCATAGATGAATCTTCTCGCACGCCCTATAGGCCATCGAGCAAAACCCATCGAGGATTTTATATACTTCGCCACTGGCGTGGTGAACTCCCTTTACCAGTAAGCTATTGGCTAAATGGGCTTGTTGTAACTGTTGTTTTTGCCATAGCGATAAAGATTGTTCCTTGGGATACTTTTGTGAGTAAATCCCCCCAATTGTACTCAATTACCGTTATCGCCCTCTGGGTTCTGCTTGCGATTGCGACCATATGGCAGTTGGTCGGGATATGGCGTTCGGCAAAAAACTATCTAAGCCAAGGGAAATCCAGGCTTTGGGGAAATCTCGCAAAGATTGCAGTCGTATTGGGCCTGATAACATCAGTGATTAATTTCGTTTCAGTGGGAATTCCCCAAATTA
>JAGVBT010000020.1 GCA_020059605.1 Deltaproteobacteria bacterium
CAAAATCTCGGAGCTCTCGTAGCGCCATGTGGATAACTCACCGAGAATGAACGTCATCGCGTACCTTTAGAGCAGCTCTTTTCAATCATAAGGTCTGAATTTATTTCAGGGTCTCTAAGCCGTTGATTTTATTAGATGCTGAAACAAGTTCAGCATGACATTTTTTACTATTTCCCCATTACGACACAGTCTCAGAGGGGAGAAGGGGAGGGCGAGGAGAAATTTCAAATATCTTGGACAGATTTGATTTTCTGAGGCTTATCGTTTACTTGCATGAAGGATTGTTATCCCGACAATAGTATCTCCTTCATACCGGAGGACGATATCATCATCCGTGAATTCGCTGTCTGTGGCATGACTTGGCTTCTTGAAATTGATGTACAACACATCAGCTTCAGCATCATAAGATGACCAGAGATACTTTTGAGGCGCGGATTTCACTGCAGGAATTATTTTGAGATAGTCCTCAACTATTCCGTGGGCCATAATTGTTTCCTCCGACTTAGGGATTGAGTCTTGCTTGTGAGAAAGGCGGTGATAATGAAACCATCCTTCTCAAATTCACGATAAACGACGACAAGATACTTTCCGGGTGAGGCCTCGCGCAATGCGAGAAGTTCTTCAGCGCCGCCGGCTAAAATCCTTGAGGGATTGGCAACCGTATCCAACACCTCTAAACTAAACGCATGCCTGCCAATTCACAATGCTCTTCAATAATATGGACCCAACGCTCATCTGTTAGTCGGATTGGAACATTGTTTCTTGATAGGACGGTTTCCGACATGTTTCAGATTCCCCGGTGGAGGTGGAGTCCAAGAGATACACTCAATCATAGACTTTTTTTAAAATTATTTAAATACCTTTGATAGGTGATGGTCTCGTAAATAGTCAACATCACCCTTCGACAGGCTCAGGGTGAACGGTGTAACCTATTGATATTCCGTTCTTGTCCCGCGAAACGCAAGATCGAGGCAAGAACGGAATACGCGAAACGACTTTTTACAAATTCATCATAGGTGGCAAATTTCAAAAGGGACAAGGAATAGCTCACTGTGATTGAAATCGTAAAATTCTATAACTCACTACAATCAGGTCTCACAGGGCTCTTCCTGGAACGCCGATGTGTCTCGCAATTACAATTCGCTGGACCTCAGAAGTTCCCTCGCCGATGTCGAGGAGCTTCTGGTTTCGGTAATGGCGCTCTACGGCGTATTCCTTCATCAGCCCATATCCCCCGTGGAGCTGAACGGCTTGATTCGCCACCCGGTGATACATCTCGGAGCAGAACATCTTTGCCATGGCCGATTCTTTCGAGAAGGGGCGATGTTGCTCGCAGAGCCAGCACGCTTTATACAGCAAAAGCCTTGCCAGTTCAATCTCCGTGGCCATGTCGGCGAGCTTAAAGGCATTGACCTGAAAGGTACCGATGGGTCTTCCGAATTGCTCCCGCTCGCCCGCATATTTGAGGGCCAATTCAAAAGCGCCCTGAGCGCCACCCAGGCCCATGGCTGCGATGCTGAGTCTTCCCCCATCAAGGGTGGCAAGCATCTGGTGAAATCCGTCTCCCCGGCGGCCAAGAAGATTTTCCTTGGGAACTTTACAATCGGTGAAATAGAGTTCTCCCGTGTTGGAGGCCCTCCAGACCATTTTCCCATGCATGGCCTTGGTTGTAAAACCGGGGGTGCCATTCGGGACGAGGATGCAAGAGATCTCATTCTTCCCATCATTCCTCTTCCCCGTGACCGCCTGGACCACACAGACCCTGCTGATATCGGTGGTCGAATTGGTGATGAAGATCTTGGAACCGTTGATCACCCAGTGGTCTCCTTCCAGCACCGCATTCGTTTTGGAAGCCCCGGCATCCGAACCTGCGTTGGGTTCGGTCAGGCCGAAGGAGGAAAGAGCTTTTCCTGAGCAGAGGTCAGGAAGCCATTTCTGCTTCTGTTCTTCATTTCCGTAATACCAGATCGGGGAGATCCCCAGGGAGTTTCCGGCTGCCAATGTCGCCGCCTGAGATCCATCGATTCGTGCAATCTCTTCCACGGAAATGATATAAGAGACATAACCCACATTGCTTCCGCCATAATCTTCGTTGACAAAGGGGCCGAAGAGACCGAGTTCCCCCATTCTTTTCGTCAATGCGTAGGAGAATTCTTCCTTATCATCCAATTCCTGGGCAATGGGAGTAATCTCTTTTTCAGAGAAGTTGCGGACCATCTTTCGAAGCATCTGCTGTTCTTCGTTCAAATCAAAATCGAGGGACATAAAAACCTCCAAAGGGGTAGAGGGGCCAAGGGTTCAAGGGGTCAAGTTAAAGCCTTTCCTTGAACCCTCGAACCCTGGAATCCTTGGCCCCTATTTTGCGGGTTTAAAATACTTAATATCCAGGATGCTTCCTTCTCTATCCTTTTTGATTTTGAAGACGGCTTCCACGGGCATCCCGATAGAAACCTTTTCAAAATCGACTTCTCCGAGCCAGTGAATGAGAAAACCCTGTGTCCCGTCAATTTGAATCACGGCTACGATAGAAGGTTTCTCTTTTCTGATTCCCTCATAGGTCTCATAACATTGGGTGAAGGTATGCACCGTTCCAGTTGTCCCTACGTCCACATACTTATCCTCTAACCTGGCAAAGCACTTTTCGCAGAAAATTTTTGCAGGAACATAGAGGGTATTGCACGCGTCGCATTTTGCGCCGAAAATCTTCCCATTCGTCAGTTCCCGGAAGAACTTCTCCCCGGCCCTGCCGACGGTATAGATATAACTCATCGGAATTTGGCCTTCCCAGTAACCGATGTCCGTTGTCTTCTGATATCGTTCGATCAATGCCATAGGCTCACCTCCTAAATTAGGAAATCCGAAATTCGAATGTCGAAATACGAAACAATCTCCAAATTCCAAATTCAAATTTTATTAACAATTTAGCTGTTTGAAGTCGTCTTATAAAATCCCTCCCAACCTCCCTTTGCCAAAGGGAGGAGAACTCTCTCCCCCTTTTGACTCGCCGCGCATGCGCTGGCGCAGCGGGCAAAGGGGGATTAAGGGGGATTATATCAGTTTTTTCAAAGGGATAAAATGTTTAAAATTTTGTATTTTGGTCATTCGAATTTGTTTCGAATTTCGCCTGCCTTCGCCGAAGCGGCTTCGCGCAGGCAGGTGCTTCGAGTTTCGAATTTAATCGTTATTTAATGGGTTTAAAATACTTAATGTCCGTAATCGCTCCGGTTCTTTCCTCGGGCGGCTTCCAGACCGCTTTCACTTTCATGCCCCGATAGATCTTCCATGGGTCAACATCATTCAAGTGGTGGAGGATCCCCATACCTTTGGAGGCACCATCAATCTCAATGACAGCAGGGGTGAGAGGGCGAACTCCTCCCTCGATATCAAGGCGGGTTGCTTTCCAGTCTACATAGCTGACCACCCAGGTATTGACAATCCCTGTGTCCTGAACATAGATCCATTCTCCTGTGGGGACCCAGCAGAGCTCGCAGAACATTCGAGGGGGAATCATGATGCGATGGCACTTATCACACTTTTTGGCAATGATTTTCCCGTTTTTCAATTCGGCAAGATATCGGCCGATGGCTGGCCCATTATCCCACGCATACTTCAGTTTGGGTGTCCATTTTACAGAGAGGACTTTTCCCTTCTGTATTTCATCAGCGCTCAATTTGGTCGCTGTTTTCGCTACCATCTTTTCTGTGATTTCCATATCTTCACCTCCTTTTTCTAACTTCTCATGACCACAACGGTGCCCACCTGCATGAGGTCCCCCCAGGCCTGGGCCAGACCGCAGGTCGGTTTGCCAGGAACCTGTCTCTTTCCTGCCTCGCCCCTGAGCTGCGAGAAGATTTCAATGACCTTCATGATCCCGGTTGCTGCTATCGGATTTCCA
Organism: Deltaproteobacteria bacterium; assembly: GCA_020059605.1. Taxonomy (GTDB): domain Bacteria; phylum Desulfobacterota; class BSN033; order BSN033; family UBA1163; genus RBG-16-49-23. The sequence continues at coordinate 3,896 of JAGVBT010000020.1, forward strand.
ACTCCCAAGGCGCCTCCCGAGGGGCAACACGGAAGATTTCCAGTTCTCTGGGTTACGCCATCCAACAGCATTTGGACAGATCCGCCTTTTTTACAGAGCCCAAGCCCCTCAATATGATGAAGTTCCTTATAGGTAAAGGGGTCGTAAGGCTCGGCAATATGAATTTCTTTTGAAGGTTCCTTGATCCCGGCCATTTTGTATGCCTGTCTTGCGGCGACCTCCACATAGTCGGGATAGTAAAGGTCCCGGGTAGTCCAGTAGGCCGAATCGAGCGCCCAGCCCACTCCGTCGATCCATATGGGTTTCTCGGTGACACGACGAGCTACATGCTCTGCCGCCAAAATAATGCAGGCTGCCCCATCGCTGGTCGGACTGATATCAAGTCGATTTACCGGCCAGGCCATGATCTCCGAATCGAGGACATCCTTCACCGTGATTTCAGCGCCCAATTGTGCCGAGGGATGGTCCATTGCATTCTTTTTATTCTTCACCGCGACCCGGGCGATGTCTTCTTTCTTATAGCCGTAGGTAGTCATAAAACGGTTCATCTCGATCGCAAAAATCCAGATGAGGGTAGGGTAAAGGGGTTGTTCCGTGGTATGGTCAAAAATTGTAAGAAATGCTCCGGCAGGGTGAGGGTAGGCCGAGGACATCTTTTCTTCTGCGACCACGATACAGGTGTCGAACATTCCCGAGGCAACGTGAAACCAACCATGAATTGGGGAAAAACAGCCTGTTCCACCACCTACAAAATGCCTCATATAAGGTTTTCGATAACCCCCCGAACCATCCGAGAGATACTCTCCTTTCATATGAACACCATCGAATGCATCCGGCGCTGTTCCATGGACAACACAATCGATGTCGGACAGTTTCATTTCACAGGAATCCAACGCCATTTTCGTAGCTTCAAAAGCCAGTTCCTTGGGCGTTTCCTGGACATTTCGATAGAATTTCGTTAAACCTGCTCCCACGATAGCCACTTTTCTCATTCGGTTCACCTCCTTAATTGCTCAGGATCACTACCGTTCCGGTGGTCGTCGGGACACCCCTCCAACTCTGCGCCAGTCCGGTGGTCATATTTTTAAGTTGATTTTTTCCCGCCTCCCCCCTGAGCTGCCGGACCACTTCAAGAACCTTAAGTCCGCCATTGAGCTCATAGAGGTTTCCCACTCCCAGATTGCCTCCTGAAGGATTGACCGGGAATTCTCCGTTGATCTCCGTCCCTCCGATCTCGGTAAGAGGGCCGGCTTCTCCTTTTTTACAAATTCTCAACGCCTCAAGGTGCTGGAGTTCTTTGTATGAGAATTCATCGTTGATCTCCGCAAAATGAATTTCTTTTCTCGGATAACGAATTCCAGCCATTTTATAAGCCATCTCTCCAGCCATCTGGGCATAAATAGCCTCCCCCCAATTTCGGGTTTCGAGACCCGGTGTATCGGAACACCATCCGATCCCTCTGATCCAGATGGGTTGATCGCATAAAGCCTTGGCGGTTTCCTCTTCAGCCAGTACTACAACCACGGCTCCATCGGAATGGGGGCTGATGTCCATCTGGGTCAATGGGTAGGAGATGACTTCAGAATTGAGAACATAGTCCGTATCAATGAGAACGCCATGGCCTGCATAAGGATTGTTTAAGGCATTTCTTTTATTTTTGACCACGACCCTGGCGCATTGTTCCCGGGTCGCACCGGTCTCATACATAAATCTGGCCATCTCTAATCCTGCGACCGCGTGCGGGCTTTCTTTGAGTGGCCGGTTGTAAATAGGGTCCATGGCGAAGGTCACCATCTCTGAGAGGGTCAGCATGTTGGAAGCTTTGCTCAATCCCTGGACGACGGAAATGGGGCCAATGCCAGACAGGATCATCATATAGGCTGATGCCAAGGAGTGAATAAAATCGCCGGGGATAGTATAAATGGGTTTGAGAACGGCTCCCAGTTGATCAGGGGAATATTCATCGGCGATGCTATACCCCTCAAAAAAGTCTTCGGATGTGGCGACAAAGGAATCCACATCTTTCGGTTCAATCCTTGCCTCCAGATAGGCCTTCATCGCCGCTTCATAGGTCAATTCGCGGTAGGAGACATCAGGCGTGGTGGCCCGGAATCCTGTTGTCCCTATTCCTATAATGGCAACTCGTTTTGACATTTATCAATTCCCTCCTTTCTATATAACGATAAACGATGAACGATGAACTAAAAAAACTTTCACCCCCCTTCCTCAAATTTCGGATTTCGGAATGTAGCTCAAGGCTTTAGTCCCGACTTGGCGGGAATGAATCAGCCCTAAAGGGCTGAGTTACGTAACTCAGGGCTTCAGCCCTGATGTATTCCACATTCGGCATTATTTTCTCGGTTTAATATTCTCCCGGACCCACTTCACGGCTTCTTCGATAGTCGTTCCCGGCACAAAGAGAGCCTTCACGCCACTCCCTTTAAGAGCGAGGATATCCTCTTCAGGAATGATCCCTCCCCCGAAGACGGCGATATCCTCCGCCCCTTTTTCTTTCAGGAGCTTGATTACTTCGGGAAAGATATAATCATGAGCCCCTGAGAGGATGGACAACCCGATGCCATCCACATCTTCCTGAATGGCAGCGGCTACAATCTGTTCCGGGGTCTGATGGAGACCGGTATAGATCACCTCAAACCCTGCATCACGAAATCCTCTTGCGATGACCTTTGCTCCGCGATCATGACCATCGAGGCCTGGCTTGGCAATCAGGATTCGTATCTTCCGCTCTGGACTCATCGTTCCTCCCTACCATCCAATTTCGGATTTTCCCTCACCCCACCCTCTCCCCTGAGGGGAGAGGGTGGGGTGAGGGGGCTGCATTCCGCAATTTTAAAAATATCCTGGATCCGTGTATCTCCCGAAGACCTCTCTCCATACATCGCAGATCTCCTGGATGGTGGCATATTCTCTGACCGCATGGATGATGTGCGGCATCAGGTTCTCTCCATCGAGAGAGGCCCGCCGGATCAGACCGAGGCACTCCTTGACTTTCGGATTTTTTCTCGTTTCCTTGACTTCCCGGAGTCTCTTCAACTGCCTTTCTCCAATCTCAGGCCTCATCCTCCATATCGTGATGGGCGGGTGGTCGGTCACATATTTATTGACGCCGACAATCACCTTCTCATTGGCGTCGATCTGTCTCTGATACCGGTAAGCCGCGTCCGCAATTTCCATCTGCGGGTAGCCCCTTTCTATCGCCTTGACCATGCCCCCCATCTCGTCAATCTTATGGATATAATCCCAGGCCATTTCTTCCATCTGATTGGTGAGGGCCTCCACAAAATAGGATCCGGCAAGGGGATCGATGGTGTTGGTCACACCTGTCTCCTCGGCCAGGATTTGCTGTGTCCGTAAGGCAATGGTCACAGCCTCTTCCGTGGGGATGGCGTAGGTTTCATCGAGAGAATTTGTGTGCAGGGATTGGGTTCCGCCCAGCACGGCGGCGAGGGCTTCATAAGCCGTGCGGACGACGTTGTTAAAAGGCTGCTGGGCGGTTAAAGAACAACCCGCTGTCTGGGTATGGAAACGGAGCATCCAGGAACGGGGCTTCTTCGCCATGAAACGCTCTCTCATGACCTTCGCCCAGATCCTTCTGGCGGCCCTGAATTTAGCAATCTCTTCAAAAAAGTCGATATGGGAATCGAAAAAGAAGGAGAGTCTCGGAGCAAAATCGTCCACGTCAAGCCCTCTCTCCATGGCGGCTTCAACATAGGCGATCCCATCGGCCAGCGTGAATGCGAGCTCCTGAACGGCTGTCGAACCGGCCTCGCGGATATGATAGCCACTGATGCTGATCGTATTCCACCGCGGAACTTCCTTGGTACAGTATTCGATCGTGTCCACAATAATCCGGATGGAGGGGCGGGGAGGAAGCATGAATGTTTTCTGGGCGACAAATTCTTTCAGCATGTCGTTCTGGATGGTTCCCCCAATCTCTTTTTTGCTCACGCCCTGTTTCTCCGCCACCACGATATACATCGCCAGTAAAATGGAAGCGGGAGGATTGATCGTCATGGAAGTGGTCACTTGGTCAAGGGGGATTCCTTCGAAGAGAATCTCCATGTCCTTCAGGGTGTCGATCGCCACCCCGCATTTTCCGACTTCCCCCCTGGCATTGGGAGAATCGCTGTCGTAGCCCATCAGGGTGGGGTAATGGAAGGCAACGGAGAGTCCGGTCTCTCCGTGATTTAAAAGGTAATGGAATCGTTGATTGGTCTCCTCCGGGCCTCCGAGTCCGGAAAACATCCGCATCGTCCAGAGCTTTCCCCGGTACATGGAGGGTTGAACGCCGCGGGTGAAGGGATAAACCCCAGGGAAGCCCACCTCTCCGGAGTAGTTGAGATCCTTGATATCCTCCGGACTATACAAACCTTTGATTTCAAGATCCGAGACCGTGGTGAAGCGGGGCAGACGTTCAGGGGTTTCGGAGAGCATTTTTGAAAGATCGTCCACCCATTTCTTCTTCTCTTGCTGGACCTTTTTGAGTTGATCCTCCTTGAACATCCAATCACCCCCCATAATTTAAAAAGGGTTCAAGGATTCGAGGGTTTAAGGGGTCGGGTTACTCCTAAAGCATTTCACTTGACCCCTTGAATCCTGGTCCCCTTGAATCCTTAGAATTCGATACCCTTGCGGGCCGAGACGCCTTTATTGGAGTAATGTTTTCGATCCATCATCTCTGTCACCAGATCGGCCTTCTCAATAATCTCTGGTCTTGCGTTTCTTCCGGTGAGGATCAGTTCCACTGTTGCCGGTTTGGAATCGATCAACCGAAGAAGTTCGGATAGAGGAATCAGACCGTAATCCACAGCAAGGTTGATCTCATCTAAGATCACAATGTCAAATTCTTTACTCTCGATGGCTGTTTTGGCTAAGGAAAATCCTTCCACGGCCAATTGGATATCAATCGGTTCAGGGTTGGTTTCGGAAATGAAGACTTTACGACCAAAGGTTTTGATTGTCAGATAGGGAGATAATTTTTTGACTGAATCCGATTCGCCGTAAAGATTGTTCCCTTTCATGAACTGGATGATCAGAACTCTGAACCCATGGCCGACCGCTCTCAGGGCAAGCCCCAAGGCGGCCGTTGTCTTGCCTTTTCCATTCCCCGTATAGACCTGGACGAGACCTTTTTTCATATCAAAGACTCAATGACCAATGATCAATTAGCAATTTTCAATTAGCATTTGAAAATTTTATCAAGCCTAAAGACTTGAGTTACTATTCTTTAATTCATAACTCATAATTCATAACTCATAACTTATAACTCGTAACTAACAAACTTCCCGGAGCTGGGCGATGATCTGTTCGGTCTTAAAATGCCTGAGACTGATGGCGCTCGAAGGGCAGGTGGCATTGCAGGCGCCGCATCCCTTGCAGAGCGCTTCATTGACGGTCATCACCTTCCGGTAAGGATCCATTTTTAAAGCCCGGTATTCGCAAACCTGCTCGCAGAGACCGCATCCCGCGCACATGAGCACATCCACCCAGGCGGTGATCGGCTCGATTCTCACCCTTCCCGCAAACAATGGGATGGTTGCCCTGGAAGCAGTTCCATGGGCCTGGGAGATCGTATCCTGGATGTCTTTAGGGCCCTGGCAGGTTCCGGCGAGGAAGATCCCGTCCGTGGCCGTATCGAGAGGCCTCAGCTTCGGGTGAGCTTCGAGATAGAAACGGTCCGGCGAGAGTGAAAGCTTGAGAAGACTCCTCAGTCTGTCCGAATCTTTCCTCTGTGTGAGGCCAGTCGCGAGAACAACGAGATCAGCCTCCTCTTCATAGGGCTCTCCCAAGAGCTCGTCATCGGCCTTGACGATCAATTTCCCATCCCTTTGATAGATTTCGGAGGGGACGCCTTTCCGGTAGAAGACGCCCTTTTTCTGGACCGTTTCATAGAACTGTTCATATCCCTTGCCAAAGGCACGGATATCGATGTAACAGATTGTCACCCGGGTATCAGGGATTCGATCCTTGACGAGGTGGGCCTGTTTCGCCGTGAACATACAGCAGACCCTGGAACAGTATTCGTTGTTAACCGTCTTATCCCTTGAGCCGACACACTGGATGAAGACGATGTTTTTAGGCTCCTTCCCGTTGATCAGAAGTTTGCCCTGTGTCGGCCCATCCGGAGAGATCAATCTTTCAAACTCAAGTGCGGTGATGACGTTCGGATAAAGGCCGTATCCCAATTCTGGTTTTAACCTGGGGTCGAATGGATCATAACCCGTGGCCACAATGATCGTTCCTATCTTGGCCTCGAATTCCATCCCGACTTCTTCAAACCGGACTGCACCTTCGGGGCAGACCTCCCGGCACTTTCCGCATTCTCCGTTCTGGAGGTAGAGGCAGTTTTTCGGATCGATCGTATAACACCGGGGGATGGCCTGAGTGAAAGGGAGGTAGATTGCAGGCCGCCGGTCGAGTCCCATATTGAATTCATTGGGAAGGCTGACCGGGCAAACCTCCTCGCATTTTTTACAGCAGGTACACTTATTCGGATCAACATAACGGGGATCATGCCTGATCTTCACCTTAAAATTTCCCACAAAACCTTCCACTCCCGCCACTTCGCTCTGAGTGAGGAGATGAATCATGGGATGATTCTCCACCTCTTTCAGTTTGGGGAGCAAGGTCACAGATGTCTCTTCAAGGTTTGGAAAGGTTCGATCGAGTTGCGCGAAATGTCCACCGGGTGAAGGGGATTTTTCCACCAGGTAGACCTCAAAACCGGAATTGGCTACGTCGAGGCTTGCCTGGATACCTGCAATTCCTCCACCGATGACCAGGACCGCGGGAGTGACCCCGACCTCATTTTCCTGCAACGGCTCATGGAGTGAAACCTTTGCCACGGCGGAGGCGATCAGGTCCATCGCCTTCCGGGTTCCTTCTTCCTTGTTCGGGTGGACCCAACTGCACTGTTCCCGGATATTGGCCATCTCAAAGAAGTAAGGATTGAGGCCCGCAGAACGGCAGGCATTTCGGTAGGTGGGCTCATGCATCCGTGGGGAACAGGCCGCCACCACGATCCGGTCAAGCCCGTTGTTTTTGATATCGTTCTTAATCCAGTCCTGGCCGGGATCCGAACACATATATTGATAGTTCCGGGCAATGGCCACATGGGGAAGGGTTTGGGCGAATGCCGTCACCTTCTCGATATCAACCGTGGCCGCGATATTGATTCCGCAATGACAGATGTAGACGCCGATTTTCATCAGTTCACCGCATAGCGCAAAGCATTAATGCAAACCATTATTCCGGCTTGTTTCTTCCTTTCGCAAGGATCGCGCAGGCCAGGGCGGCGGCGCCGCTTGCCTGGGCTACTGTATCCGGTATGTCCTTGGGCCCCTGGCAGCACCCTGCCAGAAAGACCCCCTTGGTCGAGGTCAGGATCGGGTCGAGCCCGGGAGCCTCCGCATAAAACCGGTCCGAAGAACTTTCCATGCCGAGCATCTTTTTCATGGTATCGTCCTCCACCCGGGGAACAAGGCCCGAAGCGAGGACCACCAGGTCCGCCTCTAACTCAAAGGGTTCTCCCAGGAGCGTATCTTCGCCCCTCACCACCAGTTTCCCGTTTCTTCGATAGACTTCGGAAGGATTCGCCCTCCGGTAGATGATCTCCTCTTTTTGAACCCTCTCATAAAATTCTTCGAACCCCTTTCCAAAGGCCCTCACATCCATATAGAGGACGGTGATATGGGCCCCCGGAATCTTATCCCTGACCAGGTGAGCCTGTTTGGCGGTGTACATACAGCAGACCCTCGAGCAATATTCATTTCCAACAGCCTTGTCCCTCGATCCCACGCAGTGGATGAAGACGATCTCCTTCGGTTTCTTTCCCTGGATCAAGATCTCTCCCTTTGTGGGGCCGGAGGCGGAGCAGAGCCTCTCCATCTCGATTCCGTGAAGGACATTCGGATAAACTCCATAGCCGAATTCGGGTTTTAACTTCGGATCGAAAGGATCGAACCCGGTTGATAGGATGATGGCTCCCACATGGAGTTCGATAATCTCTTCCTTCATCCCGTATACAACGGCTTTGGGCTGGCAATACCTGGCGCACTCGCCGCAATCGGAACAACCTCCGCAATTGAGGCAACGTTTTGCATCTTCTATGGCCTCTTCCAGGGTGAGGCCCGGTCCGATGGGTTTCACCATATGGGGGAGAATTTCCCGTTCATCTCTTTTTGAATCGGGCAGGAGACTTTGCATCGGAGAGACCTGTCTTCCTTCAGACTCCCTGCCGAGGCGGAGATCTTCCCCGCGAATAGAACGGTCGATAGAAATCGCCCCTTTTCTTCCCTGCGCCATCGATTCGACGATGGTTCCGGGCCCGGTGACTCCGTCTCCTCCTGCAAAGATGCCTTTCAGGCCTGTCTCAAGGGTGACAGGATCAGCCTGAATCATTCCCCTCCGGTTCGTTTTTAACCCTTTCAATGAACCTGAAATCGCTCCGGCTCCCGTCGAACCGACAGCTAAAAAGATCGCATCAAAGTTTTTTTGAAGCTCCTCAAAAGAGAGGTTCTTTCCTACCTCAGCGTTAAGCCGAACTTCTATCCCCATCTTTTCAAGGACGGAGAGGTCTTTCTCCACGACCTCCCGGGGCAGACGATAAGAAGGAAATCCGTGGGTGAGAAGACCGCCCAGTTCGCCTCGCGACTCGAAGAGCGTGACGCGATAGCCCATCCTCCTTAAATCAAAGGCAGCTGTTAGTCCGGCAGGCCCTCCCCCGATGATGGCAACCTTCTGGGATTTCTCTTCAGAGGGAAGGAAGTCGGGCTCCGTTTCTTCGACATGGTCGACCAGAAATCGTTTCAAATCGCAGATGGAGACAGGACGGTCCACTTCGATCCGTTTACATTCCCTTTCACACGGATGGGCGCAGACATAGGCAAGAATTCCCGGGAAGGGGAGGGTTTCCCTGACCAGGGCAAGGGCTTCCTTCAGTTTTCCCTGGGAGATGAGCGCCACATAACCCTGCGCATTGCAATGGAGGGGGCAGGTGGCCGTGCAGGGAGGGGTGCCCCTTCGGTCCATGGTGTATTTGAGGGGAACGGCCTGGGGAAAGGGGATATAGATCGCCTTCCTCATCCCGAGGCCCATATCGAACTCATTGGGGAGAGTCACCGGACACTGGGGTACACAGTCCGCACAGGCCGTGCATTTCGTCACATCGACATAACGGGGCTTTTTCCGGACGGTTACCTTGAAATGTCCGGCCTTCCCCTCGATACGAATAATTTCAGAATAGGTGAGAAGGTTGATATTGGGATGGTTGGCCGTATCGACCATCTTCGGAGTGATGATGCAGGCGGAGCAGTCAAGGGTCGGGAAGGTCTTGTCCAGCTGAGCCATATGGCCGCCGATGGAAGGGTCCTTCTCCACCAGATGGACTTTGAATCCCTTATCAGCGATGTCGAGAGCGGCCTGCATGCCGGCAATGCCGGCGCCAATGATCAGGGCTTCGGGGATCACCTCTTTTAATTTATCATCCTTCATCATTATCTATTACCGCTTTAGATTAAATTCCAATAACCAAATTCCAAGCTCCAAATAATCACCAATTATTCAAACATCAATCACCAAATATCCAAAGCCCCCCTCACCCACCCCTCTCCCCCAAGGGGAGAGGGTAAGGGAGAGGGGACAGTTTCGGTCATTGGTCTATTGGTTATTATTTGATGATTGGTGTTTGGGATTTGGTGTTTGTTCACTTCAATTTTCCAATTAATGCGCTTGCTATGGTGTTCTTCTGTATCTCCTTTGTGCCTTCGTAGATTTCGGTGATCTTGGCATCCCGGTAGAAACGCTCGACCTCGTATTCCGTGATATATCCGTAACCTCCGAAGATCTGGATGGCCTCATCCGCAACTTCGACAGCCACTTTGCCTGCAAACATCTTTGCCATGGAGGTCAGTTTTGGATCGATTCTTTTCTGGTCATAGTTCCAAGCCGCCTTGTAGGTCAGAAGTCTGGCCGTTTCGATCTTTGTGGCCATATCAGCCAGTTTGTGCTGGGTGATCTGGAAGTCAACCAGTTTCTTTCCGAATTGTTCCCTCTGCTTGGCGTAATCGAGAGCCCGGTCGAAAGCGCCCTGGGCAATACCGAGGGCCTGAGCCGCAATCTCAACTCGACTCTCATCGAAAAATTCGAGGACCTGATAGAATCCTTTATTCTCTTCGCCAAGAAGGTTTGTCAACGGGACCCGGACATCGGTGAAGGAGAGTTCGGCGGTGGAGGTCATCCGGATTCCCATCTTGGCCGTGATCTCCGTTGCCTCCAACCCTTTTGCGCCCTTTTCAACGATGATCGTGCACTGGCCGCGGTAAGAGGGTTTGGCATGGGGATCCGTCTGGCAGAGGACGATGAAGAAATCGGCGAGCGTTCCATTGGTGATGAACGTCTTGGTCCCGTTGATCACAAAGGAGTCGCCTTGCCTCAACGCTGTGGTGGCCATCAATGTAATATCGCTTCCGTGGTCCGGTTCGGTATAGGCGCCCCCGGAGATGAATTCGCCACGGGTGACAGGGATCAGGTATTTTTTCTTCTGTTCATCCGTCCCGAAACGGAGGACGACCTCCGAGGAGAAGTCGGCAAGCGTCACGGCAACGCCCACTCCGGAATCCTTCCGGCAGAATTCCTCGACGATCAGGATGTTTTCCGTGAGGCCGTAACCCTGACCACCATATTCCTCGGGGAAGTGGATGCCGATGAATCCCAGTTTGCAGGCTTTCTTCCAGACCTCCCTTGGAAAGGTATGGGTCTGCTCCCACTCGAGAATCTTCTCCTTATCGTATTCCCCCTGGATAAATTCCCGCGCGGCCTTCTGGATGTCTTTTTGCTCTTGCGTCAGTTCAAAGTCCATGAGGCACCTCGTTTCCCCCTCCCCCTATCCCCTCCCGCCAGGGGAGGGGAAATTATAAGGGAACCCCGTCTTCCCTCCCCCTCGATGGGGGAGGGTGAGGGTGGGGGTGCTATTTCCGAAGTTGTTTGATCTTTTCCTTTATCACCGGAACGATTTTAAACAGGTCTGCCACGATGCCATATTGGGCAACACCGAAGATCGGGGCCTTGGGATCTTTGTTAATGGCGATGATCGTACCTGCGCCTTTCATCCCTGCGACATGCTGGAAGGCGCCGCTGATGCCGATGGCGACATAGATTTTCGGCTTTACGGTCTTTCCGGAGGTTCCAACCTGAGAGCTCTTGGGAAGCCATTTCTTATCGACCACAGGCCGTGAGCAGGCAAGCACTCCTCCCATGGAGTCAGCCAGTTCCTTCACCAGGGGAATGTTTTCCGCATCCTTGATCCCTCTTCCGATGGCGATGAGGATATCGGCCTGGGTAATATCGACCTCACCCGCGGCGGCCTCCATATATTCGAGAAAGCGTCTGGCCAGACCTTCATCCGTCAATAAAGAAGGAATTGAGACGATCTCTCCCGAAAGAGGTTCTTTCTCCATTACAGGGAAGGCCCCTGCCCGAAGCGTGACCATATACTGGGGTCCTTTTTTCAAAAAGGAGACAGCGGCATTGATCTTCCCTCCGTAAATCTGGCGGGTGAGGGCGAAGGTATCATCCTTCGCTTCGATGCCGATGCAATCCGTGGCCAGAGGGATCTTCAGGTGGGCGGCCAGGCTCGGCGCAAAGTCCATGCCCGTGGCGGTGTGACCGATCATCGTGAGCGTAGGTTTTCTCTCGGTAATGAGCTGGGTGAGAACTTTTTCGTAAGTTTCCGAGTTGTAAAATTCGAGCCGGTTATCTTCAATGAGAAGCACCCTGTTGGCTCTGGGTTTAAGGGTTTCCGCGAGATTCTTCACATCCTTTCCTAAGAGGGCGACTGATAATTCTCCCCCAAAACCCTCCGAAAGCTCTCTTCCCCTGGAGAGCATCTCCCATGTCACATCCCTCAATTCTCCCCGTCGATGTTCCGCGACAACAATGATCTCTTTCATCAGGCCACCCCTCCTTTATCTCTCAGAATGTCGAAGACCTTCTGCGCTATCTCCTCTGGTTTTCCTTCTATCATCTCTGCCCCTTCGCCGACCGAAGGAAGAAAAACCTTGTCGAGCTGGATATCCGAACCGGAAAGCCCCACCTCTTCAGGTTTCAGATTGAGGTCTGAGGCTCCAAAGGCCTTGATCTCCTTCTTTGCTACTTTCCGGATGCCCATGATCGAGACATATCGCGGTTCATTGATTCCTGTCTGAATGGTAAGAAGCGCGGGGAGATCGACCTCGACGACTTCCTCCAGACCGCCCTCCAGTTCGCGATGGGCCTTTATCTTTTTCTCCTGGACCTCAATGCGATTGACAATGGAAACATGGGGGACGCCCAGCATCTCTGCCATCACCACGCCGACCTGACCATACCCATCATCTTCGGCCTGAGTGCCTGTTAGAATGAGATCAAAAGGTCTTTTTCTAATCGCTTCTGCGAGGATCCTGGCTGTAGCAAAGCCGTCAGCCCCTGTAAAAGCAGGATCGGTCAGCCGGAACGCATCATCGGCGCCCATGGCCAGACACTTTCTCAGGGATTCATTTGAGTCCTCCCCTCCCGCAGAAAGGACGGTTACTGTTCCGCCCAGCTTCTCCTTCAGCTGGATGGCCTCCTCAATGGCATAACTATCCCATTCATTGAGGTCGAACGCCAGCCCGCTCTTGTCGATATCTTTCCCCGATTTGTCGATAAAGATATCCGCATCCGCTGTGTCCGGAACCCTTTTGATACAGACGATGATATTCATTCACTTTCCTCCTTTCTGTAATGCTTACGTTTTCTTTAATCTTTCCACCTTCGCCCAACAGGCTCCTTCCTCAATGAGGGAGCAGGGTGAGGAAGCGGCGACGACAGAGGGGGCAGTTTTTGAGGAGACTTCCACTTTCATTTTAAGCGATTTTCCTTCTTCGTTTGAGATGTGAACCACCTCTCCATTTTCAATCTTCAGGGCTTGAGCATCCTCGGCATTCATCTCAAGAGAAGGTTTCTCCATGACCTTTTTCAGGTTGTCGCTCCTGAGGCTGAGCCCTCCCGATTGAAAAAGAGACGCCTTCTCAACGAGGTGAAAAGGATATGGGTCCGGTGGGTTTTGAAACGGAGGTGTCGGCGTCGGGATGAGTTTTGCCTTCCCCGCCGGGAACCCATCTCCGTAAAGGTAGCCGGCTCCTTTGGGCCATTGCTCCCCATCCTGAAGGCCCTCATACCGGGGAACGGCCTTCGAGATTTCCTCAAAGACGGCTTCCGGGGTTGTCCCCTGTAACGGGACCTCCAGAAGGCGGAGGAGTTCAAGGAGGATGTCGAAGTCCGGTTTGGATTGCCCTTTCGGAGGTCGAAGAGGGTGAAGACTCTGAACCCTTCGCTCCAGATTGGTGTAGGTTCCGGATTTCTCAATAAACGGACAGGCCGGCAAGAGGACATGGGCCTCTTTTGCGGCATCAGTCATAAAGAAGTCTTGAACCACCAGAAGCTCAAGATTCTTTAAAGCCCCGGATGAAAGGCTGGGATCCTTTCCTATGAGGTAGAGGGCTTTGAGATTTCCGTCCTCTGTTTTTTTGAGGAGATTTTTGATTGTCTCGGCGCCTGAACCAATCCCCATATCGATTGCCCCCTGGCTGTTACATTTTTCAAGGAGCAGGAGAATGCCTGAGGATTTCTTACCCATATGACCGGTCAGGAGCGCAAGGTTGGAAGAGGCCGTGGCGATTTTTTCCGAATCGGGGTAAGCCCAGTGCCCCGGTCCGATGAGGATCATGGCCTTCTTTGCCTGTGCAAAGTTTTTTGCAGCCTTCTCAACCTCGGACGTTCTCTCTTCCGAGAAGAGGGCCAGATGATCCATATACTCGCCCTGCATTTGGCGAACCGCTTCGATCCCCTCTGTCTTCTCACCGAGAAATCCCTTCTCCTCAAGGCTCTCTCTGAGAATCATGCCGATCATCCCGTTGAGAAATGTGAGCTCTTCTCCCGGCCTCGTCATCAAAGCGATCGAAGGGGGCGAAAGGGGGGACATCTGTGTATTTCGGCTCAGTCCAATATCATAGTTTCCCAGGACAATGAGTTGGGCCTTGTTCTTCCTGATGGCCAGATGAATCTCGTTCTTGATGATGGGGTGGGTCTGGGCGGGATCAACCCCGATGATTAAGATACAATCTGCCTCCCGGATCTCTTTGATGGAGTTTGTGGAGGAAGCAGATCCGAGGGTCTTCAAGAGCCCGGCGCTCAACCCTTGAGCGCTTCTTCTTCCATCCAGGACGATCTGCTCGGAACCGATGGCTTCCTTAAAGAGTTTCTTAAAAAGGAAATACTCTTCATTGGTGAGACGGCTTGAGAGGACCGCCCCGATACTCTGCGGGCCATATTGATTTTTTATTTCTTCAAACCTCCGGGCCACGAACCTGAGGGCCTCTTCCCAAGAAACTTCTTCGAGTTTACCGTTTACCCTTAACATAGAAGAGGTGAGCCTTTCAGGGTGATCGACAAAGTCCCAGCCGAATCTGCCCTTGACGCAGAGGTTTCCGTCATTCGGACCCCGATGAGGGTCGGAGAAGATCCGCTTGATTTCCCCCTCTCTGGAGCCGATGGTGAGCAGGCATCCGCATCCGCAATAAGGGCAGGGGGCGGTGGTTTCCGTGAGCTCCCAGGCTCTGGTCTTATAATCGAAGCAGTTGCTGGTAATGGCTCCCACCGGACAGGTGTCAAGGCACTGGCCGCAGAATTCGCACCGGAGGGGACGATGGAAGTCCGTATCGATGATGGACCGGACGCCCCGTCGCGTAAAAGAGAGCTCTCCCACGCCCTGGACTTCATCACAGATTCGCACACAGCGGCCGCAGAGGATACACTTGTTCCCATCCCTCTGCAGAAGGGGAGAGAGATCGTCCGGCGGAAAGGTAATGAGGTCCCAGGGATAGAGGGTTTCCTGCACCCCATATTCATAGACCAAGTCCTGGAGGTCGCATTCCCCCTCCTTTTCACATCTCGGACAGATCATGGGATGATTGAGTAGGATGAGCTGGAGTTGAATTCTCCGTGACTCGATGATTTCCGGAGAATGGGTGGTGATCTCCATTCCGTCTTTAGCAGGGGTGAAACAGGACGGCAGAAGTTCTTTTTTCCCCTTCTGCTGCACCATACAGAGTCTGCAAGCCCCAAAGGGAATGAGCCTTCGGTCGTTGCACAGGGAGGGGATTCGGATGCCAGCGGCCTGGGCGGCCTCAAGGATGGTTCGACCTCGTTGAACCTCTATTGTGATACCGTCAATACTCAGTTTGATTTTTTGACTCTTCATGTTTCCTTAAAGCGTGTCATTCTGAACTTGGTTCAGAATCTCATAGCCCAATATCGATGCCCAAATCCTTCCACATAGGGTTAAATCTCTTTATCAGGTTGATCTTCCAATCCCTATGCCAATTCTTCAATTGTTTCTCCCTTTCTATAGCACTGTTAATATCTTCGGTCATTTCGTAATAAATCAACTTATTGAGGTTATATTTCTTTGTAAATCCTTCGACCAGCTTATTTTTGTGCTCAAATATTCTACGTTCGAGATTATTCGTTACTCCAATATAAAGAACTGTATTGCCTTTGTTTGTAAGGATATAAACGTAATATTGTTTTGCATCCTTACTCATACGAGATCCTGAAACAAGTTCAGGATGACAACACAAAAGGGCCAATACGTTTATTCGATTGCCCAAAATTTACAGGCCTGGATGCAGGAGCGACAGCGAATGCACTTTTCCAGATCGATCACTGCGGTTGTCTTCTTCTCCCAGGTGATGGCTTCCGAAGGACAGGCCTTCTTGCAGAGGCCGCACATCTTACATTTTTCAGGAATGACCTGAAACTTAATCAGGTCCGCACAGACCAAGGACGGACACCGCTTGTCGAGGATGTGAACCTCATACTCGCCACGGAAATAACGGATGGTGGAGAGTACGGGATTGGGAGCGGATTTCCCCAGACCGCAGTGGGATGATTCCTTGATATGGTTTCCAAGCTGTTCGAGGTGGTCGATATCCTCGATCTTCCCCTCGCCGCGGATAATCCGGTGAAGAATATTGAGCATAACCTTTATTCCGATGCGGCAGGGAACGCATTTGCCGCACGATTCATCGACCGAAAAGTCGGTAAAAAACCTGGCCGTATCAACCATGCAGGTCATGTCGTTCATGACGACAAGCCCGCCGGAGCCCATCATGGCTCCCGCCTCATCCAGGGAGTCGAAGTCCACTTCGGTGTCCAGCAGGGGGCCGGGAAGGCATGCGCCGGAGGGCCCACCGATCTGCACTGCCTTGTACTCGCGTTTATCCAGGATTCCTCCTCCGATATCGAAGACAATCTTTCTCAGGGTGGTGCCCATGGGGACTTCGATCAGCCCGACATTTTGCACGGCCCCGGTCAGGGCGAACACTTTGGTTCCCTTTGACCCCGTTGTGCCCATGGAGGCAAACCAGGAGCTTCCGTGGAGGAGAATGGAGGGGACGTTGGCAAAGGTTTCGACATTATTAAGAATGGTAGGCTGTCCCCAGAGGCCGGCTTCCGTTGAACGGGGAGGCTTGATCCTGGGCATCCCCCGTTTTCCCTCAAGGGAGTACATCAGGGCTGTTGATTCCCCGCAGACGAAAGCGCCCGCTCCCGGATAGATGCCGATATCAAAATCGAAACCCGAACCGAAAATGTCTTTTCCCAAAAGTCCGTAGTTTTTCGCCTGTTCAATGGCGATGTTGAGACGATGGATTGCAAGCGGGTACTCGGCCCTCACATAGATGTAACCCTGGTGGGAGTCAGTGGCATAGCCGCAGATGATCATTCCCTCAAGGACAGAATGCGGATCGGCTTCCAAAATGGAACGATCCATAAAGGCGCCCGGGTCGCCCTCATCCCCGTTGCAGATGACATATTTGGGGAAGGAGGTGTAACGTCGTCCTTCCTCCCATTTCTTGCCGGTCGGGAACCCGGCTCCTCCGCGGCCCCTCAGGCCGGAACGTTTCACCTCTTCTATGACTTCATCGGGTTTCATAGAGGAGAGGACTTTATGAAGCCCGGAATATCCGTCCCTCGCAATATACTCATTAATATTTTCCGCATCGATCAGGCCCCGGTTTCGGAGGGCCCTCAAGACCTGGTGCTGGAAGAAAGGGATGTCCTTCATGAGAGGAACTTTCTCTTTGGCGGACGGCGCAGTATACAAAAACTTTTGCACAGGACGTCCTTTGAGAAAGTGTTCCTCGACCAGATAAGGGATGTCCTCCGGAGTCAATTTCTTGTAAAAGATTCCTTCGGGATAGACCACCACGATCGGACCTTCGGCGCAAAAACCATTGCAACCGGTGATCACCACCTTCACTTCATCGGAAAGCCCACGGTTCTCTAATTCGGCTGAAAGGCGTTCCCTTAACTGCAACGAGCCGCAGGCAACACAGCCTGTTCCGGCGCAAACCATGAGATGAGTTCGATAGGTTTTCATCGTTCTTAAATCACCTAATTCACATCGCACGAATGATAACGAATTTCACGAATAAAAACTTTTCGTGTTATTCGGTTTTCCAACTACTAATACAAACGCAATTAGTTTTTTGTCATTACCAAATTCGAGATTCCGAAACAAGTTCGGAATGACAGGTTTTTCTTGTCTGAACTCGTTTCAGCATCTCATTTACTACGTTTGTATTAATGATACATTCGTAAAAAGTCAAAAAACAAGAAAGACGTCATGCTGAACTCGGTTTCGAGTCGTACCGACTTGTTTCAGCATCCAACAGTTTCAAGAAC
>JAGVBT010000127.1 GCA_020059605.1 Deltaproteobacteria bacterium
CGAGTTGAGCCTGATGACCCAGGCCAAGATTCTCCGGTTTCTTGAAGAGAGGGAGTTTAACCGGGTGGGAGGCTCGAAGACGATCAAGGTCGATGTAAGGCTGATCACGGCCACGAATAAGGAACTGCCCCAGCTCACCAAGAGGGGGCTGTTCCGCGAAGACCTCTACTACCGCATCAACGTGGTTCCCATCATCCTTCCGCCCTTAAGGGAGCGGAAAGAGGATATTCCTCTATTGATCGATCATTTCATTAAAATATTTGCGGAGGAAAATGAAAAAGATGTGAAGGGGGTCAGCAAAGAAGCGACAGAATTGCTGATCCATTATGAATGGCCCGGCAATGTCCGGGAGCTTGAAAACCTCATCGAACGGGTCATCGCCCTCACCCACAATGAGTTCATCCAGGCCGATGAATTGCCCCTTCCCGTTTCCAACCAGTCCAAAACGAACGGTTTGAAAGAATCGGTCTTGAGCGGCCGGCTCTCCTTTTCAAGGGCGGAGGAAGAGTTTGAAAAAGAGATTATCCTCGATGCCCTGCGGAGGTCCAATTTCATTCAATCCCATGCCGCGGAGATCCTGGGAATCAGCCGCCGGATTTTGAAGTATAAGATGGATAAGCTGGGAATCCAGCAAGAGCAACCGGACAGGATCAAACAATACTCTTAGACCAAGCCCTCGCCTTAAAAAAATGTCCATTTCCGTTCAATTTTGGACATCTTTTCCGGCCGCGGGCCGCCTCTCCTTAATACCCTCCAGTCCAGAATATAATATCTTTATAATATCAATGAGTTGCAAAATATTACCAATCTCAAAATTTTTCTGAGAATGGCAGCTTTTTTGCTAACTTAATCTATCTATTGAATCTGCGCACGAGGGAAAAAAATGGAAATCAGAAGCGGTTTAGCCAATATCCTGATCGTGGACGATGAGATCGGTCCGCGGGAATCTTTAAGAATGATTCTCAAACCCCATTACAATATCTTCACGGCTGAAAACGGTTATGTCGCTCTTCAGTTGGTCCGGCAGGTTGAGATGGATGCCATTACGCTGGACCTCAAGATGCCCGGGATGTCTGGAATCGATGCCCTGAAGGAAATCCGGTCGATCGATCCCGATGTGATGATCATCATCATCACCGGGTATGGAACCTTGAAGAGCGCCATCGAGGCCATCCGTTACGGGGTTTTCGATTATATCCCCAAACCCTTTAATGTCCCGGAAATCATGTGTATCATTGACAAGTCGATACAACGGAAACAGTTAAACAAGAAGGTCAAGGATATGCTCAACCAGCACTCCGAGCCTCCCGGGGAGAGGGAGGTCCCGGAGATCTCCGCTTTGCCGGTCCCAAACGGGGCGAAGGACCTGGCCGATTTCAAGAACGGAGGCAGCGGCCATTTGGATACTCAAAACTGCCTGGAATTTTCCAAAGTCCTTGCCTTTACCCTCGAGGAAAAAGATCCTTATACCTCGGGGCATTCCGAGCGGGTCTGCTACTATGCCGATTTCATCTCGAAGCGACTTGATCTTAATCCGACGGACAGGAATGAAATCCGGGTGGCTTCCTATCTCCACGATATCGGAAAGATCGGCATCAGCAACCGTTTTATCAATAAAAAAGGGACGCTCTCTTCCACCGAATGGGCCATCATCAAACAGCACACCAAGAAGTCGATTGAGCTCCTCATCCCCCTTCACCTTTCACCCAACATCCTCTCCTACATCCATCATCACCACGAACGGTTTGACGGGACAGGCTATCCGGATGGGTTGTCCGAGGGAAACATCCCCCTCGGGGCAAGAATCATATCCATCGCCGATGCGTATGACAGCATGACCTCCGACAGGCCCTACCGCAAACCTCTTTCAAACGGGGACGCAAAGAACGAGCTCGTGAAATACGGGGGAACCCAATTCGATCCGCAGTTGGTTTCCATTTTTCTGGACATTTTGAAGGAGATGGAGGAAGTGTTCCTGATCAGAGACCACGCCAGGGTTCCCTCCGTCCCTTATTGATAAGGGTTTTGGTTCATCGTTGATCGTTGAACGTTCATTGTGTCAGTATAAAAGGAGCCTTTCATGAACCAGCTCATTCGATGCGCAACCTGCAATAAAATCTTCATGAAGACCTCATTCGACCAGTGGCCCGAATATGACTCCGTTGCCGGCGGATCTCCCGAACCTTACCTCGAGATTGCAAAGAACGATTTCCAGGATTTTTTAAAAAATCATCGGAACCACCCGATGGAAAACCTTCAGATCATCGAAGACTCCTTCGTCAGCGAAAAACCTTATTCCGAACCGACCAAAACCTCTTATTTTAAGGCAACCAACGGAAAAGAAAGGTTTGTCATCAGGAAATCGAGGGAAAGGATCGAGGAGCCGCTCACCTACGAACTGATCCGTGGAGACTATTCCTTGAAGCTTCTCCGCCTTGAAATCCAGGCGGAAGAAATCATGAAACAACTGGAAAGAGAATGGAAAAATCCGCCCCTTCCTCAATCGAAGGGGGAGGCTTTCCTCAACCTATGCCGGAAGATCCTCAAAACCGTCGACATCGATCATCTTGAAAGGATTCCAGAGGATTCCCCCCTTCCCCTTGAAACTTATTATAAAATGGACGAAGTCAGCCTGGCCTACCTGTTGAGAAATTGCAGAAATATTTTTGAAGGCCGGGAATATAAGGAGATCGAAGCGTTTATTCACCGCCACAAAGAGGACGGAGCCTTACTATTGAAAGCGACCTATGGAATTCTGATCGCCGAGTCGGAAAAATCGCAGTTAGAGCCCCTTCACGTCCCCCACGCCTTAAAAGAGAAGATGATGATCGAGAAAAAGTAATCGCTCCTCCCTTTCCCCCCTAAACCATCCAAAAAACGTAGGGGAGTCCCTCCGTGCCTGTCTGCCGGCAGGCAGGGGCTCCCGGACTTACGTAAAAATTGACAACCTCATAAAAGTCTGTTAATTTTTAAGCTATTGATAAAGGGTTTTTTCTTGACGGAGTGACGCATGGGCCTCTCGCTATTAAGCCACAGCCTTTTTAATGTCTCGATGGGGATCTATTTTTTTAGTTTCCTGGGCTACCTCATCTTCACCGCCACTCAAAACAGGAAATCAGGAGCCATTTCCACCTTCCTCCTGGTTGCCGGATTCATCGTCCACTCCGCCGGCCTCGTCTTTCGCTGGCAGGAAACTCATCAGACGGGATACGGTTATATCCCCCTTTCCAATATGTATGAATCCCTGGTCTTTTTCTCATGGACGATTGTCCTGATTTATCTCATCCTTGAATTCAAATACAGGCAAAAGGTGATCGGTGTTTTTATCACTCCCCTGGCCTTTTTAGCGATCGCCATCATTTCCATCACCCCCAGCATCCATCCGAGGATCACCCCGCTCATGCCCGCCCTCCAGAGCAACTGGCTGACCATTCATGTGACCACCTGTTTCTTCGGTTATGCCGCCTTTGCCGTCTCCTTCGGAATCAGCATTCTCTACCTGTTCCGGGAGAGGAAGGGAGAAGGAGGAGGGGCAACGTGGCTTCCTTCTCTTCCCATTCTCGATGAAATTAATTATAAATCGATTGTGATCGGATTTCCGATGCTGAGCCTGGGCATCATCACGGGGGCGGCCTGGGCGAATTATGCGTGGGGAAGTTACTGGAGCTGGGATCCGAAAGAGACCTGGTCCCTGATCACCTGGTTCATCTATGCGGCCTTCCTGCATGCCCGCATCACAAGGGACTGGAGGGGAAAAAAAGCGGCCATCCTATCCGTCATCGGATTTGTGGCTGTTCTGTTCACCTATTTCGGCGTCAACTACCTTCTTGCCGGACTCCACAGTTACGTCTAAACCACTGGAAGGATGCAATGATGGAATAGTGGAATCATGGGTTAGGGTAAGGGTAAGGGGTGCGGTCCGGGTTTTATAGTTTATACAACTCTTCGTCGAACATGTGGACCCAGTTCTTCTTCAGAACCCGAATGGCTTCTTCCATGTGATCCACACCCACAATAAGCACGGTTTTCTCGCCCCTTCCCAGGCAGGTATAGAGGTAATTGACGTTGATCGAAACCTCTTTGAGCGGCTTCAGTACCGCATTGAGTCCTCCGGGATGATTGGGCGCCTCCACCGCGAGCACGTCCGTCATCTTGATGGAATAACCGTGCGACCTCAGGACATTGGCCGCCTTTTCGGGGTCGCTGGCGACAAAACGGATGGCGCTGACATCCGAGGCATCGACGACGCTCACCGCAACGATATTGATCCCGTTCTCTCCCAGGTATTCGCTCACCTCGGCGAGTTTTCCGGGTACGTTTTCGAGACTGACCGAAATCTGTTTGACAGGCATGAATGGCCTCCTCCTCTCATGGTTCGATCCCGCGCTTCGCAGGACTCCCCACGTTAGCCGTTCGCCCTGACTCCCGCCCATGCCGAATCGAAGGGGAAACGGCCGGTTGCGACACAATCTCTTATTCCAGGTAACGATATCCCAGCAGCAGGGCCGACTCGTTCAACTTGAAGACCGAAGGGTTTTTTTGTCCGAACGTCTCTTTCAACGCCCGGGTCATGGTTGCGAGGGAGACCAGTCCGGTCTTTTTGATCAGGGCTCCCAGCATGATGATGTTCATGACCTTGTCGCTCTTGATTTGCCTGGCCAGTTCGTTCAATGGAATTTCAAAGATCTCGATATCCCCCCGGATGGGTTTCGTCTCGATCATGCTTGAATTCAAAAAGACGGTCCCGCCCGATTGGATCTGGTTCTGAAAGCGAATGAGGGAGGGCTGGTTCATAAAGACCGCAAAATCAGGCTCCGAGGCAACCGGTGAGGCAATCTCCTCGCTGGAAATGACCACCGTGCAGTTGGCCGTCCCTCCCCTCACTTCGGCTCCGTAGGAAGGGAGGCAGGTGACGTTCTTCTCGTCATACATGCCCGCCATGGCAAAGAGATATCCCATCATGATCACGCCCTGGCCCCCGAAGCCAGAAAAAATCATTTTAACGAGCATCTTTTTTATCTCCGGTAACGTCCTTCAAAACTCCGAGAGGGAAGTGTTTGACCATCACGTCCCCCATCCATTTCACCGCTTGTTCCGGGCTCATCTTCCAGTTGGTGGGACAGGAGGAGAGAACTTCGACAAGCGAAAACCCCAGCCCGTCCAATTGAACACGGAAGGCCTTTGCAATGGCTTTTTTAGTCTTTAAGATATTTACAGGCGTGTCCACCGCCGTTCGCTCGATATAGGCGCTGCCCCCGGCAAGGGCCAGCATCTCACTCAGGTTGATCGGAAAACCGTCCCTCTTCTCCTTTCTTCCCCCCTGGGAAGTGGTCGTGCTCTGCCCCAGGATGGTTGTCGGAGCCATCTGGCCTCCGGTCATACCATAGACTCCGTTGTTGACAAAGATCGTGGTGATGTTTTCGCCCCTGGCCGCGGCGTGAATCGTCTCGGCCGTGCCGATGGCGGCAATGTCTCCGTCTCCCTGGTAGGTGAAGATGAGCCTGTCTGGAAGCGCCCTTTTCAATCCGGTGGCCACGGCTGCGGCGCGTCCGTGAGAGGCCTCCCCCATGTCCACGTCAAAATAGTAATAGGCCAGAACGGCGCACCCTGCCGGGGGAACGCCGACCGTTTTTTCCTGGAGGTTCATCTCATCGATGACCTCTCCGACCAGGCGGTGGAGGATGCTGTGGCCGCATCCGGGACAGTAATGAAAATACGCCTTCTTAATCGACTTTGGCCTGCTGAACACTTTTTTCATCTTATAACCCGATCTTAGGCAAAGGTAAGGGTTAGGAAGCCAGTTTGGGCAAAGTGTTAAGGTTAGGGCTATTCATTTAAAGCCCATAGACCTAGTGTAGTGTTTCAACAATGGCTTTACAATGTTGTCATTCCGGACTTGAGCCGGAATCCAGTGTTTTCAATCTCGATTCCCGCTTTCGCGTGAATGACATGGCCAAGCCAATTGTAAAGCTGGTATTGTAACCCTACACTAGCCCATATACTAAACCGGCATCTCGAAGAGTCGAGTCTCCGACCTTACCCTTACCCTGACCCGGAGACTTATTCTCTTTTTGTTACTTCAGCCGTTTCTGGTAGTACTGGCTGGAGATGACCCGTGCAATTTCGAGTGGGATAGGAATGACCCCTCCCGGGCGCCCGTAAAAATGGACCTCCCCGGCCCCTTCGAGGGCAATCCTCACGTCCTCGACCATCTGTCCCATGTTCATTTCAAAGACGAAAAAATATTTTGTCTTCTTCGCCAACTCCCGGATTGCCGCGGAAGGGAAAGGCCAGAGGGAGATGGGCCGGATGAGCCCGACCTTGAGTCCCTCGTCCCTGAGCCTCTTGATCGCCCCCTTGGCGATTCTTGCGGCGATCCCGAAGGAAACCACGATCATCCTGGCATCCTCGGTGAAATAGGTCTCCCATTTGACCTCTTCTTTAGAAATCCGTTCATACTTTCTCATGAGCTTCCAGTTGTGCTCTTCCTCCTGCACAGGATCGAGGATGAGGGAACGGATGAACCGGCTGGGCCTCCCCTTGGCGCCGGTAAGGGTCCAGTCCTTATGCGGAAGTTTTTTCAACGGGATCTCCGGGGGAAGCTCGACGGGTTCCATCATCTGTCCCAGCATTCCGTCCCCGAGGATGATCACGGTGATCCGGTATTTGTCGGCAAGGTCGAACGCCTCATAAGTCAGGTCGGCCAGCTCCTGGCATGAGCCCGGGGCGAGGACGATGGTCCGGTAATCGCCGTGGCCTCCTCCGCGGGTGGCCTGGAAATAATCGGATTGCGCCGGAGCGATATTGCCGAGGCCGGGTCCGCCCCTGGTCATGTTGACAACGACCGCGGGCAATTCCAGGGCGCACAGGAAGGAGATGCCTTCCTGTTTGAGGCTGATCCCGGGGCCCGAGGAAGAGGTCATTGCCCTTCCCCCTGCCATGCTGGCTCCGATCACCATGTGAATCGAAGCGACTTCGCTTTCGGCCTGGATAAAGACTCCTCCATCCACGCCCGCAAGCCTTTCGGACATATACTCCGGGACTTCGTTCTGGGGGGTAATCGGATAACCGAAATAGTAGCGGCATCCCGCCCTGACGGCCGCTTCGGCAACCACATGGTTCCCACGCATCAATACCTTAGCCACGGTAAACCTCAATCGCAATTTCCGGGCAGACGATGGCACAGAGAGCGCACCCGGTGCATTTCTTCCCCTCTTTTTTCGCACTTCGATCGATAAACTGGGCAAACCGGTACCCCTTCTGGTTCAGACGGTCGGAGGGCTCGATCAACCGTTGAGGACAGACAGACATGCATAACCGGCAATCCTTACATAAGTCCAAATCAATTTCGATCATTCCCTGAGCCAAAATGCTCCTCCCTCAGGCTTCACATCAGTTTTGGGTTGAGGCTACGGCTACAAAGCCCGTTTCGGTTATCGGCTACGGTAAAGTGAAATGAATTAAAAGACGATAAACGTAACCTTTTATGAACGAAACGGGCATCGGTGCCCTTGCTTCTAAACTTTTCCGGAAATCTCTTGACCTATTAAACTAAATATTATAAATTTAAATTACTCTAAAATCAATTCTCCGGGGGTAAAAGATGGATTCTTCTTTAATCCGGCTCGACCGGGAACCCAAGAGGTTGATTATGATCGGCGGAAAAGGTGGGGTGGGAAAATCCACCTGTGCTTCGGCGATTGCGCTCCACTTCTCGCTCCAGGGAAAGAAAACGCTCATCATCTCGAGCGACCCCACCCCCTCCCTGTCCGACATCTTCGAGACGGAGATCGGCGATCAGGAAACACCCATCAAAAACACCAAGAACCTTTACGGCATCGAGATCAGCTCGGAAAGCGTGTTGAAAAAATGGAAAGAGCGTTTCGGGCCTGAAATCTACGAGGTCGTTTCCTCCTTTGCCAATGTCGATTACGACTTTGTCGAATACATTGGCGGAGCCCCGGGCATTGAAGAGGAGTATATGCTCAATTACATTCTCGAATTGGTCGAGAGCGAACAGTATGACATGGTCGTATGGGATACGGCTCCGGCAGGACATACATTGAAGCTGCTCCATCTGCCGCAGATCTTCTTGAGGCACCTTGAAGCTGCAACAAAATTCTATATGAATCTCTATAGTTACTTTGAAAAGTTAAAGGAAGGTATTAAGTTAAAAAAAGGCAAGAGGACCCTGCTGGAGATCATCAGCGGATGGGAAAACCTGGCGGAAAAAGTGGTCGGTTTCATCCGGGACAGGGAGAAAACGGATTTTATCATCGTCACCATTCCGGAGGCGCTCGGGGTAAGGCAGACCGAGAGGATCATCCGGAATTTTAACGAATACCAGCTCATCGTGAACCACCTGATCGTCAATTACGTGATCCAGGAGGCCGATTGTGAGTTTCACAGATTGAGAAAGGAGATGCAGCAGCACTACCTCGAGATACTGAGGAATCAGTACACTCCGCGGATTAAGTTAATCGAGCTTCCGCTCCTTCCCCAGGAAGTCAAAGGTGTGGAAAGGATCGGCCGGATCTCGGAAATCCTCTTCAAACCCTGAATTTCAAGGAGGTTTCCCAATATGAATGTCTTATCGAACCGGGCCAAAAGCCTAAAACCCTCCCCTACCCTTGCTATCAATGCCAGGGCCAAGTCGATGCAGGCCCAGGGAATTCATGTTATCAGCTTCGGCGCGGGCGAGCCCGATTTCGACACCCCCCGCAACATCAAGGCCGCGGCCGTAAAGGCCATTGAAGAGGGGTTTACAAAGTATACGCCGGTGGGAGGAACGGAAGATCTGAAGGATGCAATTATAAATAAATTTCAGAGAGATAACGGATTAACCTATAAACGTTCTGAAGTCCTTGCATCCTGCGGCGGAAAACATTCCTTCTATAACCTGGCACAGGCTATCTTCGATGAAGGAGACGAGGTGATCGTGCCGGCCCCCTACTGGGTCTCCTATCCCCCGATGGTTGCCCTGGCCAGGGCCGATCCAATCATCGTTGAGACAAAAGAGGAGAATGGTTTTAAATTGTCAATGGAGGATTTGAAAAAGGCCCTCACTCCGAAAACAAAGGCCCTGATCATCAACAGCCCTTCCAATCCAACCGGAAGCGCCTATTCAAAGAAGGAGTTAGAGGAAATAGCGGACCTTGCGGTCTCAAAAAACTTTTTTGTCATCTCCGACGAAATCTACGAGAAGATCGTCTATGACCATTTCAAAGTGGTCAGCATTGCCTCTCTCGGAGAGGAGATCAGGAAGCGGACGGTCATCGTCCACGGGGTCGCCAAAACCTATGCGATGACCGGGTGGAGGATCGGCTATGCGGCAGGGCCTGAAGAGATCGTCTCGGCGATGAGCAATATCCAGAGCCAGAGCACCTCCAACCCTACCTCGATCGCCCAGAAGGCCTCGGTCGAAGCCCTCGGAGGCCCGCAGGAGGATGTGGCTAAAATGGTGACGGCCTTCGAGCAGAGGCGAAACTATATCGTGGACCGTCTCAACAAGATCCCGGGGGTCTCCTGTTTCAAACCCATCGGGGCTTTCTATGTCTTTCCCAACTTCTTCTCTTATTACGGAAAGTCCTACCAGGGGAAGAAGATCACAAACTCGACGGAGCTGGCCGATTATTTCCTTGAGGTTGCGAGAGTGGCTGTCGTTCCGGGGATCGAATTCGGAGCCGACCCTTTCGAAAGGCTCTCCTACGCAACCTCCCTGGAAGACATCAAGGAGGGACTGACCCGCATAGAAGAAAGCCTGAAAAACCTGGCTTGATACGCCTGTCCGTGCTCAACCCCACGGCTCATAACCAACCGTTCGCCCTGAGGCTCCCCTTCGGCTTCGCTCAGGACATTCGGGAAACCGTTCGCCCTGAGGCTCTCGAAGGGGCGAACGGGGCCTGCTATTCAAAAAAATACCACCTTCCCTCCCACATCCTGAGGAGGGCGTCCATCTTCAACCGGATCAACGAGATATCGACACTGGTCAACTCAAGAAGAGAATTGACCGCCTTTAATAACTCATCGATAGTCTTCTCAATGTCTCTTTCATTGACCACGGTTCTACTGAGGATTCGATTCAGATAGCCGATCGCATTGTTCACCTTTGCCTTCTCCCGCCCGGATACCGGGAGTTCGCTTAATGCAGAGAGAATATCGAAAAGCATCGTCCCTGCATCCTTTTCGATGATGATCTCTTTGACCAGGTCCCGGTAAAAATGATACTTCCCATCCTTCAGGCACTCAACCCCTGTCTGTAATGGGTGGGAGCCGGACTTGTCGGGCGTCAGGGCATAAAAGAATATCTTGTCGGGCATATCCGGGACGAGATCGATCTGAGTCCTCCACGGATTCTCTCTGATCCATTTCCCCGTCGTTGGATCAAAGATCTCGACTCCCGGTGGGCAGGTCTCTGTCACACTCAAACTTAAATGCTCGCCCCGACTTTTAAACTCGATCTCAACCGGCGCAAACTGACCGGGGAACAATTCGGCAGTTTCCCTGGGAGGATGGATGTAGTTTAAAGAGCCCCTGAACAGATCTTCAAAGGCGCTTCCGGTCCGGGCGCTTAATCCCAAATCAAAGGCGAAAAAAAGGACTTTTCCTTCGCCGTATTTTCTTTGAATGATCCCCGGATACTTCCTTGTCGTCCGTTTTTTCACCTCCGTAATCCATCCGATAATTTCATCGGACCGAAGGGCCTCTATACGAATCATCTTACCGGAGGAATGGAATATCGCCTGATCGAGCGCTTCGCTATATAGAACCTCAATCGGGTAGTCTCCTTCCGGAATGTGGCCAATGAATTTGATCCCGAATACATCGCCATTCAGGTTCTGCCTATGGAAGAGAGAAGAGATGATCCCTTTGCCGGAATAGACCTGCTCTCTTAACTCCTCTGAAAAGTGGTCTTCCATGGGATGATGGTCGCCGAGGATGACAATGTCCGTATAAGACGGGTTTCTTAACTCCGCCGCGAAGTCCTTCTTATCAAGGACAATCTCATACCCTACCCCTGCTTCTTGTAGCGCCTTCTCTACCTGAACCCTTTCAGGGGAGTTCTTCCCGCTACTCCAGGGGAAGTTGAGCCAGACCAGGATGTTCTTGACGTCGGTTATCGTTTTCGTGATTAGAAGAGAAGGTTTAAAGATCGCATGGATGGTATGAGCGGCGGTCACGTTTTCGAATGTGTAGGTATTTATAGCCCCTTCGGATATCCAATCGACCAGGACATCGGCGATTTGATAGCACGGATTGGGAATAATGCTAAAAGTGCGGTTCTCCCCATGACCTACATGGACCCGCCCCGATGGGAAGAGGCTTCCTCCAGCGCTTGCCGTGGCATCGATGGTGTGGGTGGGGGGAAGGGGATGGGTGATAAAGTTGGCCGTAATATTTTTATATGCGCCCATGCCGACCGTAACAGGATTTCCTAACTCATTGATATCCCCTGACCAGCTGTAAAATTGGTAACCCTCTGCGGGGATTGCATGAAGCACGATGGTTGCCCCTGAGGTTGAAAAGGCTTCCGTGCAGTCTTCCGGACAGTCGATGCCTGCGCCCATGACGCTGCCTCCATTCTCAGGAGCTATCGTTATCTTTAAAGTTGTTATTCCGGTTCCACTCAGCGGCAGCGTGAGGTCGGGCGTGGAGGCGGCATTGGAAGGAATGGAGACGGAAGCGCTTTTTGTTCCGGGGGAGGCTGGAATAAAATGGATATCCACGGTGCAGGTGGTGTCGGGTGGAATAACTTTACCGGAACAGCGGTCATTTTGCAGGCCGAATTCTTCCTGGTTCGTCCCTGATAGGGTAATCGTGTGAATCTCTAAAACCACATTGCCTGTATTAGACACGGAAAAGGTTTGAGTGGATGAACTGCCGAGAATGATACTGCCAAAATCCATGTAGGCGGGAGCGGTTGCAATACGGGGTTTGGGAATAAGATGCATGGCATAGGTAAAACTCGTCTCCCTGACGCTCGGCAGTCCTCCAGCGGTTAAAATCGCCCTGAGGGTGTGATAACCGGGAGTTATGCCTTGAATCTCTGCTATCCGGATTTCAAATCCGTCAAGCGAGACCGATTCGCTCTTTACCGTATTTCCATCTAACTCAAGAACCAGATCGCCATTAACCGAGCCGAACAGGCTTACTTTGACACGGACCGGCTCTGTGCCTTCGGGATAATCTTTCCGGTCCGTCGATAGACCGAGGAGAACCGCGTCCCCTACATCGAATGCCTCGCTTCCCGAGACCAGGAGAATATCCCCGGAATAGATACCATAGACAAGACGATGCAATCCGGAAAGCGCAGTGCCAAAAGACGAGTGATAAGTGGCAGGTGAATTCTGCGAAGAAGAGAGGCTGATACTTTGTTCACCTGCGCTGGTGTATTTGCCGGCAGGATCAACAACCCAGGTTCTGAGAACCGCCGGCATTGTCGCGTTGCTTGAGATGATAAGTGTGGTGGCGATGGTGTCAGAAGAAGCATATTTCCCCCTGTCGTTCTTGCATTCGAGAACCTTGACTTGAATCCCTGCCACATCAAAAGGATGAAGCGCAGTGATGAGTTCGGCATCCGGGGTTGAGAGTTGAAGATGGATGAAATAGGTTCCGGCAACCATATCTAAAGGTAAAATAACGACCTTCGTAACTTGATTTGAAAAATCGAATGTCGCTTCGTATCCCCCGGGTCCCGATAGGGTCATCAGGCCGCTTGCGTTTCCGGTTATGGATACCTCGATTGTCTCTCCAGGCTGGTAGACCTGTTTGTCCGTTGTGACGGTTAAGATCTCGCCTGCCTTATGGATATAGATCGAATTTAAATGGTTCGATCTTCCCGATTCATGATAGACTCCGTAAAAAAGCTTCTCCCCGGTGATCCTCGTGAGTGGAATATCAAAGTAAATCGTTTGGGTCTGATTGAGCATAAAAGACTGCTGCGATTCATATCCGTCGTAATTCACCCTGGCGAATAATGATTGACCGGCAGCATGACTGGATTCGATACGGACGGCCAGCCGGGCCGTGTCCCCTTCGTTGTAGTAGTGTTCATTAAGGTTGGCGCTCACCCTTAGATTAATTCCTGCAAGTCGATACTTGATTTCCCCTTTCGAAATTACGACCTCCTGCATCCCTGCATCCTTCAGTTCATAACTCGCCGCATAATCTCTCTCCTCAAGGTCGTCCGGCGCCATGAGTCTAAATGACACGGCCTTTTCCTCGCCTGCTTTAAGCCATTCTCTTTGGGTGGAATCGATCAGGTCGTAGGCCTTGAACCTCAATTCAATCGTCCCTTCCCGGTCGCCGGTGTTCTTCACTTTGAATAAAAAAGTTGCCTCCTGTCCTGCCGTGAATGTCTGATAGGGAGGCAGTTGTGTAATCAAGAAGTTTGCGCCCTGAACTTCAAACTCCCCGCTACGAATGGCTATGAGCTGATGGCTGTTGTTAAGGAGTTTTACTTCCAGAGTGTAATTGCCCGGGTCAAGGGTGGATGGGTTGATGTGAAGCGTTATGAGTTGGAAGGCTTGAGGTGGAAGTGGAGATAGAATTTCCTTTCCATACCATGCCGCCTGCCCCGAACCTGTTGAATGGCTGGCGCTGATATTCACACTGCCATCGATCTCATTGGACCCAAGATTGGTGAGACCGATATGAACCGGAATCAGTCCGTCAGCCTGTATGCCGAAAGAAACCGCCATTTCCACTTGACTCTCTTTTCTGACAGAGAGGTTAGCCTGGGCAGAGGCATACGGTTTCTGACTGCTTGCAGTAATCAGATAATCTCCCCCGGTAAGAACAAAGTAGAGGGTATCGGTTGCGCTTCCTTCTTTCGGAAGACTGTAAATCTTTGACTGCTTTATTGACCCGGGATTTAATTCAAAACTCACCTCCACGGTTTCCATGAACTCGCCCGTGTTGGTGATCGTGATTGGAATAGCAATATGACCCTCCGAGAATACCCCCAACTCCGAGCTTCCGTCTCCGAACCGGAAAGATGCTCCAAGACCATAAGTAACCGTCTTGGATATGGTTTCTACCAGATCCCCGGTAATAGTTATGACATAAGTGGTATCAGAGCTAATGGACTGGATATATTGAATGAATTTCCTTTCATTGGGACCGATGGTTATTGTTCGGGCGTCCGATAGCGAACCGCCTGTGGCGGATACTTGCACCGTTGCAGGGATTTTACCGTCGTTGTCGAATGTAATGCTTATCGGAAATTCCCAATCTCCCACGATGGATGGTGCATCTGCCGTCGCGGAGAGGTTTAAAATCGCCACTTCATATTTCTCTGAAACGGAGGCAAGCCAACTCCCATTTTGATATAAGACCCCGTAAAGTTGATAAATCCCCCTGGAACCTGCAGTTGTGGTGAAGCTAATAGGATAGCTCCCTTTTGCAGGGATATCAAAAGGATCTGTAGAAATGTTTATCCCATTATTATCATATATTCTTACAGTTATTTTTGTTTCCTCAATCCAACCCAGATTCACGACATCACCCGTAATCTGAATGGGCTCTCCCTCTCTATAAATTGCTTTATCCGTATGGAACCGCAGGCCTAAATCTCCATGAATGACATTAAACCGGTATTCTCCCCTGCTGAGCATCTGACCTGTCTGTGATAACACTTTCCCCTGAAGATAGAATTGCCCGCTTTCATGTATAGGATTTGCGATATGGCTCAGGTCCACGGTCGTATCCGGGGTCAGCGTCAATGGAACCACAATCTCCCAATAAATTCGCTCCTGACAAGGAGAGTATTCGGCTTCTCCTTCTTGCGCCCTCATCAGAAGGAGGTTATTCGAGGCTGACAACCCTGTCCACTGAACCTCGATCTCATTATTCAATACGAAGGCTGACCAACCCTCCCCTTCTCTCAAGGGGGCAAGAATGTCGTTATTGGTGTTTAAGTTCAAAGCCGAGATTGGGGTATAGACGATGCTGTCAGCAACCAAACCAATATAATCTATGGCTGCATGATCCTCTCCCACATGCTTGATTCTCACCTTGTATTCACCCGACGGATCAGGAAGGTAGGGGGATAAATCAATAAGACGGGTCTCCAGGACGTTTGGATAATGAAGTATGCCCCGACTCACCCAGGCCGCGCCGTCCCAGGTAAAGAGGTGATAAGAGGTTGGCATTCCCCAGTCACATCTATTAACGATTTGAAGATGAAGATGTCCATTTTCAATCGCATAAGCTTGATTTACTATCCGGCTCGAAACAAAAATATTCTCCGAAGAAAGATAAATGTCTTTGTCCGTCTCGACTATTAGTTCGGCCTTGAGACCGGATACGGTCAAATTTTTGCCGAAATAAGTTCTTCGTTGGGTCTTTTGATCCAGGCTTTCGACAAAAAGGATATAGGGTCCATCCATTGCCTGGAAGGGAACCTGGAGAACATAGGTTTTGGTTTGGCCTGCTTGCAAGGTATCTTCTCCCGAATGTTGAGAGACATTCACGCCATGATCCGTCAGGGCGGCCGTATAGGTCAGAGTGGTATCTGACCCTCCTGTATTGGTTATGTCTATGCTTATTGGATCTCCTCTCTTCATGTCGGAGACTCCCGGATAGGAGATGCTCAACGTTGATTCCGGCACAAAGAGGCTGGCCATCTCTGCGAGTTGACTTCCTGATGAGAGGCGAACGGCCACCTCCACATGGTGTGCCCCCGGCAGAAGGGTTTCCGGGATAGGAATTCCAAAGTTTAAGGTTATCGTGTTGAGGTTCGTTCCCAATGAGATCGTCTTTACGTCAGGATAATTGGCTCCCGCTGCAGAAACGGTTACCGATAGATTCTCCAGGTTGAACTTCCCTGTATTTCTCAAATCCACTTTCAGATTTGCTGTTTCTCTTATTCTATAAGAGGGTCTATCAAAAGAAAGAGAAAGGTTGACTGAATTGGGAATGGATATTTTGGTTGGATTCCCCGTCCTCGTTTCATCCGATTGACTATAAATTAAGGTATAGTTCCCAAATTTAAGCCCTGGCACAGGGGCTAAAACATCCAGCGTTTTGCTCTCTCCCGGCGAAAGTGCGAAAGATAGGTCTGCGGAGTGAATCATCTCCCAATCCGGGTCTTTGAGGCTTACCCCAAGGATTCCTTGAGATACGTTAACCTTGCCCGTGTTGTTGAGGATGAAGGGAATGGTCATATTGTTGAAATAAGTCTCAGGCACAGCAGGGATAAGCTCAATCTGACTCTGAAGGACATAGAAACCCACGCCGGTGCCTTTGATATGAGTATCCTCATACATTGCGCCCACAATGGCCGTGTAGGTTCCCGGAGGAGAGTCCGGCGGTAAAACAAAGTCCATCGATAAAGAGAGAACTCCGTTGGGAGTAAGAAAAACATTTTTGGTATCCCGAAAAACGGATGAACTCCCTTGCAAGACATGTAAGTAAACAGCATACGGACAGCCGGTGGGGATATTATTCTTCAGAGATACCCCGATGGTTCCGGTTTCACCCCTGCCATAATAACGTTTGTCCATCTGAACACGGACATCGACAGCCGGGTAGTAAACTTTTATATTTTTGTTTGAACTGCTCAAATGGGTATTCCCTTCATAGAAGGCAACCCTGAGAAAATCCCACCATTCGCTGTAGTGGGGCATCTTCAGTGAAGCGGCCCTTGAATAGGTCATGTGATTCGACCCTTTGGCTGGAACATGGACTGTTTGGCTAATGCCCTCGTATTTGGTGGTGATGGACTTATCCATATCTGAGTCATTAAAGACAATAATCGTAAAGGTAATTGGCGAACCCCATGTATACACTTCGGCGTCGGAATGTATGGAAAAGTTTACCTGTGCCTCCTTATAGGGACTTCTGGGTGGACGACTTACCGCAAACCGCCCAGAATCCGTCTCCGCCTGAGGCTGGATGACCTTGCCCTCGGCATCGAAAAGGATGTAATCAACATGGTAAATGCCCAGAGGGGAGGACTGATTGGTTGTATAGGTAAACGGAATGGAAACGGAATGTCCTCCCATAATCGTATGATTCAAAGTTTTCTCGGAAAGCAGGATGGATCTGTCAGGAGTGAAGATCAACAGCCTTATCGATGCCGCATCCATCGTCGTGCCGTTGCGTGCATCCAGATCGACGGATGCGATCTCGCCCGGCCTGATTCCCGGCAGTTCGCCGGGACGCTTTGCCCAACTAATCATATCTCTGACGAGGGCTATTTCCTCCGCGGATGCCTGGTTTTGTTTCAAGGCGAAATCCGAATACATCGAGGTAACAATAACCCTTCCCTCCCCGTAATCATACATCAATAGCGCCGGCTGACCGTTAGACGTCCTTCGCAAAAGCACCGTTGCATTTGAAGGGTAGATTGTGAAATATCCATCCAGGTGGAGAGTGGGGGTGCTGTTAATTTGTCCCGACAACATCGGGTGCCATGTTTCGATATAGGCCGCTCTCACAAAACAGCTCTGATCTTCTGACCAGCCATATCCGCCGATGGTCCTGAAGGTTCCGTCCGGCTCCCGAGGCGCCGGCAATGCTGAAAACTCATATCCATGCTGCTGTGCAAAAACAATAAGCGTCCCCCCATCCTTGACATATCCATCCAAAGAAGCCTTAAAAATATCAGAATGTTCGATCCCCAAAAATCCCCCCGACGGGACAATTAACAGCGGATAATCCTTAAGCACATCTGGAGAGAGGTCGTTCGGATTCAACCTTCTGACAGGCTCATTGAATTTATTCTGGAGGAGGTCTGACATGGAAAGCGCAAACCCCCTCCCCAGAATGGCGACATCCGGCGTTGTGATATAGTCTTCGTAATACAACTCCGAAGCAACATCAGGAGTCATTTCGTAGCCCTGGGAAAGCCGGTGATATGATTCTTCGTCGACATTTCCAAAATAATATTGTTCAAGAAGATATTCTTGCATCCGGTGCCAGATCAAAGATTTCTTGTTTTTCTTGACCGCAAGCCTATTCCAAGCCTGTTCAAGAAGTTCTATTTGAGCGGAGGAGAGGGATTGTGTTGACACATTAAAAGTATCATCGGGGTGATCTCCTCCCGGTCGTCCGCCTGTTGAGCTTTCACATTCGCCATCCGGATCCTTATTGCAATCGGAAAGAGGAACAAACCCTTTTAAAGCATCTTGCCATGAGTCAAGGATTCCGGCCAATGCATCCTGGGCCTGCACCTGGCCGATGCTTTTAAAAAATGGGACGGCAGCGGTAAATTCCCCCATGGGGTTGCCTGTTTCTATAAGGAAGTCGAATATTAGCCCTTCGTAACCGGTTTTTGGGCCGTGTTTTGATTCATAGTTTTTCATCTTCTCTCTTGCACGGATGGCAACATTCGTTGGGGATTTCAACGAACAGGCGAGTTTGTCAAAATTAGCGCCTATACCAGTAAAATATTCCAATTGACCGTGCGCTAACATCCCTGCTTTTGGATAATCCCAAAGCCCTTTAAACCATATCCCGTCAGCCCCCATATCTCCTTCATGGTAACGGTTATCGACCCCAACGCTATAGGCATGCAGTGGGCCTGCTAAGTCCGCGGGATAGTGAGAAAGTCTGCCAAACGCTTTGTAAAGTTTTTCATAATCTATTTGTTTCGATTCACAGGTAAGATTCCTGAGTAAACGCTTAACCTTGTCCTTTTCATCTCTTATTGCATCCAATGCCAAACCGGCATTGATTTGTGCATAGGGCTGGCTTAGAACGAACCTAATTGAAGGATCCCAGATCTCTTTATTAGGTTCATACATTGGATTAAAAGCATGCTTTGGACTATGTAACCCGTCTCCTCCTTTTGCGTCTGAATTATCAGGTTCAACCGCCCCGATTGCCAAGGAATGATAGAGGACATTTACGTCAACAGGGGTTTTACATCTTTCCTCGACCGGCAATGGGAGTGAAATGCAGAGTCTCGCCCTAAATGCAAGCCGTCTATGGTCGTAAACCGGCCATGACCACCCTGACCCGGCCTCGAGTAAAGTAAACAGAATGGCCGCGCCTATTATCCATAACTTTCTCATTGCAACGCCCTCCTCACCTTGCAAACATCTGAATTACCGTATGCCCCTCCTTGCCTGGTGTCCCGGCCAAGAAACTCCTCCCGATAAAGATATGATTGTCATAGAACGCCATCTCAGTCCATATTTCCGTGGTGACCAATTTTTGATAGTCAGTAAGTTTTTCAAACCAAGGCGAATAGCTCTTTTGATCCCGCTTCCAGTAAGCAACCATTTTTCCTTTTTTATTAAAGATCATTGCATCGATCACCCCGAAAGGCTTCATTCCGATAAAGGTTACATAGATCGTCTCGTCAGGACTCCAATAAATCCCATTAGCAAAATAAAGCCATGGTTGTCCTTCTATCCAGGAAAATTTATCGGAGCTAAAACTCCTGAAGCTCTCGTCTTTAGGCAACCAATCACGATAGGTTACTTCCCGCTTATAGTCGGAACTATAAACAGGCTTAGGCTTCTCAAACCCCTCTTTTAAGATCGTCTCAATATAACCCTTCTCATTCCACTCATGGTCAAGCATCAATACGGTGCTATCAGGAGAAAATAGATAAAGATTGCCTTCATTATCTGCGATTATGCCGCCAACCTGCCCGTCTTCCTTTTTATTTGGGATACTTTTCCCTTCAAAACCCTCCCGCTCTGGAACCTTTGGAGGTTTAATGGTTTTTCTGCGAATCAGCCTGCCGCTGAGGTCGAATTCTGATATTAGAGGTCCGGAACCAATTTGCCTGTCATACCCATACGAAATCAAATACAGCTTGTCTCCTAATAAAAAAAGTCCGTTATGAGAACCAAGGTCCTCATAGTATCCTGTTTTTCCTTTGGGTTGTTCAATCCACCAAAGATTGATTACATTTCCATTCTTATCAAACTTTACAACCTTATTCCCTTTATAATCGGCAAGATAAAGATTCCCCGATTCGTCTGAACCAATAATAAGTGGGCTTATGAGATAGTCACGAATATCGATCTCCGTTTTTTCAGCAGAAACATTATGATGAGGAACGAAAATAGGTTTTAATCCTGTTTTTAGCTGTTCGGGCAAGGATAACTTATTTCCTTCAGGGAATTGTTTGATAAAATTGCCTTCAAGGTCATAATGCTGGAGTCTATAGTGATAAATTTCTTTTCTTACAGATTCACGAATATTATTTGATATGCTGTCAATATATTTATCTCTGCCTTCCCTGTGCAAATAATCCTTGAATAATTTCATATTTATATCATTAGGTTCCATTTTCTCTTTGTATAGGACGATAAAATCAATAATCTTTTGTTTTTCTTTCTCTGCCATTTCACTTACGTGTCTGAATGGGATAAAATGAGTAATTATAAAATCAATCAATCTATCATTTTCTTCTTTTGTCATCCGTAATATTGCTGAGCCTGAAAGAAATTTATTTTTTAAATAAAAAAAGTCCTCTTTCTCTTTTTCTGTCATTTCAGATGCTTTTTTTGTTATGATGGGTGGAGGTAAGTATTTTGTTTCCAGCGATTTAACCAACGCAAAAACCCCGTTTTTATTGGCCGTCATTGAGACGATTTGAGTTGCAAGTCCGGGTATGATTTCCTTTATCTCCCACTCTTTGACGAACCTCGGAGCCTTCCATCTATCCGTCTCCCACAATTGACAAGAATGGCAAGAAAAAAGCAAAAAACACAAAAAAACCGCGATGGGGATGTAGTTTTCTATTTTGCTAATTTTCCTGGCCCAAAGTAATAGGTAATCTACCTTCATTTTTCTTGATCCTCCATCTCTATTTAACTGTAATCATTAATTATTATTACTTCCGGCAGCCATTCTCCATATTCATAGAAATGGACAAAAAAAAGCCCTTATAGTCTGATTCACCTCTCAGTGGTGACAGGTCGAACGACCACAAGGGCTCTTTCTTCTTACTTAATAGGACCCATTCCTCCCACCTGGAACCGGGCCTATTCTAAGGGGAATATGGGACTGGTTCGTTGCAAGTCATCCGGAAGTCCTAACCTGATGATCCTTGCCATGCCTCCCATCGTTATCACAGCCCCAAAAAGTAGTCAAGATATTTTATTCGGGCTTTTTCATATTGAAGTAATCCTTCAAGATGGAGCGGTGGTCGAAGGCAATCTCATCGGGCAGGTTCGATTCATTAAAAAATCCGATTTCAACGGCATCATCTCTGGCCCGAGGTTTCCCCTTAGCTTTTGCTACATAAACCGTTGAAATGCTATGGTGTCTCGGATCCCTTTCAGGATCGGAATAGGTGTGAAGTTGTTTATCAAGTTTGACATCTAAGTCCGTTTCTTCTTTTGCCTCACGGATAGCCGCTTCTTCCAACGACTCCCCGTAATCCACGAATCCCCCGGGAAGAGCCCAACCAAAGGGAGGATTTTTTCTCTTGATCAGAACGATCCCCTTCGACGCGATCTCGATGATGATATCGACCGTGGGCAGAGGATTTTGATAACCCCCCATCTCATTTCCACACTTCGAACACCGAATGGTTTTTTTTACCATGTCATCTATCCTTCCTTGCCCGCGAATGATAATCAAATAGCAAAGTTCGAATCCGAAATCAAATCAAAAAATCAATTTGTCAGAAATATTTACAAATCCATTAGAAGCAAAAATGATACATTCGTAAAAAGTTAAAAAACAAAAAAGACGTCATGCTGAACTCGGTTTCGAGTCGTACCGACTTGTTTCAGCATCTAACAAAATCAAGAACTTACGAGACCCTGAAACGAGTTCAGGGTGAC
>JAGVBT010000034.1 GCA_020059605.1 Deltaproteobacteria bacterium
CCGGAATTCACTTTAGGTGAAATCCCCCGTTTCCCATAAAATTCTAAAAAACCGCCATTCGAAGCCTTGTAGAGCGGGTTACCCATGCCCGTTTTTGCACCCATTAAAACTGGCGGGTTAATGCATAAAAAGATTATTTTTTAAAACACTCCAGGCACATCAGTGTTTTGCCTTCAGGTGGAGCCACTTGAAGGACCACTTCTTTTCCGCAACCCGCACATGCCATTTTGTAAAATTTCGGGCGGCTTGAGCGGCCGGACCTTGAAGAACGCATTCTTCCATGTCTTTTTCTTTGCATCCGGTTCCCTTCTTTCTCTGAGATGGATTCAGAAGATGTCTATGTACAAAACCGTCTTTTGCGAAGTGAAACGGACGCCGTCATTTCACCCCCTTAGAACTCATGCCCCGCTCGGTTTCGAGGCGCTCGATCCCGCGCTTCGCGCGACTCTCGGCCCTGAGTATATCGAAGGGCCGCCACGACTGGAATATCGAACGGGGAAAGTCCTTGCCAAATGTTGAACCGATCCTAATAACGGCCTCTTCCGCCGAAATTGGATCTCCCTCCGCGGTTTCCACCGCGGCCTCCGGATCCTCCCCGGTCCGCGCGGGGCCGCGCCTCATTCACATTCATCTGCCGGCCCAGGAGTTCTTTTCCATTGAGATTTGCAATCGCCGTGCGGGCCTCGTTCGAATCGGGCATTTCGACAAAGCCGAAACCCCGCGGCTGGCCGCTATACTTATCTTTCACAATAGTGGCGGAGCTGACCTGCCCGAAAGCAGAAAAGGCCGTCTGAAGATTTTCCTCAGAAACGTCAAATGATAAATTTCCCACATAAATGTTCATCGTCTCTCTCCTTTTTAAATGGAATCTGTATCCTCAAGCCTCTTGATGATTATTCGATAAAACTCTTCAGTTTCTCTGACCGGCTCGGGTGCCGTAACTTCTTTAAAGCTTTTTCTTCGATCTGCCGGATTCGTTCCCGGGTCACCTTGAATTCTTGCCCCACCTCCTCGAGGGTATGGTCGTGTTTCTCTCCGATCCCAAACCGCATTCTCAGAATTTTTTCCTCCCGACTATCCAGCGTGGAAAAGACGGATTGAATCTGTTTCACCAGGTTGGAACTGATGGTGGCCTCCTGAGGAGAAACGGACTCCTTATCCTCGATAAAGTCCTCCAGGCGGCTTTCCTCTTCGCCGATCGGGGTTTCGAGAGAGATGGTTTTTTTGCTGGCCTTAAAAATTTTCTGAGCATGATGCAGAGGCACGCCCATCCTTTCGGCGATTTCCTCCAGAGTGGGTTCCCTCCCCATTTCCTGGACGAGGGCCCGAGCGGTTCGGTTCAGTTTGTTAATGACTTCGATCATATGAACGGGGATACGTATGGTCCGGGCCTGGTCGGCAATGGCTCGAGTGATCGCCTGCCGAACCCACCAG
The DNA here is from genome assembly GCA_020059605.1 of Deltaproteobacteria bacterium. Lineage (GTDB taxonomy): Bacteria > Desulfobacterota > BSN033 > BSN033 > UBA1163 > RBG-16-49-23. Next base: position 1,435 of record JAGVBT010000034.1, read on the forward strand.
GTCGCATACGTCCCGAACTTATAGCCTCTCTGGTATTCGAACTTTTCCACGGCCCTCATCAACCCGAGATTCCCCTCTTGAATCAAATCCATAAACTGGAGGCCCCGGTTGATGTATCGTTTGGCGATGGAGATGACCAGTCTCAGGTTGGATTTGATTAATTCGGCCTTTGCTTCCTTCACCCGGCCCTCCGCTTTCGCGATGGCTCTGAGGGCTTCTTTGAGCTGGTTCGAAGAGAGGCCGCACTCGGCTTCCATCCTGGTGATTCGACGTTTGATGTTTCGGACAGCCCTTTCGGCCTCCTCCCGATCTTTCCGCTTCGGGTTCCCCTTCTTGGCCACGGACGGTTTTATGCCCCGGCTTGAAATTCCCGAAGGCCCTCCGTATTTTTTAAGTTCCTGCCGGGCCCTTTCCATTTGGATGTCCCACTGCTTCAGCCTTTGTATGATCCGTTCGATCTGCTCTCCCCTGATGTTGATCCGCTGGAAAGCCCTCAGTATTTCAACCTTTCTTTTACTGACATCTTCCTTGATCTTGATGACAGAAGACTTCTTTTTCAATATCCTCGATTTAATACGAAGACGGCGAAGATGATTTGTTTCTCTCCGAATCTTATCCATCAGCAGGAGGACCCTTCTTTTTTGAAGCACTTCCTCTTTCACGTTTGTCAATTCATCGTCAATCTCATTGGTAATCTCACTGATTTTTACTTTTCCGGCCCGAAGCTTTTGCCCAAGATGGAGAATCTCCTGGATCGCAACAGGGCAGTTGAGAACCACGCCGAGGATTTCTTGCTGCCCGCTTTCGATCCTCTTGGCCACTTCGACCTCCCCCTCGCGCGTCAATAATGGGAAGGACCCCATCTCCTTCAGATAGATCCGGACAGGATCGATGATCTTTCCAGGAGGACCGGCGTAGGCGATTTCGGGGACCTCTTCCTCTTCCGGTCCTTGGACACTCTGGCTCTCAATTTCGATTGCGATCCCGGAGAATTCGCCCAATAGATCGGCATCGAAATCGTCGGGCAGGAACAGGGGGTCTTCGTTTGGCTCAATGAGGGTAAGGTCTTCCGAAAGCCTTCCTTTCAAACCGTTTCTCCCTTCTTTGATCCCCTTGCATCATACTTTTTTCACAATGGACCGTGGCGAAAGGTTCCGTTGGGCAGGGAAGGATGCCAGGGTTCAATAAAAAAAACGCAAAGAAGTTGTTTAGAGTTCTTTGCGTGTCATCCGCCTTGAAACGGCAATAGGCTCCTGGCAACTTGATCTTGACCAACTATAATCCATTCCAGGGCCGATCGCAAGGGAATTCGCAACCTCCTGATTTCAAAAATATAAATGGTTGACTTCCACGGGTCGCAGAACCGATTCGGGTTGCGGGTTCATGCTCTTTTCACAGGGGAGTTCGGGTTTCCCCTGCAAGGCTTCCGGGACAGTGCCGGGTGCAGTTGTCACAATGGTAATGGATGAAAAATTGAAGATATTGCAGGTGGCGAAAGAAGCGGGGCGATTTCATCATCTCCAGCCGTTCCTCCATGGAAGGCTTTTCCCCCATCTCCAATAAGAAGCGCATGAAGTTTCCTACATCGTTCGGCTGGCTTACTTTTACGCAACGGTGGCTTAAGACGCGGCCATCCTCCATGAAGGCGTTTCCCGGGCAGGTGGATCGGCAATCATATGGGCAGGTGCGGCAAGGATCATAACCGTTGATGGGAGGGTCTGATTTCAGGTCCAGACTGTTGAGAATTCCCAGGTACATGACACGGGGTCCATATTGAGGGGTCAGGGCGAGGGTGTTTTTTCCCCAGACGGCCAGCCCGCTCTGTACAGCGGCATGCCGGAGTGAAATGCTACCGATGGGAGAACGAAAGGTTTCCTCATCGATTTCGAAGGGCCGGTGCGCCTGAACGAGAAAAGATTCGCCGTCAAATTCCCTTTCGATAAATCTTCCAAGATGGTAGGCCGCGGCATTTCCGGCCGCCTCCATGCCGTAGAGGTAAGAGGGCATCTTGCTCCAGGTATTCTCCCGGTAATGATAAGCGCCCGCAAGAGGTTTCAAGGCCAGCACGACGATGGACCGGGCCGAGGAAAGGTATCGATGAGGGTCCGGAGAGCGTGGGCTGAAATAATCCTTTAAATTCAAAATACTGACGAGATCCACCCCCAACTCCTTCGCCTTATGCTTGATTTTCTCTTCCATCCTGTGCCTCCTCAGGAAGTCCTAATTTCTTTAAGATAAAATGAACGTGTATCGTTGTTGAACCTCGTATCAATGCTCGGTTATAGAAACTCGAAGCTCGGATTTTTTATCGAATTTCAAGTTTCGTGTCTCTAACTTCGATACGAGCCTCGTCACCCTAAACCTTTTTTATAACTGTTACCGAAAGACCAAACTGGCTTCATAGCCCTCGCCTCTTCACCTTGCCCCAGATTATTCAATGGTTCCACCTCCGCTGTCAATTAAAATATTTTCTTGATTCTTTCCGGGTTTTAGTAAAGAATTCTTATCAACCGTTCATTGCAACGGAGGATTCCTACAAAGGAGGAAAGGCCATGTTCGATATTCTGTTGACGCAGGAAGAACGGAAGTTAAAACAGGAGGTAAGGAAATTCGTCAAAGAGAGGGTTCCGAGTTCTCTCATCCGGGCCATGGACGCGGACGAGGTGAAGTATCCGAAGGAGTATATCGAAAGCCTGGCCGCACAAAACCTTCTCGGTCTTCGTTTTTCCAAGGAATGGGGAGGCAGGGGAATGAGGTGGACAGGAGAGGTGGCGGCCATCGAAGAGATCGGCGTCCTCGGATCGGGAATGAGCTGTCTTTATTCATTGGTGAGCATTGTAGGTGAAGCCATCCACCGTTTTGGCACTCCGGAACAAAAGGAAAAATATTTAAAGCCTACCCTTGCGGGAAAACTCTGTTGTGCGGAGGCACTGACCGAACCCCGGGGAGGATCCGATTTCTTCGGCGCAACCACCCTTGCCAGGAAGGATGGGGACCATTACATGCTCAACGGTCAGAAACGTTTCGTGGTAGGTGCAGAAGGGGCGGATTATTTTCTGGTCTATGCAAAGACAGCGCCCGATGAAGAGCCTCACCAATCGATTTCGTGTTTTATTGTCGAAAGGGAAATGGGTGTGGAAGTCAAACATGTTTACGGGCTCCTGGGCTCCCGCGGGGGAGGGACAGGCCGTCTCTATTTTCGCGACACTAAGGTGCCGGCAAAAAATCTTGTGGGTCCGTTCAATGGGGGGTTCCTGGTCTTTAACCAGATGATGATCCCTGAACGGTTGACCACTGCCGCAGGAGCGCTCGGAATGGCCCGGTCCTGCCTGGAAATCGCAACGCGCTATAGCAACCGGAGAAAGGCGTTTGGCGAGACGATCCGGAAATTTGAAGCGGTCAGTTTCAAAATAGCCGATTCCATTGCGAAACTTGATGCCGCTCGCAGCCTTGTCTATGTTACGGCCAAACATGTGGACGAAGGTCTGGATGCGAGGAGGATGGTCTCCGAGGCAAAGAAGACCTCGACAGAAATGCTCTGGGAGGTTGTCAACCATTCGATGCAGATCATGGGCGGGATCGGGTATACGAACGTCTATCCCATCGAACGTTTCTTCCGTGATGCGAGGCTGCAGATGATCTGGACCGGAACGAACGAGGTGATGAACCTGCTCATCCAGCACGAATTCTATAAAGAAGTCTTGGGGAAGGCCGGCGAATCGAGGGATGTGGAGGCGGACGCAGGAGACCTCGAAGGAGAAGAAGAAAAGGTCTATGAATAGCAGGCGCCAATACTCCAAAGAATAACCCCCCCCTCTTCATTTAAGAGGGGGTAGGGGGGGCGTTATTGGTGATTGGAATTTAACCATGTCAGACCATATATGCATCACCGGAGTCGGTGTGGTTTCTTCGATCGGCATCGGGAAGGAGGAATTCCTTTCGTCCTTAAAGATCGGGAAGTCGGGGATTGAGGAGATCAAATCCTTCGATACCCAATTCTCCCGGTCCAAAAAAGCAGGCCTGGTCCGAGATTTTCACCCTAAAGATTTCATGTCCGCCAGTAAAATCAGGCGCCTCGACCGGGCCAGCCAGTTTGCCATTGCCGCATCGAAACTGGCATTGGCCGACGGTCAATTCTCTGTGACCCGGGAGAACAGCCCGAGAGTGGGAGTGGTTCTGGGTTCCGGTTTCTGTGGACTGTCGAGCTCGGAGGAATTTCACCGGGGCCAGGTGTTCAAAGGGTTTCTCGATTTAAATCCCATGCTCTTTCCCAACACGGTTCCCAATGCTGCCTCAAGCCATGTCTCCATCGAACTCGGAATTCAGGGGGTGAACTGCACGCTCGTCCAATCTTTCTGCTCGGCTGAGGCGGCCATCGCATTTGCTTGCGATCAGATTCGACGCGGCAGGGCGGACCTTGTTCTGACGGGCGGGGTCGATGAGCTGAGTGAGTTCCTCTTCCGCGGCTTTTCCGACCTCCGTCTCCTGGCGATGGATGAAGGACATGGGGAAAGGTCCTGTCCGTATGACCGGATGAGAAACGGGCTGGTTTTAGGGGAAGGATCAGGGGTGTTGGTGATCGAGGCCGAAGCCCATGCCCGATCAAGGGGAGCGAAAATCTATGGGTCTATTTTAGGAGACAGTTTGCTTGGTGGATCCTTGAGAGAGAGTGGGGCAGAGGGGGTCGAACGGTCAATCAAGAGAGCAATGAAAGGAAGGGAGGGCCTTTCTATCGATTATATCAGCGGTGCTGGGAATTCCTCCCAGATCCTTGATGCCATGGAAGCTCAGGGAATCAAAAGAGCATTGCCCTCTCAATGCCCTCCAATCCCGGTCAGTTCTGTTAAATCCATGTTGGGAGAGGCGATTGCCTTGGGGGGGATGAGGATGGTTGCCGATGTGCTTTCTATGGAATATGGGTTCATTCCTCCGACGATCCATTATCAATTTCCAGACCCTGCCTGCGATCTTCGATATGTCATTCATCAAAAAATGGATCAGGAAATTCAAAATATTTTACACATGGGAATATCCCCGCAGGAAAGTTATGCTACGATTCTTTTGGGACGCGAATGGAACCAATAACCGGCACGGGAAATCTCATCCTGCTCTTCACCCTGATCCATTTTACTCTCGGTCGTTCTTTTTCCGTGCTCTTCGCCATCGTCAATCAGATGTCTGTCTTTATCTATTTCCCTCTGGCCCTGGCCTATGACTATGTGCAGATTCCGGTCTACGGGATGTTGTTAGAAAAATCGAGCAAGAGATTTTTCATCGTCCGGTGGGTCACTCAAAAAACCGACAAGGTGATCTCGAGCCTGAATGAGAGACCCCTCATGAAGAAGGTGATGTCTCTCGGAAATATTGGGCTCATCCTGCTTTCCGCCCTTCCCATCCGTGGCTTCGGTATCCTTTCAGGGAGCATCGTCAGTTTTTTTCTTAAAAAAGGGAGGGTGGAGGGGACGATCCTGTTGATGACCGGTTCTTTCATAGGGATCTTCATCATCATGGGAATCGCCAATGGAGTGTTTAAGATTTTGGCCCTTTTTTAGGTATTGTTTGATTAAATTGGGGGGCATGAATTTATCAATATCGAAATCCGAAACACGAAATTCGAAACAAGCACAAATGTTCAAAATACCAATGTCCCAAACAGTATAAATAGTTTTAAATTTTGAAAATTTGAATTTTGGTAACGCTTTAGTGATGATCTCGTAAAAAGTCCCGACCTGTCACCCTGAACTCGTTTCAGGGTCTCGTAAGTTCTTGAAACTATTGGATGCTGAAACAATACTGAATCGAGTTCAGCACAAGGTTCAGCATGACATTGTTTCTGTTTTTTGACTTTTTACGAGTCCATCTTTAGTGCTTTGAAAAAAGAAGATATGTGACCTGTAGTGAAGGGCTTTATGCCCGTTAAAAAACGAGAAAGAGGGGTTTCCCAGTCAGATATACGGCC
>JAGVBT010000145.1 GCA_020059605.1 Deltaproteobacteria bacterium
GAGTGCTTATTTTATTGGCCAACCGTCCTAAAATCACTGCAAGGGACTTGTCAACCCTTATCGGGATCACCGAGAGATCGGTCCGAAGTATCATCGCTGATCTCGAATCTGAAGGCTACATTGAAAAGCTTAAAGAAGGAAGACGGATCAGTTATAAAATCCATGCTAAATTGCCTTTCCGGCATCCCACCCAGAAAGATCATTCCATAGAAAGACTCTTGAAAGCCTTGGGCTGCAAACTAACAAAATAAATTCTTCTAATACAAACACAATTAATTTATTGTCATTAGCTCAATTCGAGATTCCGAAACAAGTTCGGAATGACAGGTTTTTTCTTGTCATGCTGAACTCGTTTCAGCATCTCATTTAATGCGTTTGTATTAGTTATGGGATTGGCATATTGCCCCGTTAGAAAGACTCCGCATTTATCCATATTTTTTTATTAAAAAATTGACAGAAATCTCCATAAGGTTCTGAAACCACGGCACTCCCGCAGGGAGGGTACGGAAGCGGCAGTGCCCCATTGTTGGTAAGAGGTTCCCAATTTTTTTTGATTATGTTATACTTGCCCTGTTAAATCAGGGATCCCTCCGTTTCGAGACGAAGCGGCCGGAATATTTCATAGGGAAACCGGATGCCAAGAGAACGATCCTGATTGGATTTTCAGATCCGAATCAAGTGGGGACGGAGATGGTCCGACCGGCACGAAACCAAAAGAAGGGAAGAAAACGATGGCTCCTCGCAGGGGCTCTCCTTGGACTTGCGGTCATTGCCTTCTTCTTTTTTCCCCAAAAGACGATCCCTCCTCCGTCCAAACCCGCAATCCCACCCGAGCCCTCCTTCCATATCCAGGAAGGAAATATCGAAAAAAACAGTTCCCTCTATCAGTCCCTGATGGAGTTGAAGATTCCCGTGCCGTGGGTTCACCTCATCATCTCGAAACTGGAACCCCATGTGGACTTCAGGAGGATCAGGGGAGGGACCTTTCGAATTCTCACGGATGATGAAGGTGAGTTGGTCAAATTCGTCTATGAGAAGAGTCCAATCGAAGTCTACAAGGTCGAAAAGGGGGAGCATGGATATGTGGCCCAGCAAAAGGATATCCCCCTCGACCGGTACCTGGTCAAGGTGGAGGGGGAAATCACTTCCTCACTTTTTGAAGCGATGAATGCGGCTGGAGAAGAGGACGCGTTGACCATTGCCTTCGCAGATATCCTGGCCTGGGAAATCGATTTTTATCAGGATCTTAGAAAAGGGGACCGGTTCAACGTGGTGGTGGAAAAAATATACAGAGAAGACCGGTTTGTTCAATATGGAACGATCCATGCCGTGGAGTTTCGACAGGGCGATAAGACGATCCGGGGAATCCGGTATCGGGACGATTATTACCAGGAGACGGGGAATTCTTTGAAGAGAGCCTTTTTAAAGGCGCCCTTGAAATTTGACCGGGTCAGTTCCCGATTCAGCCATGCGAGAAGGCATCCCATCCTGGGGGGAGTCCGGCCCCATCACGGCGTGGATTATGCCGCTCCCTCCGGAACACCCATCTGGGCCGTGGCCGACGGGGTCGTAAACTCCGTGGGATGGGCCGGCGGATTTGGAAAACAGGTGGTTCTGCAGCACAGAAATGGGTATAAAACCTATTATGGCCATCTCTCCAGATACGGCCCCGGGATCAAGAACGGGGCAAGGGTGCGGCAGAAACAGGTCATCGGATACGTGGGGGCAACGGGGCTGGCCACCGGTCCTCACCTCGACTATCGAATCAACAAGCATGGGCGGTTTCGGAATCCTTTAAAAGAGTCCTTTGCTACCGGGGAACCTGTCGCAAAAAAGGATTGGATTGCGTTTGAGAAGAGAAGGGATGAAGTGATGGCCTGGTTGAGCGAGGATTCCCCGTTCCGAAAAAGATTGGATCCCATGACCGGGGAAGTGACCGAGAACCATCCCACCGATTCAACCCGCTCAACCAAGAACCTCCGACCCCTCCAACATTAAGACGCTCCCTTCTGCTTTGCCATGCTCCTGCCTCCTCCAGGGGAGAGGTCGTCTTTCTTTCAATCCCCCGTTCTTCTCCCCGAGTGTCCTCAAGGACAGTGGGGGCGCCTCCAACCTTGTCCCGAGGGAGGGGTGAAAAGATTTCCCTTGACAAATATTTTAAATAATAATATTTTTTTTTCAAACCATTCCATGAATGTAAAAAAAATTTCACCCATGCCATCGCTCAACCAGTTACTCAAAGAGAAAAACGTTTTTCTGACTCCGGCGCAACAAAAATTGATGCGATACATCCTTTCCCATGAAGATGAATCCATCTTCCTCAATGTTGAAGATCTGGCCGAAAAGGTCGATGTCAGCGAAGCAACGGTCGTGAGGTTTTCTAAGGCGCTGGGATTTAAAGGGTTTCCAGAATTTCAAAAAGAACTCAGACTTCTTTTTAGAAATAAGCTTACTACTACATCCCGCCTCCAAAATACGGCGAAAAAGGTGGCCAACGAAGGGGATGTCCTGAACAAGATTCTTCAAACCGACATCCACAATATCGAAGAAACATTGAAGCAGATACCCGCCCAAGAATTCAAACAATTCGTTCGATCTATTGATTCCGCCGAGAAGATCATCGTCGTAGGATTGAGAAGCGCCTACTCATTGGCTATTTTTTTAGGAATTGCTTTGGAGTTTCTGCAAAAAAATGTCTGGGTGATTCAACCCGGCATAGGAGACATGTGGGACCGATTGTTAGGGTTGGAAAAGGGGGATAGGGTCATCGGGATCAGTTTCCCAAGATATACGAAGCAGACCGTGGAGGTGCTTCGATTTGCGAAAGAGAGAGGGAATAAGACGCTGGCCATCACCGATAGCCTTATCTCTCCTTTGGCTCAACATGCAGATCATGTTTTAACGGCCCGTTATCAAATGGATTCCTTCGTTGAATCTTTCACAGCCCCTCTTAGTCTCATCAATGCCATCGTCACAGCCCTCGGGGTTTGCAGTAAAAAGAGTACGATGAAATCTTTAAAAGAGCTGGAAGAAGTCTGGGAACGCCAGCAGATTTATTACAACACATCCAAATAGATGGTGGGGGGGAGAAGGAAGGAGGTGAAATTGGTAAGGGAAGCAATTCAATCCAGAGAATTTCTAATATGAAGGAGGTGTTTTATGAGGAAGTTATTTTATATCGGTTTGGTTGTGGTTTTAGCTGTTAGTCTGATATGGGTTGGCCATTCCATGGCAAAAAAGAAATTCCTGACCCTTGCCTCAGGAAGTCCGGGAGGAGTTTATTATCCCCTGGGTGGAGGGATGGCGGTCGTCATTCAGAAGACCACGGACCTTCGTTGTGCTGCCGAATCCACTGGAGCTTCTGTTGAAAATTGTCGGCTCGTGGGAGTCGGAGAAAGCGACATGGGAATGGTCATGGGGAGCATTGCCTACAAGGCCATTCAAGGGCAGGAGCCCTTTGAGAAAAAGTTCCCCCTGGCTGCTTTGTTCCAGATGTATCCTGCTCCTGAACATATCGTGACGGTCCAGGGAAAGGGAATCAAATCGGTAAAGGATTTAAAAGGGAAGAAAGTCTCCATTGATGTGCCCGGCAGCGGATGTGCGGTGATGGCCAAAGCGATTTTAGAAGAATACGGGTTTAACCTTGAGAAAGATCTGACGATTGCTCATCTCTCCCAATCGGAATCGGTCCAGGCCCTGAAAGATGGGGTGATCGACGCGGTTTTCTTTAATTTCGCCTACCCGGGTTCTGCAGTATTGGATCTGGCAGCAACGCGAGATATCATGCTCATTCCGGTGGAGTCGGCGATGGCTGATAAGATCGTTAAAAAATTTCCCTATTATGTCAAAATAACAATACCTGCCAAAACTTATCCTAAGGTAGATCACGATGTGCTCTGCCTTGGTGATTCCAATGTGCTCATCGCCAACACCCAGATGGAAGAGGAGGTGGCCTACAAAATTGTAAAAGCCATCTTTGAAAATGTGGATAAGGGGAAATGGGCCCTGAACAATATTCATCCGATCGCCGCTCAGTTGACCCCTTCCAATGCGGTCAATAGTCCCATTGCGTTGCATCCGGGCGCGATCAAATATTTTAAAGAGGTAGGAGCCATCAAATAATGAAAATCCCCCCTTCCCCCCCCTTTTTTTCTAAAAGGGGAGTGGGGGGATTAAAAAATGATTGAATAGGTAAATGAAGGTAAAAATAGTAATTCTTTTCTTTTTGGGAATGTCTTTCATCATTGATGCACCCCTGCCATGCCTTGCAGAAAATGATCTCCTTTTTTCCATTCGAGTGGAGAGTCTGGAGAGAGAGAAGATCTTACTTGATTTTCCGGCCAAACCAGGGGACCGCTTTTACATCCATTATATCCATTCGTCCGACAAAACTTCGGTTCATGATATTTTCGAAATAGGCGTAAACGGTGAAATGATCCTCATCGAAGAAAATTTCGATTGGTACGGAGCAGGGCTGGAATCCATGGAATGGGAAAAAGCCTCCATCAATATCGAGGACGGAAAGATCAGGGTTTATCTCAACCGCCCTTTTCCCTTCCTCCGTTTAAGGGTAGGAAGGATTGCAAATCATACCCTTATCTGTAATGGGGTGAGTATCCCGCTGAGGGAAATCGCAAGGGGGGGCGAACCTCTTAAGATATGGGTGAAACCAAGGGATCAACCATGACCGTTAAGGAGGATCCATGGGAGAAGAGATAAGAAAGCAAGTTGCGGAGGATGAACAGGAGGGCCTGGTCAAAGCCAAAGAGGTGATGGGGAGGTTTGAAAAAAAGAGGGAAATTCAAGGTCCCATGCGTTATGGGATCGCTATCATCGCAGTGAGTGCCTCCCTTTATCATCTCTTATACGCCTATTTTCACCCTTTTTTCGCACTGGACCATAGAGCCATCCACTGGGGGCTAATGTCTTCTCTGATCTTCTTGCTCTATCCCTTTTCTAAATCTCTATCACCGAAAAAACGGCCCAGTCTTTTCGATTTTATCTTCTGGCTGATTTCTGCCGGAATCTGCATCTGGATCTTCATCTACTCTTTTGATATTATGCACAGGGCTGGGAAGTTTCTCGATGTGGATGTGATCATCGGGGTGATCCTGATAATTCTGGTCCTTGAGGCTGCCAGGAGATCCACGGGATGGCCTGTTCCTCTTGTGGCCATTGCCTTTCTATTCTACACCTTCTTCGGACCATACCTTCCTGAGATACTCATCCACAAGGGGTATAGCCTGAAGCGTACCGCCACTTACCTCGCCCTCTCTACGGATGGGGTATTCGGAGTCCCCATAGGTGTTTCGGCTAACTTCATCTTCCTTTTTATCCTTTATGGTGCAATTCTTCAAAAGTCAGGGGCCGGAAAATTCTTCACCGATCTGGCCTTCAGCGTCACCGGGTGGACAAGAGGCGGACCTGCTAAGGCCGCGGTGGTTTCCAGTTGTTTCTTTGGTATGATCTCGGGTAGTTCCGTAGCTAATACAGTAACCACGGGTGCATTTACCATCCCTCTTATGAAGAAAACGGGTTATCCGCCGCATTTTGCCGGAGCAGTAGAAGCATCAGCTTCTACCATGGGACAGATCATGCCACCCGTCATGGGCGCAGCTGCTTTTCTCATCGCGGAGTTTCTCGGGATCCCATACATCAAAGTTTGTATTGCGGCAGCGATCCCCGCGGCCCTCTCCTTTTTTGCCGTTTTCATGCAAGTCCATTTCAAGGCTGTGATGATGGGAATCAAAGGAATCCCCCGTGCAGACCTTCCAAGCATTAAAGCGACATTTTGGGGGGGATGGCATCACCTTATCTCTCTTACCCTCCTGGTCTACTTTCTCATCTTAAATTTTTCGCCTGAAAGGGCAGTCTTCTGGGCGATTCTCGCGACCATCGTTTGCAGCTATATCAGGAAACACACCCGAATGAGCCTCAGGGATATTTTTGAAGCGTTCAAAGATGGCGCCATTGGCTCTGTGGAAGTGGCCGCTGCCTGTGCTGCTGCTGGCATCATCATCGGGTCCATTACCATGACCGGGCTGGGTCTAAAGTTCTCATCACTCATTGCAGATCTCTCAGGGGGAAGTCTGTTGCTGGCGCTGCCATTCACGATGATCGCCTGTCTGGCATTGGGGATGGGGGTTCCAACCACAGCCCAATATATTATCATCTCCGCCCTTGTTGCCCCTGCGCTCATCAAGTTGGGGGTCGTAGCCATTGCAGCCCATCTCTTCATCTTCTATTTCGGGACAAGGGCGGACATCACGCCTCCTGTAGCACTCGCTGCTTATGCTGGGGCCGGGATCGCTGGTTCCAATCCGATGAAAACAGGGATCACCGCCTTTCAGTTAGGGATTGCAGGGTATATCGTCCCTTTTATGTTTATTTATGGCCCGGAGCTCCTTATCATGGGACCTGCTCACAAGGTGATCCTTGCAACGCTGACGGCAACCTTCGGTGTTTACTGCCTGGCCGCCGGAGTCCAAAACTGCCTTTTTATGAAGACCACTTATTATGAAAGGATTCTTCTCTTGATCACCTCTTTTCTTCTCATCAAACCAGGCTTGATCACGGATCTCGCAGGCCTCGCCCTTTTCGGGACGGTCTATTGGTCCCAAACGTTAAGACGGAGAAGGAAGAGGATGGAGGAAGGGACTCTTTAAAAAGGGGGGAAGCATGAAGAAGGAACCCAATACAGACGATGTCTTTTACAGAAATTTAAGAAAATTTTATCCCACCTCAGACCGGGGGGAAGGAGTCTATATTTACGATACCGAAGGGAAACAGTATATCGATGGCTCCGGCGGGGCTGCCGTGGTTGGGATTGGTCATGGGGTGAAGGAGATCACAGAGGCGATGGTGCGTCAGGCCGATCGGATTTCGTTCTCCCACGGATCACACTTTACGAATCAAACAACCATCGATCTGGCTTCCAAGTTGGTCCAGCTTTCCCCAAAAGAGCTGAACCGGGTTTACTTTCTTTCGGGAGGGTCCGAGGCGGTTGAAACAGCGGTAAAATTGGCGAGACAATATCAGGTGGAACGAGGAAAGCCTGAAAAATATAAGGTCATCTCACGCTGGACGAGCTACCATGGAAATACCCTTGGAGCCTTAGCCCTCTCAGGGCATACAGGGAGGAGAAGGCACTACCTCCCACTCATTCAGCATACCCCTCATATTGCGCCCGCCTACTGTTACCGGTGTCCGTTTGGGCTTGAGCCTCAAAGGTGTGATTTAGAGTGTGCTCTCGATCTGGAGAAGACCCTCCTCTATGAAGGGCCGGATTCGGTCTCCGCCTTCATCGCCGAGCCTGTTGTCGGCGCCACCGCCGGGGCCCTGGTTCCCAAGGACGGATATTTCCAGAAGATCCGGGAGATCTGTAATCGGTATGACATTTTACTCATCGTGGATGAGGTCATGACCGGGATGGGAAGGACCGGGAAAAATTTCGGAATTGACCACTGGAATGTCGTGCCCGATATGATCGTTGTCGGAAAAGGCTTGAGCAGTGGATATACTCCTATATTTGTGGTCATCGCAAAGGGAGAAATCCATCGGACGATTCAAGAAGGCTCCGGAGCTTTTGTTCACGGACACACGTATAATCAGAACCCGCTCTCCTGTGCCATTGCCTGCGCGGTGATTGATTATCTCATCGAACACCATTTGATCTCACGTTCGGCCAGGATGGGAGAGCATCTCCTTCGGTCCCTCGAGTCATTAACCCGGCATGAGATCGTCGGGGATGTGAGGGGGAAAGGCCTCTTCGCAGGAATTGAATTTGTGAAGGATCGAAAGACCAAGGAGCCGTTCGATCCCAAGTTGAAACTCAATGGCCTCATCGCCAATCGCGCTTTTGAAAAGGGATTGATCACCTATCCGGGTGGGGGGGGCGCCGACGGAATAAAAGGGGATCACTTACTCCTTGCGCCCCCCTTTGTGATTACGGAAGAGCAGGTCGAGAAGATGGTTTCCATTCTCGACGAGACCCTTGCTGAGATCTCTCGTGAAACCGGTTAAGGTAACGGTAACGAAGCCCGTTTCGTTTGCGGTTATCGGTGAGGAAGCTGGTATCGAAACTCGAAGCTCGAAAAGACAAGGCTCGGTTTTCAAAGACGAATAACGAGCATCGATACGAGTTTCGACAATGACAAACGTCAGTTCTCTTACAACGATTTGCCCGAATGATATAAGTTGTCTATCCGTGTCATTCGCTGGCATTCGTGGTATTGATTTCAAAGAGGGAAAACTCGATGCAGAAGAAGCCCATCAAAATCATGGATACCCTCTTCAGGGACGCCAGCCAGAGCAAGATTGCCACGCGCATGAAATTGGAAGATATGCTTCCCATCGCCGGGAAGCTGGACAAGGTGGGATATCACTCCGTGGAGATGTGGGGTGGAGCAACCTTCGATTCCTGTATCCGCTACTTAAATGAGGATCCCTGGGAGAGAATCCGGGAGTTAAAGAAGCGAATGCCGAATACAAAGATGCAGATGGTGATCCGGGGCCAGAGCCTCGTAGGGTACCGACATTACCCGGACGATGTGGCGGTCCGTTTCGTGGAAAAGGCGGCGGAAAACGGGATTGATATCTTCCGGCCCTTTGATGCCCTGGATGATGTCAGGAATCTAAAAACAGTCATTGAAACGGTAAAAAGAACGGGTAAGGCTGCGGAGGGAACGGTCTGCTATACCATCAGCCCTGTTCATACCACGCGACTCATTCTGGACAAGGCCCGGCAGCTTGAGGATTTAGGGATTGACAGCTTCTGCCTGAAAGATATGGCAGGGCTTCTCGATCCCTATACCGCCTCAAAGATCATCAAACGATTAAAAAAGTCGCTCGCTGTTCCCATTCATCTCCATACGCACGACACCTGCGGAATGGGCGCCATGACCTATCTCAAAGCCATCGAAGCGGGAGTGGATATCATCGATACCGTTCTCTCACCCTTTTCAGAGGGAACATGCCAGCCTCCTACCGAAAGCCTTGTGATGGCCCTGAAGAAAACCCCTTACGATACGGGCCTGGACTTATCCCTTCTGGCTGACATTGCGGATGATGTGAGGGAGATGAAAAAGAAGTATAAAGCGTTTGAGACGGACCTGGGAGGGGTGGACTCGAAGATCATGGTCACCCAGATCCCGGGCGGGGTGATGTCGAACATGACGGCCCAGCTTCGCCAGGCCAAGGCCCTTCACCGTCTGAGAGAGATTCTTGAAGAAATCCCGAAGGTGAGAAAGGACCTGGGGTATATTTCGCTTGTAACGCCGACCTCCCAGATCATCGTTGTTCAGGCTACCCTTAATGTTCTGACAGGCGAACGGTATAAGGTGATTACAAAGGAGACCCGGGAGCTTCTCAGGGGAGGTTATGGAGAAACGCCGGGTCCGGTCGACCCCGATCTTCAAAGAAGGGCCTTAAAAGGTGAACACCCGATCCATTGCCGGCCTGCAGATCTCATTCCCAATCAATGGGACCAACTCCGGGAAGAACTGAAAGGCATCACGGAATCAGAGGAGGATATTCTTACCTATGGCCTTTTTCCCCATGTGGCCTTAGAATTTTTTAAGAGGCGTCCTATTTCTTCCAACCAGAATCCATCCGTTTAATAGCCGACTAATAGCCGATCCTTATGCCCCATTTTGCCACAGGTTGTTTCTTTATTCCCCTTCCGTGAATTTTCTAATTCTATTTAAAAATTACAATTAGTTGAAAATTAAAAAGAATATCTTTTCAGCCGTTGGTATTCTTTTTGCTTTTCCATTCACCAATGGAAGATTGAAGGGGGGGCCGGGTCAGGTTGTGTCACCTCCTCGCTTAAATTCCAGATTGAATTTAACGGGAATACCCTCCTTCCTGGTTCGATCGCCCCCTTCAATGCTTTTTGTCATTGGAGATTGACTTTCTTATGAAGCGAATATTGATCATTGAAGATGATGAGGAGATGAGGTCCCTGTTAAGGGATTTTTTTCTGGAGGAAGGGTTTGAGCCGGATTCCGTGGATAATGGCTCAGAGGCGTTTCGAAGACTTGCCAAAGAACATTTCGATCTGATCATCACGGATGTCCGGATGCCCGGTTTGACAGGCCTGGATATACTTCCGGGAGTGAAAAAACTTCAGCCCGAAGTTCCCATCATTGTCATCACCGCTTTCGGAAGCGAGGACGTGCAGCGGAGGGTTTACGAGAGAGGAGGTACGGTCTATTTGGAGAAGCCGATTCATTTCGATCAATTGAAAGAATTGATCGATCAAATGATTCCTCCGCAAAGGGAAATATGGAGGGAGGAATCCCCGCGAGAAGGCTGAAATTGTTGTGGAGCGGGACGAGCCTTTGTGATAAGATGAAACTTGCCTTAATCATTGCAAAAAGGGGGGTGGGGGCATAGGAGAAGTGAAACAAGCCAACGTTAAAAAGAGGAGGGTTTTCTCATGAGCGATTTTTTTCAGCCGGGCATGATCACCACACTCCATCGATTAAAGAAGGGAAATGTCGAACGGATGGAAATGGAGCTGGAATTCTATTCGAGACATCACCCCATCGCCCTTGTCCTTCCTTCCCTCTATTCTGAGCTGAAAGAGAAAGCGCTCAAAGGGATCATCTCCGAGATCCAGAAGGTCCCCTACATCCAGCAGGTGATCGTCACGTTAGGACGGGCGAATGCGAAGGAGTTCCAGCATGCCAGGGAATATTTTTCCGTGCTTCCCCAGGAGACCATTGTCATCTGGAACGACGGAGACCGGGTGCGATCCCTTTATGACA
This sequence comes from Deltaproteobacteria bacterium, assembly GCA_020059605.1. Classification (GTDB taxonomy): domain Bacteria; phylum Desulfobacterota; class BSN033; order BSN033; family UBA1163; genus RBG-16-49-23. The sequence goes on from JAGVBT010000145.1 coordinate 10,770, forward strand.
TTCTGGATAAGAATGACATTTCAGCAGGGGAGGATGGAAAAGGGCGATCCGCCTGGATGGCGTTTGGTTACGTGCTCGCCAGTGAAAAGAGTGAAGTCGTCGTTCTTCACGATTGCGACATCCTCAGTTACGACCGGGAATTTTTAGCCCGGTTATGTTATCCGGTGGTGAACCCCAACCTGGGGTATGAATTTTGTAAAGGTTATTATGCCCGGGTGACGAACAAGATGCACGGCCGGGTGACGCGCCTTTTTGTAACTCCCCTGATCCGATCACTGGAACGACTTCTGGGGTATCTGCCTTTTCTGGTCTACCTGGACAGTTTTCGGTATCCGCTGGCAGGGGAGTTTTCCATGATCACGGACCTGGCGCGAATCAACCGGATCCCGTGGGACTGGGGCCTCGAGGTGGGGGTTCTTTCCGAGGTCTTCCGGAACTGTTCGTTGCGAAGGATCTGCCAGGTCAATTTGACGGAAAACTATGACCATAAACACCAGGACCTTTCCCCGGACGACCCGAGCAAAGGACTTTTAAAAATGTCAACGGATATTGCGAAGAACCTCTTTCGCAATTTGGCCAGCGAAGGGATTGATCTTTCCGAAAGCATGCTGAAGACGTTGAAGGCGACCTATTTGAAAACGGCCCAGGAGGCGATCACCAAATACCATGACGACGCCGCCATCAACGGCCTCGATTTTGACCGCCATGAGGAAGGGGTGGCCGTAGAGACCTTTACCAAGGGCATTGACCTGGCCACCCGGGCCTTTGTAGAGGATCCTCTTCGCATTCCTCTCATACCGAATTGGAGCAGGGTCACCTCCGCCATCCCTGATTTCTTGGAAAGATTGAAAAATGCAGTCGATGACGACAACACGTAGGCTTGTCATTTTTACGGATCTCGACGGGACCCTGCTCGATCGGGAGACCTATTCTTTTGAGCCGGCCTTGCCGGCTCTTCGATGGATCAAGCAGAAGGGGATTCCCCTTGTTCTTTCAAGCAGCAAAACCCGGGCGGAGATGGAACGGTGGCGGGAGAGGCTCGGGAACAGCCATCCGTTCATTTCGGAAAATGGAGGCGCGGTCTTCATTCCAAGGGGTTACTTCTCATTTCCTTTTCCTTGCGATCGAGAGACGGAAGCCTATACCATTCTGGAATTGGGGACCTTCTATCCCGTCATCCTTGAGGTATTCAAAGCCGTTCAAGAAGAGACCGGGATCCACCTCAGGGGATTCTCAGATCTCACCGTAGAGGCATTATCCTCCCTCTGCGGCCTGGATCTTGAGGAGGCGGGGTTTGCAAAAAAAAGGGAGTATGATGAGCCTTTTCTGCTGGAAGGAGGGGCGGAAGAAATCGAAAGGGTGAAACGAAAAATCGAAGAGAAAGGGATGACCCATGTCCGGGGAGGAAGGTTTCATCATCTCCTTGGTAAAAACGATAAAGGAAAGGCGGTTGAAATTCTGAAGGAGCTTTTTGAGAACGAATTTTTTTCTATCCAGACCGTCGGCATAGGGGACAATTTCAATGACCTGCCCATGTTATCCAGTGTGGACCATCCCATCTTTCTTAAAGCGGAAGGCGACGGAACACCGGAAACCCTTTTGTCCATCCGGGGATTGACCCTCATCGAGGGGGGAGGTCCATTGGCGTGGAATAGGGCCGTTTTAGAGACCGTTCGAACCTTAAATCTTTGATCCGGAAAGGAGTCACCCCATGCAAGTATTCTACTGGTTCATACTGATTGTTGCCGTCTGCGTTGCCGTGTTCGCCATCCAGAATTCATCCGCGCCTCCGATTACCATTAAGTTTTTCCTGTGGAAGTTAGAGACCTCCCTGATCTATACCCTTTTGGGCTCGATTGGCACAGGCATGATTGTGATCCTGTTCCTCTGGCTGCCGAGGGCGATTCAATCCTCCATGCGAACGAAAGAATTACAGAGGAAGATTGCAAACCTCGAGGTTTTATTGCATGGCCCTTCTCCTTTGGACAGGAGAGAAAAAGAATCCGAAGGCTCATGAAAAAAGCGATCGTCATTCCGATCTATCTCCGGTTGAATTACCCGGAAGAAGTTTCTTCTTCGGAGGGAGTCATCCTGGCCAAGCGGGCCATTCAAAGCCTCCGCCTGCTGAAGGACCAGGATTTCACCCTCATCCTCCCCGTTTGCTTCGATCTGACCGGCGGGGGGGACGAAGGAGCTTTTGCCGGGATGGATACGATCCTCCGGAAGGAATTCGGGGGTCTCCGGGAAGGGAAGACGTTTCTCTTCTCCTCCCGCCACCTCAGGCCGCTGAGGGAGTATATGGCCCAAGGAGATTTTCGGGACCTGCCCCTTCTTCTTGATTTGAAGGGGTTTTCAAAAATCCGAAATACCGGCCTTCTTCTTGCCCTGGCCCTCTCGATGGATGCGGTCATCTTCATCGATAATGATGAAGTGGTTGAAGACCCTCATTATTTAAAGATCGCCTGCGATTATTTGAACCAGAGATGGAACGGGAAGCTCATCGGTGGAAAAGGGGGGTTTTACCTAAACCCGGACGATGGCATCCTGCTCCCTTCTCCGAACCTCTGGTGGAGGGTCCTGTGGGATAAGACCAAATGGATGAACCGGGTCTGGGAAAATATTCTGGCCTCCAAAGACCGACTGGTCCACTCCCCGATGCTTTTAGGCGGCAATCTCGTCCTCCATCGCCACGTCTTCAGCAAAATCCCCTTCGATCCTTATATCCCCAGGGGAGAGGATACCGATTATCTGATCAATGCCAGTCAAATGGGTTTCTGCATCTTATTTGATAAGGAGCTCAAGATTAAACATCTTCACCCTCAAAGGACGGACGTTTATTTTCATGAAGAGTTGCGATTGGACATTGAACGGTTTCTCTATGAGCGGGACAAGGTGAGAAGAGGGATCGGCATTTCTCTCGATCCCTACCCGGGCTATTTTTTAAAGAGGACCCTTTACCCGAAGGCTCTATTCACCTCTCTTCTCCTTGCCGTAGATTATTTGAGAAAACGGGAATGGAAGAAAGGATTGGAATGCATCGACCTCCTTCGTTTCCTCTTTCGGAAAAGAGACAGAACCTGGTTGAAGTATTTGACCTTTTGTGCGGACTGGGAAAAGGCGATGGAGAAAATCCGGGAGGAAAGGCCGGATAAGTTATTGGAACAGAGCTGGGTCGAATGACCGCGAGGGGGTATGGAAAAATTATTCCAATTGCAGATGGAAGAGATTAAAGAGGCGGACATCTTGATCGGCATTCCAAGTTACAACAATGTCCGGACGATCGGCCATGTCGTGCGGGCAGCCATTGCCGGTCTTGCGAAATATTTTCCGGGAGCCCGATCGGTATTGGTGAATTCCGACGGAGGATCGACCGATGGAACCCAGGAGGAAGTCCAGAGGATTCAAATCGAAGATTTCAAAACGATCCTGACCTCCCATCCGGTCCATCCCGTCCATAAGATCATCACCCCCTATCACGGGATTCCAGGCAAGGGAAGCGCTTTTCGGACCATTTTTGAAGCGGCGGCAAAACTGAAAGCCAAGGCATGCGCCGTGGTCGATTCGGACCTGAGGTCCATCACGCCTGGGTGGATGGAACTTCTGCTCCGGCCGATCTATGAAGAAGGGTTTGAATATGTGGCTCCTCTTTATGCCCGGCATAAATTCGACGGGACCATTACCAACAGCATCGTCTATCCCTTGACACGCGCCTTATATGGGAAAAGGGTCCGCCAGCCCATTGGGGGAGATTTTGGTTTTTCCGGGAAGCTGGCAGAACATTATTTAACACAGAAAGTATGGGAGACGGATGTGGCCCGGTTCGGAATCGATATCTGGATGACGACCCTTGCCATTGCGGAAGGCTACCGGGTCTGCCAGGCCTATCTGGGGGCAAAGATCCATGACGCCAAAGATCCGGGCAGCGATTTAGGACCGATGTTCACCCAGGTCGTTTCCTCCGTTTACAGTCTGATGGAGAATTATCAGCCTCTCTGGAAAGAGGTGAAGGAATCACAACCCGTTTCCACCTTCGGCTTCCATTACGAGGTGGGTCTCGAACCCGTCCCGGTTAACCTGGGACGGATGATCGCAAACTTCCGGCTGGGCGTAAGGGATCTGATGGAGATCTGGAGAAAGGCCTTGCTTCCCGAGACCGTATTGTGGCTCGAATCGATCGGGCGATTGTCCGATGAGGCCTTTTCTTTCCCCCAAGATCTTTGGGTTCGCTTGATCTACGACTTTGCCCTTGCCTATCAAACGGGGCCAGTCCATCGCGAGCACCTACTGAAATCCATGATCCCGCTTTATCTTGGCCGGGTCGCTTCATTCGTTAAAGAAAATCAGGACAGCTCTGCGAATGAGGTTGAACAAAAGATCGAATCTCTCTGCAAGAGTTTTGAAGAGATGAAACCCTACCTCATCGAACGATGGGGTGAAGTTCTTAGGAGGTGAAGGAGATGAGTGAAATCTGGAGGTCCGCCATCGTAGCTTCATTCGATAAATTCCTGGGGAAAGTCATCACGTTTTTGCCCAACCTGCTGGCGATGATCACCATTCTGATCATCGGATTGATCACGGCCTGGGTGATCAAAACCATCCTGTTGCGTTTTTTAAAGGCGATTCAATTTGACAGAGTGAGCGAACGGTGGGGATTGACCCATGTTCTATCCAAGGGAGGGGTGACCTATTCGCCCACCAGCCTCCTCAGCCGCTTTTTCTACTGGATCATTGTCCTCGTTACCCTCATCCTGGGGATCAATGCCCTTGAAGTGGCGGCGACTCATCATTTTGTGACTCAGTTCTTCAACTATCTTCCCCATCTCTTTGCCGGCATCCTGATCATGGTGATCGGATATTTAGTCGCCGTCTTTTTAGGGCAGGCGGCATTGATTGCGGCGGTGAATGCCCAGATGGAGTCCGCCAGGCTTCTCAGCCGTTGTATCCGCTGGTTTCTCATAATCCTCTCGCTCACCATGGCCCTTTACCATCTTGGCATTGCCGAGCGGGTGATCGTGACGGCCTTCTCCATTACCTTCGGCGGCATTGTTCTCGCGCTGGCCGTTGCCTTTGGATGGGGAGGGAAGGAACTGGCGAAGGATTTCCTCGAGAGGCTGTATAAGAGAAGAGAAAGGGGAGACGAGGAAAAAGATCGGATTTCCCATCTCTGATGTTTACCCCTTCGGAATTTCATCGGCGGGGTTATTCGACTTTTTTTATTCCCCTTTTTAGTTAAAATGTGCTATAGTTGCCTCAATCCAACATCAACCGGGAGGGAATTCATGGAACCTGTTTGCTATACTCTTGAGGGCGCGCTGGAAAAGGCTATTGAAGAGGAAAAGCAGAGCCTGAAAGTCTACCGAGAGGCGATGAAAAAGGTTGAAAATCCGCATGCAAGGGCGATTCTAAAAGACCTGGCCAAGGAGGAACTGGAGCACAGAAATGTGCTTGAAAAGGCTCTTCTGGGAGAGACGCTTGCACATCTTGACCCGGAAGAAGCCGCGGGCTCTTCCATGGAACTAACCTATTTTCTGGAAGAAAGGAAGCTGGATGAGAATTCGACGGCCCAGGATGTGATGATCTATGCGATTCACGAGGAGAAACGGTCCGCCGACTTCTACCAGCAGATGGCCAACCACTGCAAGGGAGCTCCGATGGGGGAGTTGTTTTTGAAGCTTCACCAGCAGGAAATGACCCATTTGACGAGACTGGAAGAGACCTACGAAAAACTCTACATGACGCACATGTAGGCGGGTTGTCCAGCCGGATTCCACCCCGTTAGACAGTAGAGGACTTTCTAACGGGGTTTATTCAGAAAGTTGATAGAGGAATGTGACGACGAATTTTTCGAAGTCCCGAAGCCCCTCCACCGTCATGTATTCATCCGGATTATGCTGTCTTCCTCCATGGCCCAAGCCTCCTGAGACGACCGGCATTTTAAGGATTCTCGAGAAGACGAAGTAAGGGGCCGCCCAGGTGGCCATCGGCCAGATTTCCGGATTGCGGCCAAATTCCCGGTAGGTTGCCATGAATTTCCGGACAATCTCTTCATTGAAATCGGTCTTGGACCAGGTGTAATTATCCCTGACCGTCACGTCAATGTCTTCGTAACCTTTTTGAATCAGGTGGCTCTTAAATTTTTCGATCACCTCTTCCGGCTCCATATTGGGACCAAACCGGATGTCCAGCTTGGCAGAAGCCGATCTTGGGAGGACCGTTTTTGTCCCCTTTCCATAGTATCCTGCATGAATACCATCGATATTGATGATGGGTTCGAAGAGTCCTTTCTTGAGGAGTTCCACACCCTTTAATCTGTATTTGAAGGAAAGCGCCTTCATCTCTTTGAGGAACGCTTTTTCGTCAAACGTTTCTTCCAGATTTTTCAAAAGTTCCATGTCCGTTTCATTTGGAAGAGCGACATTGTCATAAAAACCTTCGATGGTAATTCTTTCCGTATCATCAACCAGCGTTCCTAAGGCATGGATCAGCCGCCAAACCGGGGATGAGATCCATGCGCTCACCGAACTATGAAGCGATTCCGTCGGTCCCCCTTTTTTCCCTCCCCTGCAAACGAGGTCAAAATAGACAATTCCTTTGAGGCCGAGATGAAGGGTGACCTTTTTGGCTGACTCTTCATAGAAATCAAAATCAACGGCTCCCACCCCTTTAAGCTGATCCCGGTATTCCCGAATAAACGGTTCGAAGTGGAGGCTTCCGATTTCTTCTTCGCCTTCAATTGTAAAAATGATGTTGAGGGGTAATCTATCAACTGCAACCATGCTTCTCAGGGCATTGAATAACCCCGCCAGCGCACCTTTGGAATTGACCGCTCCCCTGGCAATCACACAGGGCCCAATATGAGGCAAATTCTTAATGTCTGCTTCAAAGGGAGGCGAGGTCCATCTGTGCTCTTCAACCGGCTGGACATCATACATGCCATAGATAATCAATGTCTTGGGACTTCCCGCATTCACCCTGCCGAATACGATCGGAAAATCCTCTTCTCCGCAAAATTCTGTCTCTCCCCCAATCTCATGGATGAACTCCCTTACGATTTGTGCCGTCTCACGTATTCCCTCCCCGGTTGCAGAGATGCTCTTCTGTCGAAGAAATGCCCTGCATCGGTCCAGATGTTCGGGGAAGCTTTCGTCGATATGGTCATGAATTTTTTTTATCGATTCCTGGTTTGCCATGGCGACAGTTCCGACGGTCTCCCTTTCATTCTACTTTTTCAACCCTGATACTTCAAGAGGTTCGAAATAAAATCATATTTATGGCCATTGTGGATATTAAGGACGCATGTCCCAAAATACCCCAGCTCCTTTGTTGTAAAAATGGCCTGAAATCCTGACTACAATTAAAATTAAATAATAATTCCAAATTGTTAAAACAATTCCGATAAATAGGTATCTATTTTGCAGCTAATTTTCATGATACTCAAAACAGAAGAATGTCACGTTTACCTTAACATTGCAAAAAAATGAGTTAAACGGACATGGGTGAATCGTTCGGAAAGGGTTCGAGGCGAACCTTCAGGCGTAAGGGCACA
>JAGVBT010000106.1 GCA_020059605.1 Deltaproteobacteria bacterium
AAATGCCTTGATGAAGCCTCCAGGAGGGCATGATACCCTTTTGGAGGCTTTTGTCTATAGGTCTTCGATAAACCCAAACAGATTATACGGTAAAGGAGGGTGGTGAAATATGTTAAAGAAAACCTTTTTAGTGCTGATATGCTTCATGAGCTTAATAATTTTCATATCTACACTTCATGGCCAAGGTTCAAAGAAGGCCATCACACTCCCTAATGGTGAGGTGGTTTGGGACTTAAATGGGGAATGGGATACTTTTGTAGAGAACTATGGGCCATTTACCTCTGGTAGTAAGTATCCACAAATCAACAAGATAACACAAACGGGTAGTTCTTTTGTAGCTATTAGAATGATAGACGATCCGTGGAATAAAAAAGGTAGCCAATCATTACAAGGTGAGGTAGATAAAAATGGTATTATGAAAGTTACGATATTTGCAGCCGTGGGCCCCGAAGAGTCCAAGGGCCAAATCAGTAATGATGGGAATAAGATAGTAATTGACGATGGTAAGACGCGCAGATTGACACTTACCAGAAAATAAGATGTTTCCTCTCCTTTAAGAAGTAGGATAAACCGTTCCCCAAAAAGAAAATGGGACGGTTCTATTTAATTCAACCAGTAAAATAAGGGACACTTCCCTATTTCTGACTGCAATACTCATTGAAAATATAGGATGTGTCCCTTACTGAAAGAGGAAGTGCCATTATGAAAAAGAAATTATTGGCTGTTTTGACGCTCATTTTTTTGACCATTGGTTTATTCGCCACGTTTGCCTTATCTGCTGATGTCCCCATGATGACGAAGGACCAACTTAAGGCAATGCTTGGGAACTCTGATTTGCTCATTTTAGATATCCGCCCTGGAAGAGACTATATATGTTCAGTGATTTCAAGATTAAAGGGGCTGACCGACCATACGGTATGACAATGGGTCATATCACTCCTTCCCAATTCCCCAGTAAGGACAAGGATAAGACCATTGTTTTTTATTGCGCCTCACCAAATGAAGAGATTAGTGCTCCAATTGCCAAACAATTTATGGAGCAGGGGTTCACCAAAGTATACGTTCTTAAGGGAGGTTGGGAAGAATGGCTTAAGGCCAATTACCCCACAGAAAAGAAATAAGACCAAACGGGCAGATTAAAGCGGTTGCCCGGTAACCATAACGAGATTTCTGAAAAAGTCCAAAAATCTCTGGAATCATTTTTTTGAAATCCGTGTAATCAGAGAGCGTAAAGTAGTTTTTCAGAGCTCTCATAACAAGAAAGGAGGGCAGACCAATGATCAAAGTCAGTGTGTTTTATCCGAATGAAGGAGGCAAAAAATTTGACATGGGCTACTATTTTAATAAGCACATGCCCATGATCCAACAAAAGTTAGGGGCAGCGTGCAAGCGTGTGGATGCAGAACAGGGACTGGGCGGCATAGCGCCCGGAGCACCGGCAACCTATATCGCCATGTGCCATCTCTATTTCGACTCGATAGAGGCATTTCAAACCGCTTTCGGCCCACAGGCCCAAGCGATTATGGGAGATATCCCCAACTACACAGACATTCAGCCAACGATTCAGATCAGTGAAGTGAAAATATAGAAATGCTTACTGTATACCAACGTGGAATTTGCCTAAGGTAGGCAAGTCTCTATATTCTACGTATTTTCTTTTATTGCGTAAATTTGAAAAGTCTGGTAGTATTTTTAACGAATACAACAAATGGGCGCATCGAATATGAAAAGAGAGAGGATTCTCAGCTTAATCAAAGAGGCTCTTGCTCGAGATGGAAGGACGATTTTTGCTTATGCCTATGGCTCCTTCGTGAAAGAAGAAGCGTTCCGGGATATCGATATTGGAATCTATATCAAGAATCCCGAGGAAAATATTTTCGTTGTCACCTCTGATCTAAGAACTGAATTGTCCCGTCATTCCAGGGAAGAGGGAGTCAACCTAACGGCTGATCAATTTGATGTGAAGGTGATCAATGATGCCCCATTTACATTCCTGAATAGAATCTTTAAAGAAGGAAAACTTCTTATTGACCTTGATCCAGACCTGAGAACCGATCTCATAGAACATGTCTCCCTCAAATACAGGGAATGTGCTGGACTTCTTGCCGAGGCCTCACTGTAATGAAGATTGATACTGAAAAGATACAGAGGTATCTCATGGAGATTAAAGCCCGTCACCATGAGATTAAAGAATTATTATTGAGAAGTTCTGATGCAGAGCTTCTCAAGGACCCCTGGGTATTGAAAGGGTTAAAAACTCTTGAGGTCAGACTACCGCAATAAAGTATTTCCCCCTGTCTTGACCAAACCCTTTTTCAGAAAAGCCGCCCAAGTTAATAGTAAATTACGATTGCCTGACCCCAAAACACAGAGGAAGGAATCGGTCGTTTTCGAACCGGTCCTTAAGGCGATGGAGAAGGCAAAGAAAGATGGAAAAATCCGGTTCTCCGGCATCTCCACTCATGGGAACGAACCGGAGGTCATTCATGCTGCTACTGATTCGAAGGCGTACGATGTCATTCTGACCGCCTATAACTTCAAACAAAAACATTATGCGGAAGTGAGAAATGCGATTGCCAGAGCCTCTCAGGCAGGCATCGGCATTGTTGGAATGAAGGCCATTCGGGGTGGGCACAGGCAGACCCCGACCGTAAAGAATTCGGCCGCCGCCCTTAAGTGGGTTCTTCAGGATCCTAATGTTCACACGATTGTCCCCGGGTTCACCACCTTTGAAGAGATGAACATCGATCTTGCGGTTATGGAGGACCCTACCCTAACCGACTCCGAAAAAAAGAGTCTCCAGAAAGAAGCTTCCCTCCCCGGATTATACTGCCAGGGCTGCAGGAAATGTTTAAACCAGTGTCCTGAACACCACCCGATTCCTGATTTGATGCGGGCTTATATGTATACTTATGACTACCGAAACCTGGCGCTTGCTCAGGATTTGACCGTGTCACTCAATCTTCCCGATAAGGTTTGTGAGGATTGCTCCTCGTGCCCGGTGAAATGCTCGATCGGGTTCAACGTTCCAAAGAAGATTCGAGATGTGGCCCGGCTGAAAGATGTTCCATCGGAGTTTATTGTATAGATAACAGAACGAATGATAGTGAATGAATCGAATTTCATTGATCGGATCAATTTAGTGGTTTGAAATAAACTTTTTAAAATCCCTCCCCACCTCCCTTTGCCAAAGGGAGGAAAAATATATCCCCCTTTTGCCCTCCGGGTCAGAGATCGCTCTGGGTCGGAGACCAAAGGGGGATGAAGGGGGATTAGATAAACTTTTTCAAAGAGCTAAAATAATATAAGGAAGGAATTATCGTGACCACACGTAACCATAGGGTGACACGACGAACGTTTTTGAAAACGGCGATGGCCGGAGCCACATTAGCTCTTTCCGGGAATCCCCCCTTTCTGCAAGCCAAAGAAGACTATTGCAAAAAAACTCTTGGGGTCAGGCAATCGTAATAAAGTATTTCTTTTCCTCTCTTGATCAAATCCTTTTTCAGAAAAGCCACCCAAGTCAATAGTAAATTACGATTGCCTGACCCCAAAATGACCCCTGCTGCATGGACGCAGGAGGTTAAACTTACTGCAATCATTCTGAAATGAAGTCCACAACCCTACCGGGCATGAAGGGCTGCTGGAGGTGATTGGAGATCACGCTGAACGGAAAGAAGGAGTCCCTCGGTTCAATGGTTTCTGCTCTTGATCCAGGCATCCCAGTCCAGGCCGGTCTTTTTCTCCCAGTCAGGGCCAAATTTCCCATTGAAATAACTTTTCAATTTCTCGTAGAGAAGATTCCAGCCGGGAAGATATTCGTAGGTCAATACATCCTCGAGGAAAGGAACAATCTCTCCTAATTTCTCTTTCGGGAGAAAGGAGCGTGCTTTTAGCTGGAAGGAACGTTTCAGCGCTTCGGAAGAGAGAGCATGGGAGGTGAGCATGGCCACGCGAAAATTCCTGCTGACCGCCAGCTCCAAAAGGTCAAAGCCCTTGATCCCCATGATATCAAGGATGACAATATCATAATGGCTTGATGTGATCAGCTTCTGCGCTTCCGGATAGGTGGTGGCTTTGTCAATCTTACACGACGGGCAGGACTCCAGGATTTCCTCTTCCAGCACCTCCAGAACGTCCGGTTCATCATCCACGGCTAAAATTCGTTTCCCCTCCAGGATGGACTGTTTCGCCTTTTCCTCCTCGCTCACCGGCGGAATGGTGGGAATCCTTATGGTGAAACAGGTCCCTGTATCTTTGAGGCTGACAAACCGGATCTCTCCGCCCATGGCCTCCACCAGGACCTTGACGCCGATCAGCCCGAGCCCCAGCCCGGGAATCTCGGAGCGTTTCTTTTCATTAAACTGGAAGAAACGCTCAAAGATCGCTTCCTCTTTCCCCAGGGGGATTCCGGGGCCGTCGTCCTCGACTGAAACGAAGAGGTCATCCTCTCCGCCAATCGATACATTTACGCGGCTTCGCCTGTATTTAAGGGCATTGCTGATCAGGTTGATCAGTATCTGGCGGAACTTATCGGGGTCGTGGCAAAACGGAGAGTCGCAATATTTTCCGGTAAAATCAACGATGATCCCATGCGATTCCAGAGCATGCTGGAATTCTTTATCTTTCATCATTTCACAGAATGCCTCCGCTTTTTCCGGCAGGATTGTTTCCATCGCCTCCAGAACCGAATCCTTCAGGGCTTCCTGAATGGAAAACTCTTTTTGATTGAAGAGGTTTGCCTCGGAGAGGAGGAGCTGAACCATCTGCTGGACGAGCGCCTGGGATTTACGGATATTTCTTAAAATCACCCCTAAGGATCTCTTCTGTTGACTCGTTAGAGGGCCATATCTCTCGGATTTATTAAGAAGGTTATTGGCGCTGGTTGAGGCGATGGAGAGAGGGCCGCGGAGATCATGGATGAAGAGATCAAACAGGCGCTCTTTTGTTTTCATTTTTATACACCTCAAGGGATAAAATCAGACTCTATTTTGCGATAACCGCGGAAGTTGGGCAAGGCCTCTACGTATGACATAGATCAAGAGTGATGCTTACCGATCATTAAGCTTATCCCTGTGGTTCTCGATGATTCTACCCCTGCTTCCCTGATCTGTAAATTCAACGATCTCGACTTGTCCATCGGTTCGCTTCCAATACATCGTGTTCTTGCTTTCCAGTATGGGAAAATATTGGCCTGAAATATCCTCATATACATCTGCATTGAAAAGCGGGGTGGCTAGCTCGGGCTCGCCCCCGATCGAAAGGCTGAGCAACCCATCCTTTTCATACACTGTACAACTTCCCTTTTCATTTTTGTAGCCGACCAAATATCTGCCATTTTCCTTATAATAAATATCAGCATTCATGGGGTATAGCCGATCGCCCACGATTTCATAGAATTTCCTTCCTTTGATCTTGAAGCTCTTATCGCTGTTACACAACGCCCATTCAGAGGTAATTCTGTCAGGACTATGGGTCAAGATCGTCCTGTCCTTATGAAGCCGGATATTCCGAAGAAGTCTGTAATCTGTATGAACCGCCGTGGGTTCCACGCAGACATCGTGGATAACAACCGCATCTTCGAAGGCGCGTAGGGCCTCCTTATAGCGTTCCACACTCCAAACTCGCTCTATAAAATCATTGATATCTCCGTATATCACAGAGGAAGACTCAAAATCCCTTTTCGGCATATTCATTTTCTGTGTGTGCTTCTCCGTACAAAGCTCTTTCCAAAGATGAATATCATGAATGGTATCCGAACTAAATATAAGGGTGTCTTCGCCGGTTCGAATCTTTATGCCAATGGTAGGAACGCCGTGCCACGAGTGCTCCTTAACTGCCTCGATGGTAAATCCTTCTTCTTTGTCCTGGCAAATATTTTTGTTCTCCTCATAGAAGATATCGGAAGAAAACGGATAAAAACTGTTTGGTTCAACCCATTCCCTGGAGTTTGGGTCCATAAAAAGCATCCGTGTTCTCTTCGATTTATTGCTTATTACGATCTTCGCCTTCTCCGGACCTACGATATTCCCTTCCAGGTCTCCTATGCGAAGAGATGTTTCCCCCGCCCCCCCATCAACGGATACGATACGATATTTAGCCCGTGGGCCTATGATCCGGTGCCTGATATAATCTTCATGGGCTATATCGATTATCTTTTTCGAATCTGCCGAAAGGCTTCTATCCAGGGCTGGACCTGATGCCAAAAGGATTTCGCCTTTAACTTCTTCTGAGGTAATAAAAAGAATTCTTGAATTTGGGTCGGACACATACATGTGGAAGAGCGCGAGGTCGGTGAACCATCTTTTGTGGTCGTCGTGGCAATGGGTAATGATCAAACCTTTGATTTTCTTCAGTTCTTGACCGCCGATCTGCTGAAACAGAGGTGAACCGCAATCAACCAGATAACTGGACTGCCCGACGGTTACCTGGTAACCGATGCTCTTGCCCATTCTGGAGAACGGACCAAAGTCACCCAATATTTTTACAGTGATGCCATCGCTCATAAAAATAAATATACCTTGAAATAAAGCTACAAGAAAAACTTACCCCTGTCCCGCCCTCGGTCAGGACCGGGGCCAGTAGGCAGGGGAGGAAGGAGGGGTTTGGTTTACGGTATCCATACCATTGTGGACTGATTAGTCATTGGTAAAGGTTAAACAAAACGTACTTCCTCCGGAGTTGAAACAGTCTTCCCGCTCTCTACAATGCGGGCATTCAGAAATTTTTCCCGGGCAAAGATCACTATCCGTTGGAAGATATAGGCAACGTTGGCTTGCTTCTGAAATATCAAAACCGAAGCGCTGTCCATAGGTTTTTATCTGTAGAAGGTCCAACCCTTTCCCGCCTGCTCCAAAATCATATGGTTTTTTGGAGGTATACAGTTCTGTGTCTTGCGTATGAAATAATCCATCGAAAAGGTGCCTCTGGTTCTCTTTGGTGATGCCGATTCCAAAATCCATCACTTTAAGCTGTACCCACTGGCCTTTATTTTCCAAAATGATTCGGATCTCCCCTTCGTCAGGGGTGTTTTCAATGGCATTTTTGATAAGTCCCTCCGCAATCTCTTCAAGGATTTTAGGATCGATGTATAAAACAAGATCCTTTCTGCCGTCAAGGACAATTTGAACCTCGCGATGACCGGCCCGTTTTTTGATCCCCTCCAAGAGGTGTTCCATAAATGGGAAAAGAGAGAGACTTCCAGAGTGGATGGATCGGTGACTATCAAAGCGCTCCGAAGAAGGTTTCGTTTCCACCTCCTGGTAAGTTCGAATAATCTTATCCGTTTCTATCTGCATTTCGGAAAGACGATTCAAATTTTTCTCCAACAATCCAAATATCTCTTCTTTAATGAGGGGAGGTTTGAATGCTTGCACTTTACGTTTAAAAAGACGAATGTTCCCTTGAATCACAGCAAGAGGTGTCCGGAGTTCATGAGAGAGATGATCAAGCGCTTTGCTTTTTGCACGGTTTAGCCTTTCGAGATCTTTCCGGGATTCTTCCAGGGCATCGACCCGCGCTTTTTGGAGCTGGGCCATCTCGATGAAAACCGAGGCATTGTTTCCAAAAGTCTGAAGAAACGTCTCATCGTCCTTTTTAAAAAAACCGTCTTTTTTATTGAGGAGTTGGATGACTCCTAATCTTAAACCTCCTCTGGTAAAAAGGGGGATGCAAAGTACGCTCTGTGTACGGTACCCTGTTTTTGAATCCACTTGTTTATTGAACCGCTCATCGGTATAGGCATCTTCTAAATTAATGATTTCTCCGGTCTGAAAGCAATATCCCGCCAGCCCGGCATTGGAGGGAATTCTTATGACCTCTCCTCCCATTCCCAGTGCAATGGTTGACCAGAGTTCATTCGTATGAGGGTCATAGAGAAAAATACTACACCGCTCTGCCTTCATCACCTCACATGCCTTTTGGGAGATTTGCAGGAGCATATCGTTGAGTTGGAGGTCCAGAGCGATCAGTTGGCCTAGTTCGAGTAATGCATGCAGTTTATGAGTTCTTGTAATTCCGGTTTGCTCCCGAGCCTGATCCTCATTCCGGCGAAAGGTCTTCCTCCGACCGACTTTACGACGTTCTTGATTAAGGAGCTTGGCATGGGCAGAGTCGTCTTGAGGCATTTTCCAATACCTATAGAAAAAACACCCCATGTTGTCAAGTAAAAAATTCTCCTCTCCTCTTCTTGCTAATGGATCTCCGAAGCGGTTATGGAAGGAAACGTTCCATTTGTTCTCTTAGGTCCATTTCTGAGTATCCTCCTGACACAAAGATCGTGCATTACCAAACGAACTGAAATCGATATTGACTTCAGAATGGTTTTAGCCATAGAATGGTGTATCTTTTGGAGGAAAGAGGTGGAACAACGACCAACATTAAAATCGAGATTCATCCCCATTCGTGTGCCGATTCGAGTCAAACTCTCCATCGCCATGACCTTCATCATATGGCTTACCATCCTGATCTTAAGCTTTGTTATTTTAGCCCGCCAAAGAGAGCAACTCTATCAGCAGACGTTTAAGACCGGAAAGGTGAGTCTTAACTATTTTGCTAACAACGCAAATATTCCCCTTCTCAATGATGATATTTTAAGACTGAATCAATTGATCAAGGAAGCTTCTTCGGTCGAAGGTATTCGCTATGCTGTCATCGTTGATCACCAACAAATCATCAAAGCCCATACAGACCATACCAAGATTGGAACCCTCCTTCCAGCCTTTGGGAATCCAGAGGATTTAAACCAGGACGGAAATGTCACCTATTTTCATTACACCCTTGCCTCTGGATCACACGTGCTGATTCTATCTAGGCCGGTGACGTTTAAGGATAAGGTTTTAGGAACGGTCCATGTCGGGGTTTCTCTTGATTTTATCGAGGATCTGATACGAAAGGAAAGCCACTTCATCCTCATTTTAAGTTTCTTCATTGTCCTACTGGGGATTTCCATTGCCATATTGCTTGGGATTGGATTTTCCCGTCCCATCTCAAAACTTGTTTTCGCTGCCAAGGAGATCGGCAAAGGTAATTTTCGCTATAAAATTAAGATGGTCCGGAAAGATGAGTTCGGGGATTTGGCGACTGCTTTTAATTACATGGCCGAAGAACTTTGGAAAAAATTCCTCATTCAGAAGTCCTTCGGTCGCTATGTTAGCCCTGAAGTCGTAGAGATGATCTTATCACAACCCGAAGAAACCTGGTTAAGAGGAACTCGAAGCGAGGCCTCCATTTTTTTTGCAGATATCAGGGGATTCACCGCCTATTCCGAAACGAGGGATCCGGAAGAGGTGGTGGAGGCATTAAATGAGTACTTTGAAATTACAACACAATTTATTTTAAAGTACGGTGGGTATGTTGACAAATTGATTGGGGATGCCGTTTTGGGTGTCTTTGGGGTTCCCATTTACCACAATGATCATGCCGAAAGGGCAGTGCGCGCGGCAATTGACATGCAGAACGAATTGTTACAGCAGTCGGCAAAAAACAAAAACCCGTTTCTATCGAAAATCGGGGTCGGGATACACTCTGGAGTAGTTGTTTCAGGCAATCTCGGTTCCCAGTTGAAAATGGAATACACTGTGATTGGAGATAGTGTGAATGTCGCTTCCCGCCTAAACAACCTGGCCGGCCCCGGAGAGATTATCATCAGCGAGCATCTCTACGAAATGGTGAACAACATCGTCACTGTGAAGGCGCTTCCCCCGCAAAAGATCAAAGGGAGGTCGGAATTGATACAAGCCTTCCAGGTCATTGGACTGAAGGAGAGAGGCAGATGACACAGAGAGAAAAAACAAGGAGGAAGATCAGGGACAATCCTAAATGCCTCTTGCCTTTGTTTTATTTAATCTTGCTCACGGTCACCATCGGGGGCTGCGCTATTCCGCGGATTGAAACCCCTCCCCCTGTCCCTCCAAGGATTGAGGCACGAATCTTCCCAGACTTTGTCGTGGTGATTGTTCAGGAAGGGGATACTTTCACTTCGCTCGCAAGGAAATATCTGAATGACCCTTCCTTGGATTTTCTGATTGCCGAGTTTAATGAGACCGGTGAACCAAGGGTCGGTCAAGAATTAATCATTCCCCTCGCTCCTTTTGAAAAGGGCGGATTGAGTGCGAGGGGTTATCAAACTGTACCCGTTCTCAGTTATCACAATTTTTCATCAACGGAAGCAAATAAATCAACGGTGACAAAACAGGCCTTTGAAGAACAGATGAGCCTGCTGAGGGAAAAAGGGTTTCGTGTAATTACCATCGATCAGTTATTTGATTTCTTTGATTTCAACCGCCAGATCCCCAAAAAGTCGGTGGTGATTACGATTGACGATGGTTGGCGGTCTGCCAATGATATTGCTTTACCCGTTTTGAAAAAGTTTGGTTATCCGGCGACCCTTTTCATCTACACAGATTTAATTGTAGGGAGTGAAAAAACACTTTCCTGGGATCTTGTCCAAGCAATGGTCCATCAGGGAGTGGATATTCAATGTCATTCCAAAACGCATCGCAATTTAACCCTGATGGGTAAAAAAGAGTCCTATAGGGAATATGTCGAATCCGTCGAAAGGGAATTATCGGAATGTGCCCAGGTCGTCAAAAAAAGACTCAACAAAGATGTTAAATATTTTGCCTACCCTTACGGCGACACCAACCTCCTCGTTATTCATCTCCTTAAGAAACAAGGGTATCGGGGAGCCTTTACTGTAAAAAGAGGAAGTAATCCCTTTTTTCTGAATCATTACGAAATTCAGCGTTCAATGGTTTATGGGGATTTGAGTTTGGACCAGTTCGAGAAAAATTTAGCCGTCTTCAGTGATGAGGCCCTCCGATGAGGATCTCCTTCTCCCGTATCCTCCGTTGGACCAGTTTCTTTTTTCTCATCGGGGTTGTCCTCGGCTGTGCTTCGGCGCCTCCAAAACCTTCGGAACCCACCTCCCCTCCCGTCCCCGTGGTTGGAAAAGCCCCGACTTCTCAATTGCTTGAATCGAATCGAAGAAAGGCGATGGAATATGAGCAGCAAGGGGAATTCAAAAAAGCACTACACCGCTGGCAGATCGTTGCCTCTTGTATTCCCGAGGATGGGGAGGGGGCAAAAAGGGTGATTGAGCTCCAGTCACAACTCCGGAGGAGTGCTGAAGAACATTATGGGAAAGGGTTATCCTATTATCAGAAAAACTTAATCCGCGAGGCTCGAAAAGAGTTTCTCCTTACCCTTTATTATCATCCTGATCATAAGGAAGCCTTAAATTATTTAAAAAATAAACTGTTCGGAGAGGAATACCAATCCTATGAAGTTAAAAAAGGGGACACCCTCAAAGACATCGCACTGAAAAACTATAACGACCCGCAGAAGGATTTCCTCATCGCCTACTTTAATGACCTCGGGAAAGATGGCAAATTAGCTCCCAAAATGATCTTAAAAATTCCTGTCTTAGAATCTTCTTTGCCCAAATCACATATTGATAAAAAAGAATTGCCGATGGATGAGAAGGGAATGACTGTGGATACAAAAGAGATTTTGAACAAAGCCAGGGTTGCATATCGAGCCAAAGAATATCGTGAGGTCACTTCCATATCTCAAAAGGTTTTAGAGTACGACCCCGCGGATAAAGAGGCCAAGGAGTTACTAAATGAGTCCTACTATCAATTAGGGAAAAGTCTAAGCCTCAGGAAGAGATACGAAGAAGCATTGACCATGTTGAATCAGGTGGAGCCGGGATATAAAGATGTCAGGGAGACCATCGGTGCTATGAAAAAACAATTGGCAGAAGTCCATTATTTAGATGGGGTCAAATATTTTACAGAGGAAGAACTTGAAAAGGCTATTCAAGAATGGGATAAAACGCTTCTTCTGGATCCCCATCATCCAAAGGCAAGGAGGGATATTGAAAACGCAAGAAACCTGCTGAAAAAACTAAAAGAGTTTAAGTAAAAGAATCCTCTCTTCATCCCCGCTGTAAGCAGCGGAGCTTTCTAACGGGGTAAACCATGTTGTTGATAAAGAAAGGATGGACTCCTTGTGATTCTTCGCTATTGACAGAATCCCCTCGATTTTATAGGAAATGATTTTTTTATTTTGTTTTTTCCAAGAAATGTCAAACAGTTATCATTTATCCAACTCGAAAAGACAGGCAAAAGGTGCTTCCGCCCGAATGATAACAATCCTCCGTTTTCTGGCAGGGAATACAGCTCGATATTTTCCCCGGACAGAGGTCCCGGTCCGTCGGCAGATGGCGGCATCGCTCGCTTCCCACTGAAATATCAAAACCATACCGCTGAGCATAGGCTTTGATCCGGAGCAGATTGAGCCCCTTTCCTCCGGCCCCGAAATCATAAGGCTTCCCGGAGGTGTAAAGCTCGGTGTCGAGCGTGTGAAACAGCCCGTCCCAGAGGTGCCTCTGATTCTCCTTGGTGATTCCAATTCCAAAATCCATGACCTTGAGTTGAATCCACCGGTCTTTTTGTTCCAGGATCACCCGGATCATGCCTTCATCCGGAGTATTCTCGACGGCATTCTTCAAAAGCCCGGTCATAGTATCCTCAAGGATGTTAGGATTCATGGATAGGGAAAGATCCTTCTCTCCCTCCAGGTTGATCCGGAGGTCCCGGTGGCGGGTATGTGTTTTTATCTCCCCCACGATACGTTCGGTAAAAGGGTAAAGCTCAATGGTCTCAACGGAGACCGAATCAGGTTGATCCGTGCGGTCGTGACGCTCTTTTTTTTCCATGTCCTCGTAAGAGCGGATAATCTGGTCGGTCTCCTGCTGAATTTCGGAGAGACGGTGCAGATTCTTCTCGAGGGACTCATAAATTTCTTCCTTCACCAGGGGCGGGGTTTGCGATTGAGTCTTTCTCTTGATCAGGCGGATATTTCCCTGAACCACAGACAGGGGAGTCCTCAATTCATGGGAGAGATGATCAAGGGCCCTGCTTTTGGCCTTATTCAGTTGCTCAAGTTCCTTCCTCGATTGCTCCAGGGTTTCGATCCTCGCCTGTTGCAGTCTGGCGTTCTCAATCGCCACGGCTCCATGTCGTGCCATGGTACTTAATAATTCCTGGTCGTCCGATAGGTAGGGATCACCGGTGAGTCGCTCACCCAATCCGATGCCGCCACTCATGTTTGAATCGATATGCAACGGGACCCAAATTTTCAGGTTGAAAGAAGAGAGGAGATCCTCTTCTGCATCTTCTCCTGACATAACCTGTTGGGTCAGCAGGTCAAAAGACTCCGGAGGGAATCCCCTCTGGGTAAATGCGCCCATGTTTTTCCGGGCTTTGTCAAAGAGAAAAATAAATCCCCGGGAAGTTCCAAAGGTTCCCATGATCATCAATAAAAGATTTTTGACGATCTCATTCGTTTCCCTTAAATACCCGATCTCCTGGCTCAAATCATAGAGGGTCTTGAGATAGAAGATTCGCTTCTCGAGCTCTTGTTGGGGGTGCTTAACTTCATCTGCCATTTCTTACTATTTCCGTTGCTGATTTGCCTGGATGGCTGAAAGTAAGCTTGAACTCCGGGGGAATCGGGCGCTCAATGAAAGTCTTTCAGGGCGGACTCCTCGGACGGAAAAATCTCTGTATATTTCGTCAACCCCATCATATGAAAAATCTTTTTAAAATGATCCGAAAGTCCCGTCATCCGGATTGTCTGAGCGTTCTCTCTACTCTCCGCGGCAATTCCGATTAATATGGCGATCCCGCCGCTATTGATGTAACTGCCCTTGTCAAAACAGAGCAATATCCTTTTCGCCCCGTCTTGACTCACTTGATGGTAAGCCTTCTCGATCGCTTCTCCGGTGTTGGCCGTGACATCTCCCTTGATTGCAATGATGGAAACGTCATTTTTGTTAGAGATGGATACCTCAATGTCTTTGTTCATAACCACCGTTTCCTTCTCAGAAATGTTCTAAGCGATCCCGCAATCGCCTTACCCTTACTATTTTTTATCCAGATAAATGATCATCCGGACGACATTTCCGCCCTCCGGGTTCGGTTCAAACGCGACTTCATTGACCAGTTGTTTGATCAGAAAAATTCCCCATCCTCTGGGTTTTTCCTTGCACGCGATCTTATTCTCAATGCTGGGGGTGGGGATGTCAGCCACCCCTTTCCCTTCATCTTTCACGGACACCTGGAGCTTCGATTCCTCCACGGTCAGGGTGATTCCCACCCGGGTACTCCTGTCCAATTGATTGCCATGTTCGATGGCGTTCAGGCAGGCCTCGGCCACGGCCGTTTTGAGATCTTCGACCCGGTCCTCTGTGAAGCCCATATTTTTAGCGGTGGTGGCGGCGCACTCCATCGCCACTTTTTCAAACCCCATCACACTCGGAATATGAAGTTCAATCCTGTTCTCAGGCGTCATTAACGGGGTTCCTCTCACCTCTACCATATAATGGGTACGAGGCCTGATTTGGCTCTGAAAGAAAGACTTTTGCCCTCGATGAAAGGCGATGGTTAGCAGTAAGGAACCAAATCCAGGGATGTGTATCCGTAACGATAATCACTCTTCGTTCTCTTTCAACCGTATCTTCACTGCATCAATATCCCCAGCAGTTATGTCATCGCTATCTTTTAATAATCCATAGAGATTAGCCGAGGTGTAGGATTTTGTTTTAATTTCCTCAGCAGCCACCATTGTTTTTAGCGCTTGAAGCTTAAGCTCCAGGAGCTTAATTTCATTAATTTTCCGGGGTCAGGCTTGTTTCTTGACTTTAGCAAGTCAATTTGATAGCGTATGGGCATGGCACGGAAACCGAGAATCGAATTCGAGGGGGCCTTATACCACGTCATCACTCGCGGCAACCAGAGGCAGCCCATCTTTAAGGCAATAGGAGATTACCAGCGATATCTGGCAATATTGGAAGATTACAAGTCGAAGTATGACTTTTTGCTCTATGCATATGTCTTGATGAAGAATCATGTCCACCTTTTGATGGAGACGAAACAAGTTCCCCTCTCTAAAATTCTTCAGGGGATCAATCAACGTTACACGATGTATTTCAACCGCAGATATGGGACGGTCGGGCATATCTTTCAGGGCCGCTACAAAGCAATGCTATGTGAGAAGGATTCCTACCTGCTTTCGCTCGTGAAATATATCCACCTGAACCCGGTCCGGGCTGAAATCGCCAAGACTCCGGAGACATATCCTTGGAGTAGCCACAGGTTTTATATTGGGCAATCAAGGGGCGAAGGAATTGTTGACAGCGAAAGCATACTAAAAATGTTTGGAGATGATAGGAGGAAGGCTCTAAGAGCTTATCGGGATTATATGGAAGCGAAGGAGACGCTTCGGCGAGAGGATGTCTACGCCGCCGTAGACCAAAGGATTGTTGGTGATGAGGAATTTGTGGAAGAAGTCAAAACGAGAACAGGCAGATCGGATCTTCATGGGCGTAGAAAGTATCTGTATTCATTGCCCGAGATTGCGAAGGCCGTGGAAGAACTATCAGGGGTCAGCTTAGAGTATTTGAGAGGGAAAGGTAGGGGAGAGACATTAGGACGTGGGAGAGGATTGATCAGCCTCGCAGCGAAGGAATACGGATATAAGGGGCGCGAAGTGGCTGAATATCTTTTCAAAGATCCATCGGTGATCACAAGGTATGCGGAAGAAGGGAACCGGTGGAGAGATGAAATTGAAATGGTCCATGCGAAATTGCTGGAGAATCGGGCTAAAAACAAGAAACAAGCCTGACCCCAGCCTTGATCTCTGAACAACTATCCTGCATTTTTAATTTGACATATTAAATAATAAGGGTATATGATTGCTTTATGAAGGCTCGAACATTAGCAAGAACGATTCAAAGGGCCATGAAATCATTCCCGGCAATTGTGGTCACGGGCCCTCGCCAATCCGGCAAGACCACACTCCTGATATCGCTCTTTGCGAAAACGCACCAGTTTGTCACCTTAGAGGATCCGGATGTAAGGATAAGGGCCAGGGAAGATCCCCTTCATTTCCTCGACCAGTATCAACCGCCCCTGATCATCGACGAAATCCAATACATCCCCGAATTGTTGTCCTATATTAAAACCCGGATTGACCGGAACAGGAAACCCGGGCAATGGTTGTTCACGGGTTCACAGCATTTTCCCCTGATGCAGGGCATCAGTCAGTCTCTTGCTGGAAGAGCGGCCATTCTCTCGCTTCTGCCCTTTTCATTTTCCGAAAGAATAGGTTTAGGAAATGGTTCTATCGAAATCGCTGACTGGCTAAAACGAATGAACCCTCGCTGGCAATGCAAAGACAAGGTTTCTTTAAGCGAGGTGCTGTTGCGGGGAAATTATCCCGAGATTGCCAGTAAGAGGTCGGTAGACCGTCAGCTATGGTGTGGTTCTTATATCTCAACTTATTTGGAAAGAGATGTCAGGAACCTGGCCCAGATCGGCGACCTCAGTCAATTCGAGAGATTCTTGCGACTCTGTGCTATGCGGACTGGCCAGATTCTCAATCAATCGGAGTTGGCAAAAGAGGTCGGGATGAGTGTGCCCACAGTGAAGCGATGGCTTTCCATACTGGAAACAGGATACCAGATTTACCTCCTTTATCCTTACTACAGGAACATAGGCAAGCGCCTGGTCAAAAGCCCTAAGATGTATTTCAACGATACCGCTTTGGCTTCTTATCTTTTAGGCCTGCACGACCGCGAAACATTGATGAACAGCCCTAATTTGGGGAATCTTTTTGAAACCATGGTTGTCACCGATATCTTAAAACGGTTTCTCCATTTTGGGCAGATGCCTTCCATGTATTATCTGCGCACGCGGGACGGGCTTGAAGTGGATTTGGTCTTAGAAATCGGCCAGAAGTTGTATCTCTTTGAGATCAAGAGCGGAATGACGATCTTGCCAAAACATGCAGCTTCACTCCTGAGAGTCGAAGGAGACCTGGAATCACTCGTCAAAGCCTCTGCAATGATTTCCGCATCGACGGGAAATTTTAAGGTCCTTAACGATATTTACAACTATAATTGGAAGAACCTCTTAGCGCAGTAACCGTGACCATTAGGAGCAGTTGAGAGGTGAAGTTGAAATGGTTCACGCAAAATTGCAGGAGGATCGCGCTAAAAACAAGAAACAAGCCCCAGGGCTTTTCTCGAAAGTGGTGATTGTCCAGTCGCCAATACTCTCAAAGATGAAAGGATAAAGCTCCTGGGAACCGTCCCACTCACTATACTCCGGCTCAATAATCAGTAGCTCGGAGCCTGTCTTGATGGTATATTTTGCCGGGACTTTTTTCCCATCTGCCTTCACAATCACTTGCAAATATTTCTGCACGGTCTGTCCGGAATTCACCTGGCCTACGCTGACACCAATATAAATTTCATCATCGGATACTGCTGGATTCGGATCATATCTTCCTATAACAAGGTAATTTCCCGGGTTCACATGAACGGTGGCTATTCCAGTATTATTTGTTAATCCGGTTCCCGCAGGCGTGCAGCTTAACCACTGTGCCGGGAGTTACCGTGCCTTTCGATCCAACTGATATAACAATCGAAATAAGTTCCTAAAAGTCCAATCCTATGTTTTGCCTCTACCACGGCAGTTGGGAAAATCTTGCTGGTCATAATATCCGTCTCCTTTCTGTTGCATAGGCTAGAATAAAAGCGCAGCAGAAAATAGACTAAAACATCGGAGTAGACTCAGTAAGATCTTCGGATATTATTAATGTGGAGTAATTTGAGGTATACGGGCGGGAATAGCTGGGTTAATGCAGATTAGAAAGGATCAATGAAAATCACTCAACATAAATGAGGACTCACCATAAGCCTTCGCCCAGAAAGCCTGTCGTGAAGGCTATCGAACCTTCTACACCCGCTCTCCTCAGTTCTTCTATCAAATCGCTCTAGCCCGAGCGGATGGGAGCTAAGGCACCCTGATGAAAAGGCTCTCCAAAACTCATCTGCTGGCCATTGATGACCTGGGGTTAGCACCTCTCACAGATACGGAAAGAAGAGACCTGCTCGAGAGGTCATCGAAGACCGCAATGGATCGGGTTCCACCCTGATTACCAGTCAACTCCCCATTGAAAATTGGCATGATCATATTGAGGACCCAACTATCGCCGATGCGATTATTATGGACCGGTTGATTCACAATGCTCACCGAATCCAACTGAAAGGGGGGTCCATGCGAAAAAAACAAAAACTTGACGGAAACTGGCAGATAGGTAAAATATCAAACACCGGCGTCGTTTCGCTCCGACAGGGTGGCCGGATTCGATCGGAATAGGTGGCCGCTTTCATTCGGAACGGCCGGCCGACTTCCTTCGGAATGGGTGGTCGGAATCAGCGGAACAGGCAAGTATCCCAGAAACATAGAAAGAATCATTTTAAACCATATTGTACAGAACCCAGTTAATTTGAAAATCAATTATTCCGAAAGTATCGGGTATACTCGCATTGCCCATTTCCGCCCCTAATATACACCCTTTCAAAAAAATAGGGAAGTAAATTTTTCAGAGATAGAGAGGGGGATGGAGGATGGGGGATGGGTTTAACACCTACTACTCTGCGATAGTGAGTTGGTCTCGGAGTTGATGATTGCCGAAAGAAAGGAACAGGAAAGGCAGAGCTAAATAGCCCCGCCTTTCCTGTTTAAGAATCAGAGCAACAATTATCATTTTGTTATTTCTTTGATAAATTGTGAGGTACATTAACGACTACGTTTCCCGGTAGTGAACTGTTTCCACAGACGTCAGTGCAGGTAATAGCAATTGTGTAAATACGCCCACTTCCTTTCCCGGACCTTTCCGCTCTTAAATTCAGGCTGAGATCTCCGGTGACTTTCCAATCCGGCGCCGTATTACCATCCCCGAGACCGTCCTCCGGCTCATTGCTGCTCACTGATGAAATCTTGCAAACAGGTTCAGCATCACAGGTGTCCACTGCAGAAGCAGTAACACTTATCGGTATCATTTTATGGTTTGGAGGCCATAACACATTTGGGGTGGCGGTAATATTAGCAATAATAGGAGGGGTAGTATCCTGGACAGTTACGACTTGCGTATACGAGGTGGCATTGCCACAAGAGTCTTTTGCCACCCATGTTCTTTGCAGCTCGTAATTGGACGGACAATTACCATCTACCCTTGTCTCGGTAAACTGGATAGTGGGAGAAGGGTCACAATTATCCATCGCACTAACCGTTGCAGGGGGTGGAACCGCATCGCATTCGACTGTGATATTAGCAGGGGGCAAAAGAATAATGGGTGGGGTAGTATCCACTATGGTAATGATCTGGGTACAAGAACTCGCGTTGCCATTCTTATCGGTGGCCGCCCATGTACGCTGGATTGTTGATTGCTGGGGACATGTCCCCTGTGAAACCGCATCCTTGTAACTAATCTTCGGGCTGGGATCACAGATATCCGTCGCCGTTGCGTATCCAGTCACTGTGGAATCGGTGGAGGTATTGCATTCAACTATCTTGCCTGCCGGGCAGGTTATGATTGGAGGATCAGCTTCTACCACAGTAACTGTTGCGCTACAGGAGCTCGACGCGGAATGGTCGTCCGTTACTGTCAATAATACCGTATTTTCTCCCAGAGGGTATGGTCCAGGTGGTGACTGGTCGTACGTCAATGGATCTCCGTCCGGATCGTATGACCCTCCGTCAATGCTTGCACTGGCAGAACATGAACCTGATGGGGCGATTACGGACACATCCTTGCATACAGCTACTGGCGGTGAATTAACGGCGCACGCGGAAAGAAACAATTCATGGTAGCCATTTGGGTTTTCCCCCGGAACCAGATCCTGATTCGAGTGAAAAACAATGATAGTAGCGTCAGAATTCATATCGTAAGACCGATTTTTTGAATTTGGATCTGTGGTATTAGTTACCTGTCTGTATGTACTGTTCGGGATATCGTAAACGAATAAATCCCGATTTCCATCAGCATTTCCACCTGCCACTAGATCAGCATTCGATACCGCAAGAATTTTGGTGCCATCTCTAGAGATTACCGGCCGCAATAGATCATCAAGCTGAGTAAATGTATTCGCTATCCTGTCATAAATAAAGTATTGTTCTGCATTGAAGGTATTTTTCCCGGAATCTAAATCGGCGTTCGACCTGAGCGTAATCAGGCTACCGTCGTCGCTCATGGAAATAGCGTAACTATCAAAGTTTGAGTTGGTAACCTGCGAGAGTATACCGTTTAAAGCATCATATAGGATAATTTGCTCTCGCTTGTTGGAATTATTTCCAAAAAGATCAGCATTAGAATTGATAACAATCCATCTACCGTCCGCACTGATCCATATGCCATCGGAAACACAACTAGAAATAAGGCCACAATTATTATCCTCATTGAATGTGATTTGCTTAAACGTGGATGTTGCGATGTCGTAGAGAAATACTTCACTTCCCTCGTCTTGGTTTCCAGGGGGTACTATGTCCGCATAAGAAGTTACTACCATTTTATTGCCGTTGGCGCTGATAAAACCGGACACATTTTTAAGTTTTGTGGTGACCTGTTTCATGAAATTTGTTGATCTGTTGAGTACATACAAATGATTGGTACCAATGGTGCCATCAGGAGCACAACCCATGGCAATCAAGTTTCCATCGGAACTAATATTATGTAAATAGCAACCGGCGAAGGCCTGAGTCCAGTTTGAGTGAGTGAGCTGAGTCAGGGTATCTGTTATAACGTTGTAGTGAAATATCTCGGCGCTCCCGTCTGTATTGTTTCCTGGGATGAGATCCTTATTCGAAGAGAATAGAACATTTTTGCCATCGGCACTAATACGCGGAGTACCATAATTTATCGCTCCCGGCCATTCTGTTTTTGTTATTTGAGTTATCGGGCAGTTTTGTGCTGGTAACGTTTGTGCAAATGCAAGAACCGTAACGACTGCCAATACCACCATAACCATCCCTCTGCGAAAAACCGTCCTCCCCAAGTAGCCCCTTCTTCTTGATACCATGCGAATGTTTTTCATTTTGTCCCCTCCTTTACAGAATATTTTGCAAATCTTCCCTTATTGCATCAAATACCTATCCTGAATCCGGCGTGAAAACTATGTATAAAATATTTAAAGACTCAACCAATTATTAAAGCTATCGTGTATACAAACCTCTACAGCTTGATGCGTCCGATGGTTGTATTAAAATTCTGAAAGAATGTTGGGTCGGACTTCACCCAGTCATCCCCCTAATTCCTGACCCTCTTAAATTGCCCTCCCTTATATCACGGGGAGGTAACCAAAAAGTAACCGGAATGAGTGGGGGGGATTTTTTAAAAATGGGGCTATCTTATTGATATAACGAGGTAATCAAGAAGTGGAAAAGGTTTCCCACTTCTCTTTTTAAATTTTTATTTTTGGTGTCCAAAATGGAGGTGTCAAATCGGGTAAAATGGGGATAAAGAGGAAATAACCCCACCAAGCCTCCCCTTATCTTAATGGGAGGATCGAAAGTTCGTTCACAGTTTAATTGCCCGCAGAGCAGAGGAAATGAAGGCGGGGGATGATATCAATAAAATAAGTCCTGAACTCAATTGAGGTTGTTAAAACTTATTACTGAGACAACCGCTGAGCCTTCTCCCATTCCTGTTCCAAGCCGTATGTCTTAATTTTCTCGAGAAGTTGACCGAAATCGATCCGATCACCGGAGATGGTAAGAATGCCGGCGATATCCCATAAATGTTTTTCTGATCCGCCTTCTCTAAAATATTCAAGCTTCCTCAAAATGACATACTCCGGGGAAGCCACCCAGATGGATTCCCCTTCAAAATTTACTTTTTTTCGGTTTAACATTCCCCAGTGATGAAGCGGATCGTCTCCCATGACATAACAATCCGCTCTAAATGCAGTCTCGAGGTGGATGATATTAAAATGGCCTCTGATTCGACGATGAATCTCCACCCGAAGGCTCTCCTCGGGAGGACAGTAAAATTCCTCGGGTGGAAAGGCTTCTATGATTTTCCGAGCTTCCTCTGTCTTCAGCTCTATGACCAGGTCAATATCCTGTGTTAAACGCGGTTCCGCATAGATGATCACAGCAACCGCCCCAGTGGCCATGTAACGGACGCCCATTTTATTCAGCCGGGAGATAAATAGGTTAAACAGGTTAGGTTCTTGCATAGAGGAAAATTTCCCGAACTTTTTTTTCAATTTCTTGTTCGGTCCAGCCCGGGTAATGCTGATGGAGAGCGGCCGCCTTCAATCGCCTGGCCGAATAATAAAGCCTTAAAGCAATCCGGAGCTTCTTCTCGGGAGGCATGGATTGATAGATTTTTTTCTGTAATGGAATCATTTCTTCACTTTCCCCCCGTCTCTTTATCTCATCTCCCTGATGTTTTGTCAAATAGGAAACAGGGGAACCCCACCCAGTCTCCCCTTCCTTTAGCAAGTTGCCCGCAGGCTAAAGCCTGCGGCTACCTAAAAAAGGGAATTACGACACAGCCACTTAAGGGGAGGTGGGGAGGGGTTAGCCCGAAGAACATTTTTACGGGGTCAGCAGGGTGTCCAGAACCTCTTTGAATGCGGGAAAGGGCTGGGCGCCCCGGATTCGCTTCAGGGCCTTCAATTTAACAGGCATCTGTAACATCACTGTTTATTCAGACTTTCCAGGATGTTTTTATAAATGGCTTCCGTCATGGGGTCCGGCCGGGTCTTGAGTTCCTTTTTGAGGACTCTTTTGCAGGTTTCATAGACCGCAAGCGCTTCGTTGTTCATGCCCCTTGTGGCATAAAGGGTCATTAGTTTTTGATACGACTCTTCCAGAAGAGGGTCGACCTCGATGAGAACTCCCTTGGGAATCACTCCCGTTCCATGAGACAGGATGACTTTCAAAAGCTGTTTGGGCTGCTGTCGAACCCATTCCTTTTCTTCGATGGGAGACTCCCCGCGAAATACCCTGAAACGGCCCAGGGTTTGAATGCGAAGGCGAAGGACTTTTGATCGGTGAATTGTTTTCCGAATCTCATTGATTTTATTACGAATTTTCACAATAGGGTAATTTTTGAATTTTTTCAATTCCTGCTCGGCCAGGGGAGCCAGGCGGGTGTTGAGCAAATGGGTTGCATACTCAACGGCGCCCCTCACCTCCAGGGTCAGAGCAAGGATGCATACCTGCAGGAGGTCACGTGGGCTTGTCATCGTGAAGTTATCAATTCGTTTTTCTTCTGCAATCCTCAGCCCGGCTTCAAGATGTGGGATGACCTCCTCATCACGGGCCTGGCTGTGTTTCAGGAGGGCCATCGCAAAATGGGCATCCAAGGCAATATTACTGGATAAAGAAAGAAGATAATTCAAAGTCGTTTGAAGATCTCTTTCAAGGTTCTCATTTTGCGGGAGATGGGAGGCGATGAAACCGCTTAAAACGGTAATGAGGTGCAAGTGGTATTCCGATCGAACCTCCGCTGAACATAAAATTTGAAAGGATCGGTCCAGCAAGTCTTTTGCTTTTTCATAATTTCCTTCAAAATAAAAGTTCCGGCCAAGATACAACAAGGCATCGCCTTTATTGTTGGGATGACCCGTGGAATTCGCGAAATCCATCAGGCGGGCTCCAACCTCTTCAGCCTCTCTGTATTGTTCAAGATGGGGCTTTAACATGAGGTCATAGACCATGGTAACAGGGAACAGGTAGGTCAGGCCATGCCGCTCGGCCTCGTTCTTTGTGGTAGTAATGATTTCTTCCGCTTCCTTGAAGTCTCCCTTAAAAAGCGTAAATTCACAGCGACTTAATTGATAAAGGACCCGCACGCTGGAATCGGGGTGTTTTCCAATCAGTTTTTCGAGCTCCTTGATTTTGCTCTCGGCAAGTTTGAATTCTCCGAGCCAGCAAAGAGCGTGCACGGCATTGACCAGGGCATGAATCCGAAGGGGAGTGTCATCTAACTTTCTCGATATCCAATAAGCATTCTGGCAAGCATAGAAGCCCTTCCTGGGGTCCCCGTTCCGGTAAGTAAGTCCAAAACCCATCTGGTGCCAAAGAACCGCCTTCTCGTAAGGATAGGGTTCCGTTTCTGGCAGGCCCAGCAATTCCTCCGCCCGCTCAATCAAAACAGGCAGGGGAATCATAGCACGCCCTCTTAAGATGGAAGTTTCGATCAGGAGGGCCAGTGAGAGAAGAAGTCCCCGGACCTCTTCTTTTTTGCCGAAAAGGGAAAGGGCTTTTTGAAGACTGTTAAGGTCTTCTTCGGTCCCCGTGAAGCGTCCAACCATGGAGCGATAATAGAGAAGCCAGGGATTTTCCTGGATGAGTTTCTCCGGAAGGGATTGAATCCACTGGGAGAGATCTCCCGTCCTGCCGGTCTTTAATAAATCGAGCCCGATTCGTTCGATCGCTAAAGCCGCATTTTCGAAAGCCCCGGCCTCGAGAAAATAATGAATTGCCATTTCCTGCTCATTTCTTCTCTCATAGAGGGTTGCCGCTTTAAAACACAGGGAAGCCCTTTCTTCTTCTCCGATGCTAACCTTTAATTTAGCCTGTAAAAAATCACGAAACATTTGATGGTAGCGGAAGAGCCACCCTTTCTTTTCGTCATAGAATGATTGAACGAAAAGATTTTTTCTCACATGATCGCGAAGGATTTCCTCGGCATTGTCCGTCCCGGTAAATTCCTTTATGAAACCGGAATCAATGAGATCGATGAGGGAAGATTTTAATAAGAACTCCTGAACCTTCCCCGGTTGTGCATCGAAAATCTCCCTTCCGAAATATTGGAAGACCTCGTTCTTGAAATGGTCAGGAAGATCCCGGGCAATAAAACTTTTCCTCATCGCTTCCGGAAACCGGCTAAGCGACTCCGAAAGCAAAATGAGTCCACCCACCCATCCTCCCGTGGCCGAATGGATCTTTTCCAACTGGTCCGGATCGAAGTTGATTTTACGCAATTTATAGAAAAACTCTTTGATTTCTCTTCTGGTAAAAGCAAGGTCACCATTCTTTAAGATGAAGGCGGCCTGTCTCATCTTAAGGGTTTGAAAGTCGAAGGAAAGAGGCGGCATTCCCCGGGAAAGGAAAAAGATCTGTGCGTGAGGCGGAAGGGCATCGACAAAAACCTGCAGAAACCTGTAAACAGGGGAATCGTGGGCAAGCCGATCCAGGCCGTCAAGGATGCACCGAATCGGACTATGGATATATTCAGAGAGAGCGCTTGTCCATTCCCGGTAGAGAAGCATTTCTTCTCTGCCGCCTGTGGGGATGGACGGGTAAGACAGAAGATCTGAAAGATCGAGATCCTTCAGGGCGTACTGAAAAGCATGGACAATCGCCAGAAACAGGTTCACAGGGTCCGAGTCCTCTTGCCCTAGATTGACCCAGGCAGAGGGAATTTTCGATTGCCGGACATAGGAGGCGGCCAGGGTTGTTTTTCCCTGGGCCGTCTGGCCCAGAACGAGAATCAATTTTTTATCCCTATTTTTTTCGAGCAGGTCGAAGAGATGGGACCGGTGGACAATGGGGGGCAAATCAGGGGACAAGATCTTCGAAAGACTGACCGGTGTCTTCATCCAGGATCCCTCGGCCTCCGGAAAGAGCTTTCAATCGATCAACATCCTTTGTATGTTACGCTTATTTTTAAATGATTCCCTGTTGTGGATGGGCCTTTACAATTTGATGCGGCCGATGGTCGTATTAAAATCCTGAAAGAATTTTGAGTCGGATTTCCCCCAATCAGCTCCCCAGGATTTTTCGAAATAATTATCCAGCCTTTTCATCGTTCTTCCCCACCCGGAGGAAACATCGCTCTCTTCGAGGATGTCCTCAAGGAAGGGAACGATCTCTCCCAACTTTTCCTTCGGGAGATAGGAACGGGCCTTCATTTCAAAGGAACGCTTCAGGGACTCCGGGTTCAGGGCGTGGGCCGTAAGCATAACGACAGGAAGATCGCGGTTGACAGCCAGATCGAGGAGATCGAAGCCCCGGACACCCATGATATCGAGAATCACCAGGTCGTATTTCTCGGATTTCAACAAATCGGCGGCTCCCTGGTAGGAAGTCGCCTTGTCGAGCGTTGCGTTCGGGCAGGCCCCCAGGATTTCCTCTTCCAGAACAGATAATACGTCGGGTTCATCGTCAACCGCCAGGATCTTCTTGCCATCAAGAATCGATTTTGCCATCACAATCCCTCCTTGACCTGTTGTCGTAAAAAAGGATTCCCCACATGGTTGGGAAGAGAACTTGAGCCGTTTATGGGGTTACCCATACTACGAAAAATAGGGGCCTCTGTCAAGAGATTTTTTTATTTTTTACTTGACAGGGTTCGCGGTTTCATCTATAGGTAGTGTGGAAAAACGGTCCGCAATAATCCACGGAGGTGGACACCTGGAGTACCGGGATCGTAAATTTTAACAGGAAGGAATGGTTGGGAGATGACAACATCCATATTGAACGGCAAGAGGATTCTGGCGGTCGACGACGAACCGGATGTGTTAACTGTCCTCGGAGAGGAGATTTTGGCGGCCGCCCCGGATTGTATGTTTGAAAAGGCTTCCACGTTTGAAGAAGCCGCGGGGAAATTAAAATCCAACACCTATGATATCGTGATCCTCGACATCATGGGAGTCCGGGGCTTCGAACTCCTGGAGCTGGCCGTGAGCCGCAACTTCCGCGTGGCCATGCTAACCGCTCACGCCCTGAACCCGGAAGCCCTGAAGCGTTCCTTCGACATGAAGGCAAGGGCCTATCTCCCCAAGGAGAAACTGGGAGAGATCGTTCCTTTCCTCGAGGATGCGTTAAAGCTGGAGTATCTCCCCGGATGGAAAAAACTGATGGAGAAATTGAAAGGTTTTTTTGATATCCACTTTGAGTCGGATTGGGAAAAGAAGACCGGCCTGAAATGGCAGGAATGGGGAAAGATTTAGAAGCCGTGGTGCAATGATCGAAAATGGAGAAGGAGGGACCCACCGTGAAAGAATCTTTGCTAAACAATAAACTGATCCTCGCCGTGGATGATGAACCGGATGTACTGACGGTTCTGGAGGAAGAGATCAAAGAGGCCGCTCCTCAATGCCGTTTCGATAAGGCAACCACCTACCAGGAAGCGGTAGAGAGGATGATGACGCTCACTTATGATCTTGTGATTCTGGACATCATGGGGGTCCGGGGGTTTGATCTGCTGAACCTGGCCGTCAGCCGCCATTTCCCCGTCGTCATGCTCACCGCCCACGCTTTAAATACGGAATCTTTGAAGCAATCCATCGAATCGGGAGCAAGGGCCTACCTGCCCAAGGAGAAATTGGGAGAGGTGGTCCCCTTCCTGGAAGATGTGCTGAGGTATGAGTATCTGCCCGGGTGGGGCCGACTCCTGGAAAACCTTGGAGGATTTTTTAATACCCGCTGGGGAGAAAACTGGAAGAAGGTTGACGAAGCCTTCTGGAAGGGATTCGACGAGAAAATCGCCTTTATCAAAAAATGAACCCTTAGCCCCGCTGACCTCCAGCGGAGCATCGCCTCCTCCGCATTCCATGGTATTAACGGTCTCAAAACAGTAAAGACATCGATTTGTAAAATCCCTCCCCTGCCCTCACCGAAGCGCCATGATTAAATCGGGGGATCCATTGTTTTTATTCTAATTGTTCAGTTAGAATGAGTTGTTAAAGGATAACCTCCCGCCGGGGGATCAATGGCTTCATGTTCGAGCGATTGAAGGAAGACATCCAGACCATCAGGGAGAGAGACCCTGCCGCCAAAAATTATGTGGAGATCCTTCTCTGCTATCCGGGGCTCCATGCCGTCTGGTTCCACCGCGTCGCCCATGCCCTCTATCATCGGAGGTGGTATACCCTTGCCCGGTTGATCTCTCATTTCAGCCGCTGGATCACCGGCATCGAGATTCATCCTGGCGTAAAAATCGGCAGGCGGCTCTTCATCGACCACGGCATGGGGGTGGTCATCGGAGAGACGACCGAGATCGGCGAGGACTGCCTGATTTATAAAGGAGTGGTGCTCGGAGGCACCACCCTCGAAAAGAAGAAACGCCACCCTACCCTGGGAAACCGGGTCATTGTAGGTTCCAACTCGACGATCCTCGGCGCCATTACCGTCGGCGACAGGGCAAGAATCGGGTCTGGGTCCGTGGTGGTGAAATCAGTTCCTCCTGGTGCCACCGTAGTGGGTGTGCCGGGGCGCATCATCGAATCCCTGACCCCTGAAAAGGAAGCGCTCGACTTTGAACACGGGAACATTCCTGACCCCTTATCCGATATCATGAAGATGCTGCTCCAGCTCCACAGTAAACTGGAAGAAAGGGTCAAGCGGTTGGAACGATTGAAGGATCAGAACAGCAAAAACACCCCCGGTAAGGAGCAATAATGGCAAAATATCCGAAATTTTTAATCGAACATTTTCAGAACCCAAAAAATCTTGGAGAAATCCCTGATGCCGACGGCGTGGGAACCGTGGGCAATGCCACCTGCGGCGATATCATGCAGATGTTTATCAAAGTGAATGGAGAGAAGATCACCGAAGCCTCCTTCAAAACCTTCGGATGCGGGGCGGCCATCGCAACCAGTTCCATTTTGACGGAGAGGATCAAGGGGGCCACGCTCGATGAGGCCCTCAAGATATCGGAGGAGACCTCCATGGAAGTTCTCTCCCAGTTGCCGAAAGAGAAAATCCCCTGCTTCACCCTGGCCAAGGATGCGTTAAGACTGGCCATCGATGAATATCGTTGCAAACTGGAAGGGTTCCATGAAAAAGGGGGCTTCGATTCCGAGGAGTTTGAGAAAGATTGAAGGGGTTATTGAGTTCATTGGGTTCATTGGGTTCGTTGGGTTTGTTGGGTTAACCCAAGTAACTCAAGCAAACCATATCAGGAGAAATCCATGACGAAAGAAGAAAAAGTCGTCTTCCTCAAGAATCCGAATCAGGTGCTGGAACAGCTCATTAAAAACTTCATCAACGAGAATAACCAGAACCGGAGAACTCAACTGGACAACAGAGCTTACTGGGAAGAACCCCTGGTCGGGTTTGCCTCGGGAGCCGATCCGCTTTTTTTCCAATTCAAGTCGCTGATTGGTTCATTCCACCTCACTCCGAGAGAAATCATCACCGCTGCCTTAAAGGAGAAAGGGAGAGGACTTTTTCTCCCGGAGGTGGAACAGATCAGCGTGATTTCATGGATCTTGCCTGCCTCAGAGGACACCCGGAAAAGCAATCGCAAAGAAGAAAAATTTCCCTCGAAGCTCTGGACCTATACGAGGGATTACGGCGAGGCCTGTAATGGCGCCTTGAGAAGACACGTTGTGGGGTTTCTGGAGGATTTAGGTTTTGTGGCGGTCGCCCCGCTCCTGATGCCAGACTTCCGATACTTCCGGGACGAGAAGGCGGGGTGGGCTTCCCCCTGGTCCGAGCGCCATGTGGCCTACACCTGCGGCCTCGGAACGTTCAGCCTGAACGATGGATTGATTACCCCAAAAGGGATGGCGGTCCGGATAGGAAGCGTCGTTACCCTCCTGAAACTAACCCCGAGCGAGAGGACATTCAGCCACCATAAAGAGAACTGTCTTCTTTTTAGAAATGAGAAATGCGGGAAGTGTATGCCGAGATGTCCTGCCGGGGCCATCACAGAGGAAGGCCACGATAAGGATAAATGCAACGAATACATCAATTCCGAACCGTTAAAATCAAAACGGCTCAGCTATGGTTTACAGAACCCTCCACCTGCCTGCGGCCTCTGCCAGACCGGGGTCCCCTGCGAATTCGAAATCCCCCGGCCCGACCTGATCGCCTAAAAAAAGGGGACAGGCTACTTTTTCTCTTCACTGGATTTACAAAATGGTTAAAAAAGTAGCCTGTCCCCTTTTTTTATTTATAACGTATCCCACTTTCGATTTCCGAACGGGATATAATAGACGGAGGGCTTGGTTTTTAATTCGGGTTTGAGGGGTTTTGCCGTTTTTAACTTCTTCTGAATCTCCGGGTCTTTTATGTCCCCGAATGTAAAAACATGCCCGACGCAATTGATCGTGCAGGCAGGTTTCTCCCCTCTCTGAAGGCGGGGATAACAGAAATTGCAAGAATCGGCCTTGTCGTTGACCTTATTGTCCGTGTTCATATAGCGCACTTTATAGGGACAGGCATCGACGCAGGCGCCGCACTGGATACAGAGCTTCTCATCGACGATCGTGATGCCTTCCGGTGTTTTTCGTGAAGCTTTTACCGGTTCTACGGGGCACGCCTTCACACACGGAGCATCGGCGCAATGCATGCAGGCTGTTCTCCTGAAAACCATCGAAACACTGGGGTACTTCCCGCTCTCGATCTCATGCACTTTGGACCGAAATTCTCCGGGCGGGACCTTGTCAGGCCATTCCTGTTTGCAGGCAACCGTGCAGGCATTGCACCCAACACACCTTTTCAAATCAATCACCATTGCGTATCGTTTTGCCATGTTCAACCTCCTCTGATTTCAGAATCCATAATTCTATGGGAATTCACCTCTTCGGGAACTCCCAGGTAATTTTTTTCCAAATGCATAAACTCACCTGTCAGATCGGCAAGAGCCCGGTAAAAAACAGACGTGCTCTCTTCCCTTATCCTTTTACAGAAAGCCGGGACCCAGGACAGGAGATATTGAGACAGGAAATCCATTTGAATTTCCTCTAAGCGCACCTTTTCTGTCCCTGCAGTCTCGGCCTCCCGGCCTGTCAGGATTCTCATGAATTCAAGCTCATGGGCAATGTGGTCGGGAAGGTCACCAATGTCTTCCTTCAAAGTAAAGCCGGCCTCATGATAAAATTGGAGCACCCCCGAAGTGGTCTTGCCGAACACAAGCCCGTCTTTTTCCAGGTGGACCGAACCATAGGGTGGAGCAACAACCTTGGGAAATCCATTAATAAAGAGCCTTGTATACTCTCGGGACATCTCAAGGCTGACTTCCTCTTTTTGCCCTGAAAGGTGTTTTCTGAAAGTCTCGAAATATTCTTCAAAATTTTCATCCGTCAGGGCACCGAACCCTTTCCTCATCTCTTCAATCCAATCCATCCCCATCATCCAGGAACAGACATCCTCGTTTGGATAGGTGTAGCAAAGAGAGAGATTGTTGTAAATATTGCTTCGCGCCATTGAACGGTTCATCTTGCCCTTATTAAGCTTTATATACTTTAACGCAGAGATCATTCATATTTTCCGACATGGTAGGATCGTTGGCATCGAGCATCTCCTGGGCAGACTGGGCAGCGATGAGATCGCCCTCATTGGAACCCTTGCCATAGGCTTTCGTCATACCCTTGCTCCAGTGGCCGAATCCATGATCCACGCAAACCGTATCGGGCCGTATCCCCTCTGTCACCTTGGCCTTGACTTTAATCTTGTTGACCGGTGATTCCACCATAACGTAGTCGCCGTTCTTCACACCAAGCTTCTTGGCTGTCTCCGTATTGATGAAACATTGATTCTCCGGATAAACCTGGATGTTATATTCAAGGTTCTGAAGAGTCGAATGGATGAAAACAGAGGGCCGGGTGGTGACAAAATAGAGAGGATATTCTTTTGACACCTTTGCTTTCTTCTCTTTCCATGCCGGAAGAGGATCATAACCGTATTTCTTAAACTCGGATGCGTAAAGCTCGATCTTCTTCGAAGGGGTATTGAACTCTTTTGTCGGGACAAAGGGCTTGGCTTCCCCCCAGAGGCCATTGGGAGATTTTTTCAGCTCTTCCATCGAAGTGCCATTGGCTTTCAAACAGGCCTCATCATAGGCACCCGGAGAAACATCCTTGAAATAGTCTCCAAGCCCCATGGCCTTTCCGATATCGGGAATGATTGCTCGAAATCCTTTGGTTTCATAAAGTGGTTTTATCACGGGTTGCTGGATGGCCACCTGGGGATAGAGGCCGAAATACTGTCGGCCGCTGATGGCGCTTCCCTCAAGAGGATGATGATCCGGAAGAACGATGTCCGCCAGTTGAATCATCTCGGAGGGGTGGACATCGAGAACCACCATGAATTCGAGTTTCTTCAATGCTTCTACCATGTTGGGGGCATCCGGAAAAGCGAAAACATTATGTTTTCTCACAAGGGCGGCTTTGATCGGATAGGGTTTTCCCTCAAGGACAGCGCGGTGAAAAGTGCTGAAGGACCCTTTCCCTGTCTTCAGCAAGAGAGGAAATTTTTCCATCCCGTCAACCCGGGCTGCCTTGGGTTTCGGATAGGGCGGAGGGGGAAAGACTGAATCGAGAGATGGAAATTTAGGCATTCTTTCCATAATATGACCGCCCAATCGGTCAATTGTCCCAACCAGACCCATGAGAATCACCTGGGCATGTGCCAACCGCCAGGAATTGGCATAGTTGGGCCCGGCGGCATCTCGCTTATGGGTGGCGATCACGGCGGGTTTATTTGCCGCAAATTCCTTGGCCACCTTTTCTATGGTCGCGGCAGGAACCTCTGTAATCTTGGAAGCCCATTGAGGGGTATAGGGTTTGATAAACTCCTTCACTTCATCGAATCCGGTCGTGAAGTCATTGACAAACTGTTTGTCATAAAGATTTTGTGTAATGATCACATTGATCATGGCTAAGGCAAAAGCCAGGTCCGTCCCGGGTTTGATCGGGATCCAGAGGTTGGCCTTGGTAGCGGTCGGAGTATATCGGGGATCAAGGACCGTTACTTTGGCCCCTTTATCAATGGCTTTAAGGAAGTTCTGGGTCTGCATATTCTTTGCCTTACCTGGCATATCCCATCCGAAGGAGAGGATATATTTCGCATTGGCGTAGTCCTGTGTCCAGGGTTTGCCTTTTCCGGTGACGGTCGCTCCCCAAACAACCTCCTGGGTGGTATAACAGGTGTTGTGGTGGGAGATATAGTTCGGCGTTCCTATTGCTTTGGCAAGGCGTTGTGCAAAGCCTTGTGGTCTCATGATAAAAGCAATGGATTCCGGACCGAACTTCTCTCTATACTCGTTGAATTTCTTGGCAACCGTGGAATAGGCTTCATCCCAGGAGATCCTTACGAACTGGGGATCGACGCCGATTCCCTTCTCGGGATTGGTCCGTTTCAGGGGAAACTTGATCCGGTCCGGATCGTAGAGCCACTGGATGGCCGAGATGCCTTTCACGCATAGGATTCCCCGGCTGATTTGGTCATCGGGATTTCCCCTTAATTCAACGAGGCGGCCTTCCCTGACATAAGCCTTCATGGCGCATCCGCCGCTGCATACCTGGCAGACGGTATGGACGATTTTGGTGTCGAGCGCCTTTTCCTGTGCAAGGACTTCAAAGGCTCTGAACTGATCTCCAAACAATAATGCAATCGCACCTGCTCCACTCAACTTCATGAACTCTCTTCTTGAAACAGCCATAAGAACCTCCTTCTACGGTGATCTGATCTATAATCTTCTTATACTTGGGTCACGATCCGGGTTTGCGGTTTATCCTGAGATAACAAATGGGGCAGGATAAATGCTGAGGGAGGGGAGTCAGGCAACTCCCCCCCAAGCAGTGGGGGCGGATATTATAAGGAGGATGGAAGGAAGGTGAAAGGACCATCCCCAATTAATCCGTCCTCAAACCCTATTATGGTCCCAGCATGGAATCATTTTTGCAAGATACATTCCAAAATAGGTTAAAAAAAACTATAATGATATTAAACATTTGTTTAGATTAAAGAGTATAACCGAACGTATCATTTTGTTACGAAAGCGTAACGCGTTCACAGATAACAATGACAACTATTTGTTTTATTTGTAAATTATTGAATGTTCCGACTTTGTAACAAAAAGTACAAATAGGAAACATAATATATAATGATTGGTCGGAGGAGAATGAAGATGAAAAAAAACTTTTTAAAGAAAACAGTGTTTCTCATCTCTACAATTTGCTGTTTGCTTATCCCTTTATCAATCTCGTCAGCCAGGGAGACGAAACAGAAGTGGGAGTTTTTAAACCCCGGGGGTGTCATTAAAATTGAACCCATGAAGATCAATCCCCATCCCGCCACACTGGAGGGAAAGACCATCATGCTTCGCTGGAACGGCAAGCACAATGGAGACAAATTCCTCGAAAGAATTGCCGAATTGCTTGTGGATAGCGTGAAGAATATAAAAGTGATCAAATCCTGGGAAGTTGCCCCGGAAACAGTGGACCCGATTGCCGGGAGCCAGGAACGGAGCCAGGAGTTCGCAAGAGCGATTGCGAAATTCAACCCTGACCTCGTCATCGGAGCCCAATCGGACTGAGGGGCCTGCACGTCATGGCTGGTCGTTGACCAGCTCAATCTTGAGGTATTGGGTATTCCTACGGTGACGATTTCAAGTTCAGAATTTAATTCCCTGGCAAAAGATACATCGGTGGGCAAAGGCGCCGCCGATCTCAGCTTTGTCGTCGTTCCCCATCCGATGGGGATGATTCCCTTAACGGAAATAAGAGAAAAAGCAGACAGGGCGTTTCCTTTCATCCTGAAAGCTGCCACGGAGTGGAAACCCGAAGCCACGCTGCCTCCCATGAAACCGATCTATCCGGCCCGGAAGTTAACATTTGAGGGGACGATCGCAGAGCTTAATCAATATTTCTTGGATAAAGGGTTTTCCATCGGACTTCCGCTTATTCCTCCAACTCCTGAGCGCGTAACGAAGATGTTAAA
The DNA here is from genome assembly GCA_020059605.1 of Deltaproteobacteria bacterium. Classification (GTDB taxonomy): domain Bacteria; phylum Desulfobacterota; class BSN033; order BSN033; family UBA1163; genus RBG-16-49-23. The sequence continues at coordinate 34,542 of JAGVBT010000106.1, forward strand.
AGGGACAAACCGAAAGCCTGATGATCTCCTGGGAATGGTCCCGCCGAGAATGGGCGCCCTGACCATTGAAATGGTGGCTATTCATGCGGTCATGGCGGGATGCAGGCCCGAATACATGCCGGTCCTGATTGCTGCCCTGGAAGCCCTTTTCGACCCAAAAGCCAACTGGCGCGGTTTGACGACCACAACGGCTACGAGTGCGGTTCTGGTGATTGTGAACGGCCCCATCATCTACGACATTGGAATTGGATCCCGGCAGGGGGCTGCCGGATCGGGCCATCAGGCGAATGCCTCCATTGGATACGCCATCAACTTGATCGCCGATATCGTGGGAGGATCAAAACCGCCAACGCCCGATAAGTCATTACTCGGAGGGCCAGGGGATTTCGTGGCCTGGATTTTCGGTGAAAATCAATTGGCTCTCCCCAAGGGCTGGACCCCCTATCATGTGGACAGGGGATTTGAAAAGACGGAAAGTCTCGTAACGGTGATGGGAGTCTATCCTCCGGTGGACAACATAGATCACTGGAGCATTTCACCTGAAGAACATCTGAGATGGTGGTCCTATCTTGTGTCGCCGTTGTTAAGCATCGGGGGGCCCTGCTGGATCAGCCAGATGGATCAACCCCATATCATCGCTCTTGGGCCCGAGCATGCCCAGCTCGTGGCAGGTGCCGGATGGACCAAGGAGCGATTCCGGAAGGCGTTCTGGGAACAGGCGAGGATCCCGTTCTCGGCCTGGCCCAAGGGTTGTCCGAACGTCGATCTCCTGATCAAAAAGTTCGGACCGGTTACCTCCGACACCCCTATTCCCATAACCTTAAGGCCTGAAGAGTTGCATGTCGTGATTGCGGGAGGCGCCGGAAAACACTCCCACTTCTTTGCCCCCTTTCCCGGATGCTTCCCGGTAAGCAGGCCGATAAAAAAGTGAAAGGTATCATGCGAAGGTTTATTCAAACGTCCAAACCTTTCTTAGGATTTCTTCTATTTTCGCTGTGGGTCGTCCATTCGGCGTCAGCAGCCGGCACGCCTCTCCGAATAGGGGGAAGACTGCCCGCGATCCGCCTTCCGTTCCCCAAAGAGGCTGGAGAAAAGAGTTATCTTGGAGTCTCCGGTCAGGGACCATTTAGAATTCACCAGATCCGAACCACCGTTATTCTGATTGAAATCTTCAGTCTCTACTGTCCGCAGTGCCAGGCTTCGGCGCCGGAAGTCAACGCCCTCTATCAAATCATTGAGCAGATCCCGGACATTAAGGACAGGATTAAAATGATCGGCATCGGTGCGGGGAATTCAGTCCTCGAAGTCAATACGTTTAAAAACCAACATGGCGTCCCGTTTCCCCTCTTCCCGGATCCGGACTTTAAAATTCATAAGCACCTCGGAGAGGTAAGAACTCCTTATTTTATCGTCGTCAAAATCAAAAAAGATCGGACCTCCGAGATTGTTCATCTTCGGGAGGGCGCCTTGGGAGTGGCGGAAATATTTTTGCAGAAGATATTGAGGGATTCGGGACTGAAACGGTAAAGCTTATCATGTCTTCTTCATATCTCGATCTCGAGTTCCTTGATCTTTTCCCAAAGGGTCTTTCTTGAAATTCCCAGCATCTCAGCGGCCTGGCCCTTCTTCCCTTTTGTCTTCTCCAGAACATTCTGGATATACTCTTTCTCAAAGAGGTTGACCGCGGTGGCAAGAGGTTTGGACCCTTGAATCTTTTCACAGAGGTCTCGGATCGGCGTTGCTTGTCCGCATACCTCCTCCGGGAGATCTTGGGCTTCAATCAGCTTTCCCTTGATCAGGGCAATGGCCCGTTCCAGCATATTTTCAAGTTCTCTGATATTTCCGGGAAAGGAATACCTCAGCAAAAGAGTCTTCGCTTCCGCGGAGAGGCCGGCGATGTCCTTTCCCATTTTTTGGGAAAACTTGCCGATGAAATGTTCGGCCAGGAGCAGGACATCTTCACGCCTCTCTCTTAAAGGAGGGAGAAGAACGGGGACGACATTCAAACGATAGTAGAGGTCCTCACGAAAGGAGCCTTTCCGGATCTCCTCTTTCAGATCCTTTTGGGTGGCGCAGATCAAACGGACATCAACCGAGATCGTTTCATTTCCGCCCACTCTCTCAAACTGTCTTTCCTGAAGGACGCGAAGCAGTTTCACCTGGACGGCGGAAGAAACCTCACCCACTTCATCGAGAAAGAGGGTCCCGCCATGGGCCATCTCAAATCGTCCTTTTCTTTGCCGGAAGGCGCCGGTAAAGGCTCCCCTTTCATGCCCGAAGAGTTCGGTTTCGAGAAGGGTTTCCGGAAGGGCTGAACAATTGACCTTGATGAAAGAACCGTTCTTTCTCGGGCTTTGGAGATGGATGGCATTGGCAACCATCTCTTTTCCAGTGCCGCTCTCACCATAGATGAGAACAGTGGTGTCCGTCTGCGAAACAGTTTCAATCAACTGGTAAATCTTTTCCATCTGGGAGCTTTTCCCAACCAATCCTTCCAGACCGAACCGTTCTTCTATCTTCTTCCGTAGCCGGACATTCTCCTCCTCCAACTGTTTCATTCGCAGGAGCCGTTTAATGATGAGGAAGAGTTCATCCATGGAGAAGGGCTTGGTCAGATAGTCGCTTGCTCCTTCTTTCATCGCCGTCACAGCAGAATCGATAGAACCATAGGCGGTGATCAGGATGACTTGAGTGGAGAGGTCCAGGGCTTTCACTTCTTTGAGGATCTGGATCCCATCCCTGTCGGGAAGCTTCAGATCGGTAAGGAGGATATCCCATAGATGTTCGTGGAGAAGGTCGATTCCTCTCTGTCCGGTTTCTGCGCTTTCAACGGTATAGCCCTCCGATGCCAGTGCATCATGAATCGTGATTCTCATCAAGGGTTCGTCATCGATCACGAGTATCTTTATCGGTTCTCCCACCCGTGGCTCCTTCTCATCTCTCATACCGACTCCTATGCTTTCCGCAATATTTTTTCCCTTTCAGGCTCTACGAAACGGGGAGTTGAATTTCAACGGTTGTTCCCTTCCCTTCCTGGCTGAACAGTTGAATCATACCTCCGTGCCGTTCAACAATTCCCTGGCTGAGCCAGAGTCCGAGCCCTGTCCCCTGCCCTTCCCCCTTGGTGGTGAAAAAGGGATCGAACACTTTGGGTAGGATCTCTTCTGGGATGCCCTGTCCCGTGTCCGAAATGGTTAAGATCAGCCGTTCATCCGCTGTTTTCAAACTCACTTTGATGGCCCCTCCATTCGGCATTGCCTGGATCGAATTTAAGAGGGTGTTAACCAGGACCTGCCCCATCTGGTCACTATCCACCCTGATTTCAGGAAGAGTTGCCAGTATCTCCTGCTCCACGTTGATCTGATTTTTGTGAATCTGAAACTCTAAAAGGCTGAGTGTTCTTTCGATTAAAGAGCTGAAATTGGTCGGAGTCTTTTCCAGGTTCGGATTCCGGGCGTATTCCAGGAGATTGACAACGGTCTTTTGAATTCTTTTAATCCCATTCTCCATGAGATCGAGATACTGTATCTGCTTCTCTATGGGTTGGCCCCCTTTTTTAAAATGGTAAATACAATTCAGGATCCCTCCTAAAGGATTATTAATCTCATGGGCGACCCCGGCCGTCAACTTCCCGATGGCGACCATCTTCTCGGTAAGAAGGAGATTTTTTTGTGTTCGTTCCCTCTCCTTTTCGCCCTCCCTGATCCTCTTCACCATTTCATAGAAACTTCTCTGCAGGGCGCCGATCTCATCCCTGCGATCAACCCGGATAGATGGGAGATCCTCGTTTGTGGTCACCCTGTCCATCTCCCTGGACAGCAATTTCAACGGATTCGTGATAAACCCGAAGAGAATGGCAATCGTAGCAATCGAAATCAGGATAAAAAGCGAGGTGTAGAGAATATATTTGAAGAGGAGCGAGGCTGTTTCCCTTCTTAGGCTTTCGAGAGAGAAACCGATCCTGAGGGTTCCCCAACGTTTGGTTGAAATGGCCAATGGAGTGGAGATGTCAAGAAGATGAGGGGATGGATCCTGGATAAGTGTGCTCCAGGAAGCAAGCGCTTTTAAGGAAACCTCATCCTGATAGACCTGACCGACCTCCCTGAGGCTATTATGAGCCACCACCTCCCCTTTCGGGTCGAGGATCATCGCATAGACGATATCAAGGTCTCTTCTCTCAATAAGGTCTGAAATATAATTGTCGAGCAACCCTCCCTCTTCCACCAGACCGATTTCTTCATAGAGCATTGTATTCGTGCAGGAGATGGCCAGGGATTCGGCCAGGGCTTTGCCTTCCCGAACGATAGCATTTTTTAAAAGAACCTGTTGCATCGAGATCGCCCGATAGGAAAGGATAGAGATCACGACAATGAGAAGGATCGAAAGGTAGAGTGTGAATCTCCCCTGCAGGGTTTGAAAGGGATGAAATTGCATCAATCCTGGATCCTCCCCGTTACATTCCGGTCAGGAGAGATCTCCTTAAGGATCTTACGGATGGAGTCGTAATCCGCATCGGAGGCCTCCGTAAACCCGTATTTAAACTCCTCATCCCAATGGGCCATTTTCTTTTGATGGGCCGGGAGTTGGGGATTGAGTTTAAGGAGGGCCGATTTCACAGACTCGACCAGCTCCCCGGGAGCATCGTTCCGGACCACGATGGGCACCGTTGAAATGGGATCGGTTGCAAAAATGAATCGAAGCCCCTCTTTCTGATACTTATAAGCGATAATGTCTTTGACTGCGCCGGCATCAAATTGTCCCTGAAGCACGGCCACGGCGACAGAATCGTGGTGCCTTAAAAACGAATAATGTTTCAAATCACTGAGCCGGACACGGGCCTTCAGGAGATAATATTCCGGCAGTATATGGCCAGCCGTTGACCACGCCTGCCCGAATGCAAACCTTTTCCCTTTGAGGTCCTGAAGATGCCGAATTGAACTATCCTCTCTTACCGCGATGATCCCCCGATAGTAGGGATTTCCATCTCTGCTCAGGGCACGGAGGATGGGTCTCACAGCATACTTCTCTCTTGCCTTGATGTAGGAGGCCGGACCACAGGAGACAATAACGACTTCGCCTCGTCCCAATCGATCGATCATTTCTTCATAAACACGGGACAAATTAATCTCAAATTGGTAAGGAGTATGTTCGCTCAAATAATCAACGAAGGGCTGATAGAGCTGATACATGATCCGGGGGTTATACTTGGGGGAGAATCCGAACGGAATAACCGGCTTGGAATAAACCGGAAAGGAAATAAAAATTGAAAAATAGATGGAAAAAGACAATATTTTTATTATATATTTTATTCCGAAGCGCTTCATTCCAGATTTCCTTACCTTAAATGTGCTTTGAAAATCCATCCTGGTATCTTCTAATATTAACCCAATGGGGCGAAATTTGCATTAATGAAGCCTCCGTTATGATTATGAATGGATCTCCGACAGTTTTGTCGAGAATTAGGGCAAGGATTGTCGAAATAATTTAACATTTTGAAATTAAAGTGAAAATTGGCTATTTGAAATAAACTGCTATTGCCGCCATTGTTGAAAGAACCTGCTTCATAAAGATTGATTAAACTTCCCCATCACGTTAATAACTGATTGTAAATGCTTAGGTTCTCACTCTTCCTGAAAATTTATTAATGTTATGGCATTAAAGTTGCTTTGTCTAAGGGCAAGTTCATTAAAAGAAGGTTCAAATGTCAGGTAGACACGAATTACGATTCATCATTACCGCAATCCTTCTCATCCCCATTCTACTTGGGATGACCCCATTGAACTTCGTTCAAAAAATTGGTGCCGGATGTCCCTTTTCTCAAGGCAAGCAAGTTCTGAAGTGCAATCCATGCCCTTTCGATTCTATCATTTCTCAGGATGAACCCACTATCGACAACCTAAATTTGGCCCCACTGACTCAGGAATCAACCCCTACCTTCGATATCCAGGTTTTGGATTCTGACTCCATTCATTCCAACACAATCTTCAATTCTGTGCCTCTTCGCTGTTAATTCCCATCGAAAGTAACTCGTCTATTTAATGCATCTAAAATTACCACGTAAGAAATTCTATCAACCATTTTCTCCTCAGAGGTCAAGAAAGTCACACTGAGGAAGCTCAAACCCAGAAGAAAGGAGGTGAACCTAATATGAAAAAGAAGAACATCATTGGCGTGAGTCTCGTTTTGGCAGCGGCCTTAATGGCTACAGTGGCATTGGCTGGAGGGATGGGCCGTGGTGGTTACGGCTGGGGGGCCGGATATGGCACCCCTGCCATTCCCAATCTGACGGCGGAGCAATCTTCTAAGATTCAGGCTCTTCAGAAGTCCCATCTGGATGAGACCGCACCGCTCCGGGAAGAGTTCCTTAAAAAGGGAGCAGAGCTTCGAAGCCTCTGGTCGACTCCAAATCCCGACCAGGCGGCAATCACCGCCAAACAGAGTGAGATCTCGGACCTCAGAACCAAACTCCAGGAAAAGGGCACTAATGTCAGGCTTGAAATTCGGAATCTGCTTACCCCAGAACAACAAACCCAGTTAGGCGCTTATGGTTCAGGTTTTGGCCCCAGAATGGGCAAGATGGGCCATAGGGGTCGCTGGTAATTTAAAGGTGAGGGTGGACATTTCCACCCTCCACCTTTATTCGTTTTATTAAAGAGTGGAATCATGAATTTAAAGAAATTCAATAACTTAAAAGTTAAGCTCCTTTTAAAATTGATTGTTCTGATATTTCCGTTTTTATTAATCTTCTACATCGGATACTTATGGGCAAAGGAGCCTCTTTACACTCAATATAGACCAAGCTTCAGGTCGGAGATGCGAAAGGATTGCTCGAAATCTTTAGCCGCTCTTCTAACAGAAGAACAATCGAAGACAGTAAAAGATCTCCAGAAAACTTTTTATATAGAAGCCGCCCCCATCCGAAGGGACCTTATAAGCTCAAACATTGATTTTCGGCAATATGTTTTAAATACAAAAATAGACCCGAACGTTCTTCTTGATCGGCAGAAGAAGATTTTAGAACTTCAATCAAAGCTTGAGCATCTCTCTCTTTTTTACCAATTGAAGGCCCGATCCATTTTTACAAATGAGCAACTGGACCAACTCCCGTGGGATTGCATGCTTGGTATGGGAACAGAATTCGGGATCAATGTCGGTATTGGCAGGGGTTCCCGAAGAGGGTATCGCCGGTAATACTGTTAATTATGCACCCCCCATGAAAGAAGCTTAATATAATGGAAATTACTTTTCTTTTGGGCGGGTGACTATTTCTATTGGGGTTTTTTTCGAAAATATGATAAAAAGACATTAGAGGTTTATTCAGGCTTCGGAGGAGTTTTTGAAGCTGGAAACATTATTGGATCCCGATGATGAGAGATCCATCATGGTAAGACAGGAAATCGAGTCGATGAAGGCAACCCTCTCAAAAAAGTAAGAAAGGAGAAACTATGGGACTCGTCGTGGCGGAGAATATCACCAAGATTTACAGTGTCGTTGCAACAAAGGTAAGCAAGGATTACAAGGTTGGGGAAATTGCGATAAGGGCATTGAATGAGGTGAGTTTTGAAATTGAACCTGCCTCTTTCGTCTCCTTTGTCGGACCCTCAGGAAGCGGGAAGACGACACTTTTAAACCTGATCGGGTGCCTTGATAAACCCACGGAAGGCAAATTAGAGGTTGCGGGCACCGATGTGTTGCATCTTGACCGAAAGCAGAGCGCTTCGTTTCGGGGGAATAATCTCGGCTTTATCTTTCAGGACTTCAATCTCTTACCGGTTCTTACGGTATTTGAAAATATCGAATACCCTCTTCTCATGGTCCAGAAAATTCCCGGAGTGGAAAGGAAAAAGAGGATCATGGCACTTCTGGAAGCGGTTGGGATGACCGATCAGAGGGACAAATACCCCGATCAGATTTCCGGTGGTCAGAAGCAGAGGGTGGCCATTGCAAGAGCCCTGGTCACGAACCCGAAACTGGTGTTGGCCGACGAACCGACGGCAAATCTCGATCATAAGACCGCATTTCTGGTCCTTGAGTCGATGAAAAAGATGAGGAATGAGTTTCGGACCACCTTCGTTTTCTCTACCCATGACCAGAAGATCGTGGGTGAGGCGGAGATTATCTACAGTCTGGAGGATGGAGAACTGGTTGGAAAACAGGTTAAAGGAGGGCAGAAAAATGGGTAATCTATTTAAGATCGCTATCAGAAATCTTCTGAGATATAAGCGAAGGACGCTGCTTACGGCCTCTCTTGTCACGCTTGGGATTGTCTTTGTTCTTCTCTTTGTCTCGGTCACAGGCTCTTTTAAGAGCATGATGATCGGTCAGATGACCGATTCCATGTTAGGACATCTCCAGGTTCATCGAAAGGGATACTTAGCCTCCATTGATAACCTCCCTCTCAATTTAAACATGAAGATGCAGACTTATAAGAAATTGGAGGGGATTCTCAATCAACAGCCGGAGATTGAGGCCTATTCTCCAAGGATCAAATTCGGAGGGATGTTCAGCACCTTCGTGGAAACAACCAATATAAGATTAAATGGGGTCTATCCCGACAGGGAATTAAAGACGGTTCCCCTCCTTCCATCGAGGGTTACAAATGGGACGGAAAAGACCCTTGAAAAAGGGGAAATCTGGATTCCTGAGCTCATGGCGAAAAGTATGAAGGTCAATATGGGCGACACCGTGGTCATTATCGCTACGAACCAGGATGGCTCTGTCAATGGAAAGCAGTTCAAAGTGGCGGGAGTTCTCGAAAGCGTGACAGGACCTGGAGGCAGGGATGGTTATGTCCATATCGAAGATGCGATGGAAGTCTTAAGGATGGAGGAGATGGAGGTGAGCGAGGTGGCAATCCGGCTAAAGGATTTTGGCCGCCTCTATGCCTTTACTGAAAAGCTCGACGGGCTTCTTTCCGGGGAACTGAACAAACAGGGGAAACCCGTTTTCGAGGTCCATAACTGGGAAAAACTCTCTCCCTTTTATAATATCGCACAGATGATCGACATCATGGCCCTTTTCATCAAGTTCATGCTGATTGCTGTTGTCCTGGTCAGCATCATGAATGTCATGATCATGGCTGTTTATGAACGGGTCAGGGAGATCGGAACGATTGCCGCTATTGGAACGCTTCCGGGAAAGATTCTTTCGCTCTTCATCCTGGAAGGATTGTCGCTTGGAGTGCTGGGGGTTGTGGCGGGAAACATTCTGGGATTCATCATCATTGCAATCCTTAATCTCTCCAAGATGACCTTCAGCTTTGGAAGGCAGACTGGATTAATCCTTTCGGCAAGAGTGGCTCCGATGGATATGCTGGTGATCTCTCTCATCGTGATCTTGATCTCCGTAATCGCCAGTCTTCAACCTGCCCTGAAGGCATCGAGGATGGAGCCAATTAAGGCGCTGAGGCATGTATGAAGAAAGGTCAAAGGTGTAAGGTGTAAGGTAAATAACAAATTCCCCTCCCCCTTGATGGGTGAGGGTGAGGGTGGGGGTGAATAAATATAGTCCCCCTCCCCTTCATCTCCTCCCACCGAGGGGGGGGATATTTTTAGATGTTATGTTTAAAACGGTAGAGATAACGTGAAGAAAGAGAGGTTGGATATGAAGAAAATTTTGATTTGTCTATTTACCCTGCTCATTGCCATCCCGGTTTATGCCATTGATGGCGCTCAGCTCCTGAAACAGATCGACCGAAATCTCAACCCCGAATCATATGAGATGTACCGGAAACTCATTAATGTGGAACCGGACGGACGGAAGAAAGAATATACCCTCTATTCAGTGAAGAAAGGGGTGGACAAAGTTGTTGCCCTCTTCCTTGCCCCGGCCAGCGAAAAGGGACGAAGCACTTTAAGGCTTGGGGATAATATGTGGCTTTATATTCCCAATGTGGGGAAACCGGTTCGGATCACGAGCCTTCAATCCGTAGTGGGAGGGGTCTTCAACAACTCAGATATCCTGCAACTGGATTACGCAGCGGAATACGATGTGGAAAAGATTGAGGAAGCAGGGAATGAATATCTCTTACTTCTCAAAGCAAAGACGAAGACGGTGGCTTACGACAGGATCAAGCTATGGGCAGACAAGAATAGGAAGTTACCGACAAAGATCGAATGCCTCACGGAAGCCTCCATGCTCATTAAGACACTCTATTTCAAGGAAATTAAGGATTTTGGAGGTGGGATCGTCAGGCCCTCGGTCCTTGAAACAGACAGTCCTCTATACAAGGGCTATAAATCGATCTTTATCTTCGCAAACATCAAGCAGAGAGATTTCAAGGATGAAGTCTTTACACTGACCTTTATGCCGAACATCGAATCCCTGAGGAAATAAAAATGGTTGTGGAGTCTCGGAAATTCAGCCCTAAAGGGCTGAGTTACAGTCATTTATGTAACTCAAGGCTTTAGCCTTGACCAATCGAGCCCTGGACGGACCGAGCTAATGATCAAAAGATACTTTCTCTTTTCCGCTCTGTTTCTCATTCTCTTCTCTCCCTTCTGTTTGGCAGAAGAAGAATATAAATTCGACATTTCCGAAATAGAGAAGAAACCCTATCATATCGGCGGTTATCTGGAATTTAGGCCGATCCTTTTCGGTCTGGATAAGGATGCCTCCCTGTACAAGCTTAAATTTTTCAAACGTAATGAGGGGAAGACCGTTGAGGAATACAATGGGAAACTTCAGTTGGAAGGAAGTCTTGAGAAAGGAATTGCCCGTCTTTTCGTCAGGACCAATTTCGATTTGAAATACTCCTATCTCGGCTGGGAGCACAATGAGACCAAAAGAATGATCTATGAAGGATATCTCTCCCTGAAACCCTCCCCCTCCCTCACTTTCAAGTTCGGAAAGCAGACCCTGCTCTGGGGCAAGGGATATGCCTTTAATCCTGTGGCCTTTGCCGGCAGGCCCAAAGACGCAGATGATCCCGAACTCGCCCTCGAGGGATTCATCGCAGCTTCGGCGGATTATATAAAAAGCTTCGGTGGTCCTTTGAAAACACTTGCCGTCACGCCAGTGATCTTCCCGATATACAAACATATCAATGACGATTTCGGAAAGATCAACCGGCTCAACTTCGCGGCAAAACTCTATTTCCTTCTGTATGATACGGACATCGACCTCATTGGATTGACCGGAGGTAGTAAGACCAATCGATTCGGGATAGATTTCTCAAGGAACATCACTTCCAATTTCGAAGTCCATGGCGAATTCGCGTTTTTCAATAATCAAATCAAGAAGGTCATTGATAGTCAGGGGAAAATTTCAGAATCGAAATTTGATGCAAAGAGCTATTTGCTTGGATTACGCTACCTCACCCCATGGGACACCACCTTCATTTTTGAATACTATCGAAATGGAACAGGATTTACTTATCTTGAGATGAAAGATTACTTCACATTCATCGATAAGGGCTATGACCTCTTTCTTTCAAAAAACAACGAATCATTATTGAAGAAGGCTTCAAGTGTCACCCAGGGCAACTACGGACGCCCCAACCCGATGCGGGATTATCTCTACCTGCGGATGACGCAAAAGGAGCCCTTTAATATCCTCTACTTCACGCCAGCCCTCACAACGGTGATGAATCTCAATGATAAAAGCTTCTCCCTATCTCCGGAATTTTTTTATACCGGTTTCACAAACTGGGAATTTCGCCTGAAAGGAACCGCCCTGATTGGACAGAGAAAAACCGAATTCGGTGAAAAACAAAACGATTACCGGATCGAATTCAGGGTGAGGTATTATTTCTAAATGGGGTGGGGAATCTGGTTTTTTTTTGTTTAAAGCGTTACAGTATCAGAGAAGATATTCAAAAAACGACAAAAGATCTGATTGACAGAGGAGGGTTCGAAAATGGGAAAAAATATCATTTTTGCGGGAATGCTGGTCGCTTTTGCTTTGTGGATACCAACGGTTGCTTTCTCACAGGTGGAACCGGCAGTCCAGGCGGCTATCAACACATTCAAATCCCAGGTTCGTTTGCCCCCCGGAGCCGAAATCAAGTTCCTGGAGAAGAAAGAGAGTCCCATCCCGGATTTTTATGCCGTCAAACTTCTGATCACCCTTCCTGATAAAGAGATGCCCGCCATCATCTATGTGGACAAATCCGGAGAAATGGTTTTTCTGGGAAATCTCTTTATCAAGGGGGAGAACGTGACCCTGAAAGAAGCGGGGCCTGCTAAACCCAAAAAGATCGACATGGGCGCCCTGGAGATGGAAACATCCCCTTCCCTCGGCAATGATAAAGCCAGGATCACGATAGTTGAGTTTTCGAATTTCCAGTGCCCCTACTGCATGGATTCGTGGTCAAAGTTCATGGGACTGATGAAGCGATATCCGCAAGATTTTAAGTACATCTTCAAACATTTCCCGTTTCAGCTTCAGGGAAGAACCTTTGAACTTTCAGAAATGGCCGCCGCAGCCTATGAAGTGAGCAACGAGGCCTTCTGGTTGATTCACGATTTCTTTTACACGAAAGAGGGTCAGGATATCGCCAGGCTGGAAAAAGGGGCTGTGCAGCAGAAGGTTGAGCAACTTTTAAAAGGAAAAGGGTTCGATGTTAAAATCTTTCTGTCCTCCCTTGAGACAGGCAGGGCGAAAAAGCGGGTACTCGATGATATGGCCCTGGCCAATAAATTAAGGTTCACCTCAACGCCTACCAAGGTCGTCAACGGAGACATAATCGTGGGCCTCACCCCGGACAGCGCCCTGGAGCGATACCTGGGAAAATAAAGAAAGGGTATCCTATTTTTACATATTAAACAGTCTCATATTTGAATTGACATAAGCATTTCCGCCAGAGGCGGATCCGCCACTGGCGGAGGGAAATCTCCCCCCTGCCTTCGCCGAAGCGGCTACGCGCAGGCAGGTCCCCCTCTTTACCAAAGCTGAACTTTACCCATAAGTGGGGGCGCTGGACACAAGGGAGTAGGATGGCTGGGCTTGCGGCAATTGGACCAAAATCCGAAATCCGAATGTCGAAATC
>JAGVBT010000082.1 GCA_020059605.1 Deltaproteobacteria bacterium
GCTACTCATCAGCAGGTGGGGAATTATCATGATCCGGGGGTGGGGAATTACGATGATCCTATTCCCCCCTAAACTGGGGAATTAACATGATCCTCGACAAAACCACTCATTTGAGCCGTGCGACTTGTTTTAAACAAAACTGCGTTTATGTTGCCAAACCACGCACATGATGCGCGGCCTATAGAACTACCTCGCCGATGCGGTCATGCTGAAGGAGTTTTTTTATGCATAAGCATAAACGTATGCAGATTGTAAAAAACATGCCAAAAACATTGTGGGATTTATTGGTCAAAGAACGCTATGAATTCTCATATGATTTAGTACCCATTCGGTTTCAGGGGTTGTCCTGGGAAAAGCGTATCAATCTGTTAAAGGCCGGACTGAATCTTTTTTATCGCAAGCTTTCTCCCTGGAATCGGCCTTTCAACATGCAAATTGAACTTACCAACTACTGCAACCCTCGCTTCCTGAGATCCCTCCCCTTGCCCCCACATACTTCAGGTCCACTGAGGCTGGATACCTATTGTCCTACCTCCCCGAAATAAACCGCTCAGACCATCGCCTCCGCTGTCTCTTCGAAATACTTTCCCCAAACCAACCCTCCGATACTACTCTCCCGCCATCCTCCTCCCCTCCGAGACCTCTGTAGTGTCTGAATTGCAGTTAATAAATTTTTTGCTTGACAAATTTTTTCAAATAGGTATACTTGCATACAAGAGGACATGTATACGTTTAGTTTTCATAATTTAACAAATTTATCAATCTCATGAAAGGATTCCCGGACAGTCTATTAGCATCTGCATCTTCGTTAAAACCCCGTTTGTGAGGGAACAAAATATTTAATGGGGCTATGCACTTGACTCCCCCTGTTGAGAGCTATCTGATTGAATTCTAATGAGTTTTTAATATTTCAGCCATGAACAAGCCAAATTATTGGAAAAGCTTTTTAATTCAAGAAGTTAGCAACAAGTTACGGGAGTAAAGTGCATAGCCCCAATATTTAATTTTTGCCATCCTGAGTTGTGTTAAACGTGATCATATCATCGGGGGAAAAATATTGATCGGGGAAGAGATAGGATTCGGAAAACGATCGGATGGAGACAAAATGGAGACAAATAAGATGAAAGAATGGTTTGCCCAAGAAGTCATCATTTTACCTCCCAAATCTATTTCAGACCAAATCTATGAGGTTCTAAAAGAACGAATTCTGCTAGGTAGAATAGGCCCGGGTGAACGGATCATTGAAAGCACCATTGCAGAGGAACTCAAAACGAGCAGAACCCCTGTCCGAGAAGCTTTTCAACGTCTCGTGCAGGATGGATTGGTGGAACGAGTCCTACAAGGTGGTGTCCGCATCCCTCTGATAACTCCCCAAATGATAAAGGAAATTTATGGAATTCGAGCCATATTAGAAGTTTACGCCGTAGAATTAGCTTGTGATAATATTGACATAGAAACTCTTCAAAAACTCAAAGAGATGGCTCAACAAGCCCGGAAAGTACTCAGTTCACCTGATGCAAATCGCCCCGAGGGGTGGATAGCTTTATGGCGAATTAACACTTCGTTTCACGAAACCATTTGTAGGGCTGCGGGAAGCGAGTATCTTCTTAAAGTATTAAGCCAGTTGAAGGATTTGGTGATGCGTTTTCGTTTTTTATCTTTGAGGAAAACGAGAACAAGGGCTTGGGATGAGCATGAGATGATGGTTAAATATATTGAGAGTAAAGATAAACCAAGATTGATAGATCTCATGAAAGCACACATTGATCTGGCAAAATCGGATGCCCTGAAATCATTAGAGAGTGATGAATGGGAAAAGGATGTCTAAATGAAGATATATACGAATGGGGGTTGTCGATGAAAAAGAAACTGACAAGATTTGATCTTCAGAAGCTGAAAGGATCGGGAGAGAAAATTGTTTGGGTGACCTCCTACGATTACTGGACAGCCCAATTCGCAGAGCAGGCAGGAATGGATATGATTCTTGTTGGAGATTCCCTTGGCATGTGCGTATACGGTTATGAAGGGACTATCCCGGTAACCATGGATCAGTGTATTTGGCATTCCGAGGCCGTGCGCCGTGGAGCCCCGAGTACTTTCGTTATTGGTGACATGCCCTTTCTCTCCTATCAGGTTAACTGTGACGAGGCGGTTCGAAACGCTGGCCGTTTTTTTAAAGAAGCCCGAGCCGATGCGATCAAACTCGAAGGTGGCCGGAGGGTCTGCCCCCAGATCAAAGCGATTGCAGATGGCGGGATGCTCGTCATGGGGCATATCGGCCTAACGCCTCAGAGTTCAGGGCAACTCGGTGGGTTCAAGGCACAAGGCCGAACCATTGAGACGGCTCTTGAATTGATTGAGGATGCCAAGGCCATCCAAAAGGCAGGAGCCTTTTCCCTCTTGGTGGAGGCAGTTCCGCCGGAGGTCTGCAAAATCATCAGGGATGAATTGACGATTCCGGTTTACAGTATCGGTGCCGGGATCAACGCGGACGGCCAACTTATGATCGTCAGTGACCTCCTTGGTATCTTTCAAGCTTTTACAGCAAAGTTTGTAAAAAAATATGCGAATCTGGGGGAAGAGACTTTGAAGGCCCTCAGAGCCTATGCCGATGATGTGCGGGCTGGTCAGTTCCCGGAAGCCCAGCACACATACAACATGGTTGATGGAGAGCTTCCGAAGCTGATGGCTGTCCTCAAAAAATAAGACTATGGAAGTTTTGAACTGAATGAGATGATTGTTTTTTAAAATAATTCCCGCTCTTCATGGGGGAATGATTGAGTGGAGAGAGACGAAAAGGAGGATTTGGGATGCGTATCGATTCTGATAAGTGTGTAGGATGTGGGCAATGTGTAAACTACTGCCCGGTTGGAGCCATTCAACTCTTTCAAGATGAACAAAATTTGAAAAAAAAGAGATCAAAGATTGATGAGGATAATTGTGTGGAATGTGGAGTCTGTTTCAGGGCAAAAGTCTGCAAACCCGAAGCGATCTATCAGCAAGAACTGAAATGGCCTAGAATCATACGTAAGTCTTTCAGCGACCCGATGGTAGAGTTTAAGGAAACTGGAGTTCCGGGAAGAGGAACGGAAGAAATGAAAACCAATGAGGTCACCGGCCGGTTCAAACGAGGATCATGGGGGATGGCAGTGGAAGTCGGCCGGCCCGGGGTTGGAGCCCGACTCAAAGATTTAGAGATAATAGCGATGTCGTTGGCTGAGAAAGGGGTGGCCTTCGAGCCAAGAAATCCGGTGACCTTTCTTTTTGAGGACGTAAAGAGAGGAAAACTGAAATCCGAAGTGAGAGACGAAAAGGTCCTCTCGGCGATCATTGAATTTGAAGTTAAACCTGAACAGCTGAAACATGTCCTTGAAGTATTAAAAGAGATGGGAGGCAAGGTGGAAACCGTTTTCTCGATCGACTTGATCACCCATCCTGAAGAAGAGGAAAAGGGACCGGCCCTTCAAATCGTGAAAGAGATGGGGTTTACCGTTTACCCCAACGGGAAAGTGAACTTAGGGCTTGGAAGGGTCCTGAACCAATAATACAGATAGTACAGATTGGCGAACCGTCTACCGAACAGAGAATATCATATGTTTTCACGGTCACAGGCAGACCAAAGGGACTAGGGGAGATAAAATGACACATTCACTGCATCGTACAGGAGATGTTGAGAGCTTGAAAGAAGATTTTCCCATGCTGACCCATGTGGCCAGGGGATATAACGACATCGGCGCTGGAGAACGACTGAGGCAGATGGCTGAAATTGCCCGAAAATACACGGACCTAAATTTTGGGGACTGTAAGGTGGCCAACCAATTTATGATGCATCCCGAAGAGATCATGGGAAAACATACTGTGGGCTGGCAGGTTGTCTTCAAAGATAAGGAAAGCCTCATCGCCTGCATGAAAGAGTTAAAAGAAAAAAATATTGGCATTTCGGTGGTGGTCTCAGGTTTGTTTGATGAAGTCTTTGATTGTTGTAAAAAGGCGGGGATCGCCCCCCCATTGGTTGAGTTTGCCTTGGGAATTCATGGGAATGAAGACAAGATCTGGCCACCGGAAATCCTTGATTTTGTCACCATGTGTGGTCATGGCCTGGTTTCC
This sequence comes from Deltaproteobacteria bacterium, assembly GCA_020059605.1. Classification (GTDB taxonomy): domain Bacteria; phylum Desulfobacterota; class BSN033; order BSN033; family UBA1163; genus RBG-16-49-23. The sequence goes on from JAGVBT010000082.1 coordinate 4,108, forward strand.
GGTCACCTTGTTAGAAAAATGATAGAGGAAATCAAGAATAAAAAAATCACTATAGAAGAAGCCGCTATCGAATTGGCAAAGCCTTGTTTATGCGGAATCTTTAACCCTCATAGGGCAGCAAAATTATTAAGAAAGTTGACTCAATAATTTGATTATTAATTTTTCACTCCAATTGAGGAGGTAGATATGTCCGAAACGATAGGGATTATTGGACTTGGACGAATGGGAATGGTGGCTGCCGAAAAGTATATGAGAGAAGGGTATAAAGTCGTGGGCTATGCTCGAAGGCCAGAGGTGGTTAAGGAATTTGCAGAGGCCGGTGGGATTGTGGTGAAAAACGGAAAAGAAGTGGCTGAAAGGTCTGGGAAGGTAATTATCTATGTTTTAAACGATCAACAAGTCATCGATGTGGTCACAGGTGCGGATGGTATCCTAAATGGATGCCACAAGGAGACAAGAGTAATCTGTATGTCTACGATAGACAAAGATAATTTGGAATGGATAGCTAACCAATGTTCCACAAAAGGGGTAGGACTTATTGATGCCCCCGTGACAGGTGGTCCCCCGAGAATAGAGGCAGGGACTTTGACCATTATTGCAGCAGGGGATAGAGAACTTTTAGAGAAATGCCGAGCCCTTCTTGAAGTGCAGGGTAAAATAACCTATGTGGGTGAAAGACCTGGATTAGCCCAGTTGGTTAAACATTGTAACCAACTTCTTGTGGCAACCACACTTGGCGCTACTATTGAAGTAATTACCTTAGCTAAAAAACAGGGGTTAGATCCAATGCTGGTCTGCAAAGTTGTGGGAAGTGGTATTGCCGGAAGCGATTGGTTCAGGCTCATTTCATCCAATATACTCGAAAACACCCCGGCGATTGGAGGACTTGGGCAAATGTGCAAGGATATTGGACTGGTGATCAATGACAGTAGGAGGGCAAGGACTCCTTTAATCGTGGCCTCTGCAGCCTATCAATATTACCTCTCGGCTCTTTCTTTAGGAATGGAAAATGCAGAGGTCCACGAGTTAATCAAAGTCCTTGAGATCATGACATATCCAAAAACTCAGTAAGACCTTTGGACCGCTCAGACTCTCAGTGAGGCAACAGAAGAAAATGGGTATAGGGGGGGGAGAAAAAAAGACCCTGATTAAAGGAAAGTTATTGATCGATGGAATGGGGAATCCACCGATTGAAAGAGGTTCTCTTCTTATTAAAGGGGAACGAATTGTCAGCGTTGGAAAAGAAGAAGAGTTAAAAGGAGAGATTAATATCCAAATACTCAACTATAGTAACCAAACACTCCTCCCCGGGTTGATCGACTGTCACAATCACCTTTCCCTTGATCCAAGGCTCGAGAATTATCTTTATCGGATGGCTGATCCGATCCCAACCCTGACGCTTCGCGCATGTGAGACTCTGAAGATCGACCTCCGGTCTGGTGTCACTACCTCAAGGTGTTTGGGTGACAGGGAGTTCCTGGATATAGGATGCAAAAGGGCAATCGAAGAGGGACGTATTGAAGGCCCTCGCCTTCTTGTCGCTACCAGAGGAATCCGCGCTCTCCACGGTCATGGTTTTGTAGGATACCCGTTCAACGGGGTTGAACAGATTCGAACCGCAGTGAGGGAAAACCTGGCCAAGGGGGCAGATATCATTAAGATCTTCATTACTGGAACCCTCCGCAATTCTAAAGGGATTCCCTGCTACTTTTCTAAAGAGGAGATTCAGGCCGCGGTCGATGAAGCTCACAGAGTGGACGTTCCAGTAACCTCTCATTGCATTGGTGGTATTGGTTTAGAATGGGCGCTCGATGCAGGTATCGATACGATTGAACACGGCTATTTTTTAACAGACCGAGAAATTGATCTCCTTATTAAGTCAGATCGTTGGCTAGTTATGACGCCCAGCGTCTTCTTTACTGATGCTCGGATTCAGACTCTCCCAACTTATCTTATTGATGGCCATTTACGCCAACGAGAGGAAGTTGGTCAACGAATGAAAGCTGTTATTAAGGCAGGTGTTAAATTCGCTGTGGGCACAGATGGCATGCATGGCGGACTGTCCCAAGAGATTCAATATCTGATAGATTTCGGGGCTACCCCAAATCAGGCGATCATGGCAGCTACCTACCACGCCGCTCGGATTTGTGGCCTTGAAGAGAGCATTGGAACGCTTGCACCAGGAAAATTCGCTGACATCATAGGGGTAGAAGGAAATCCTCTGGATGATATCGGCGCACTGAAAAGAGTAAGGTCAGTTATCTCTAGGGGAGAGGTTAAGCACCAATCTCTTCATCTATGAGAGTTGGTAAGTAGGAAATTGACTATCTTAAAGGAGGAGGCCAAATGCAATATTTCGTGACGAAAACGACACCACGGACAATACTCATCATGTTCGACAGGGATGATCTGCTTCTTGAGGGTCTTCAGGAAGTGGTTAAAAAGGAGCAGATCGATACTGCCGCGATCACCGGTGGAATCGGATCTTTGCAGCGTGTGCATCTCCATACGATTACTAATACCTCTATTCCGGTGATAGAAAAATTCTGGAACTTCACCGGTCCGATCGAGCTGGCAAGCGTTCAAGGCTCTGTCATTGGTGGCGACGCCCACGCCCATATCAGCGTTTTCGACTGGGACAGCAAAGCCATTTACATCGGGCATTTGGAACCCGGCAGCGTCGTCGCTTATCGGGCTGAGATCAGTCTGACTGTTCTTGAAGGAGTCAAGACCGAACGCTATATGGACGAGAAGGGAAACTTCCGTATCAGACAGCGTTAGAAATGAATCCGAGGTGAACGTTATTTAGAAAGGAGGGATGAAGAGGAAAGTGGGTTTGGCCTATTTCATCGTCACTGTGTGATGATCGAACAAAGAAAGGAGGAGTCCAATGGAAAAGGTTATTAAGTTCTTTTGTATTGTTGGTGTGGTTGGCCTTTTATTCTTTTTATCGAGTGTCCCTTCTCTGGCACAGGTCAAGGTCGGAGTGTTGTATTCCGTTACAGGGGGAGGAGCTGCTGTCGCAAAGGTCCAGTTAGATGGCGTCAGGTTAGCAATTAAAGAAGTAAATGACAGGGGTGGTTTGATGATGGGAGGGAAAAGAATTGCAGTAGAGCCGGTGATCCGTGATGATGAGACCAAGCCGGATATAGGCATCCGCAGATTGCGAGAATTGATCGGGGCGGATATCAAGCTTATTGTAGGAGGCACGTTCGCCCATGTTAGCCAGGCCATCAATGTGCAGATCCGTGATGGCAGCGCCTTATTTATGGCGACCAATGGTGTTGAAGAAGTCACTTTCCGGAAGGATACCAAAGCGCCCTATTATATCTCTACGCTTGGCGCAGTCGATGGAATAGGGAGAATAAGTGCAGATTATGTAAGTAAAACATTTAAGCCTAAACATATCGTTCTATTCCTGCCGGATTATGCTTATGGCCACGGAGCCTCTAAAGGAGCGCTTTCCGTCTTCAAGGCCAAGTACCCGCATATCAAGATTACTGAGATGTGGTCCCCGGTTGGAATTCCGGACTTCACATCCTATCTCATCAAGATAAAAGAGATGAAACCAGATGTATTGATGATGGGACATTGGGGAGCCGACGCCATCAATGTTCTAAAACAAACCCATGAACTTGGACTCAAGAAAGACATGAAAGTGTACTTTAACTCAATGATTACTGCTTTTGGTGTAGGTATCCCCCCCGAGGCCCTCGAAGGGGTAACGGTGGGCATGTGGTGGTATCATGACTTGGCTGGTTTGAAGGACCCGGAAACAGTGAGTGCTGTTGCCAAATTAACAGAAACATGGAGAAAAGCATACGGTGAGCCGCCCGATCCCTTTGCCGTATATGCCTATCTCGGCATGCAGGAAACCCTCAGGGGCATCGAGCTCGCGAACTCCACGGAACCAGTAAAAGTTTACAATGCCATGATGAATGACCCCCAATTTATGAGTGTCAAGGGCCCGGCCGCCTGGCGAATTGATGGAAGGACTTCCTATAAATACGCTAAGTTCATTGTTGACGGCAAACCTCCGAAAGAAAGAAAAGATAAATGGGATATCGCCAGGGTCGTCGACGTATATACGGGCGAGGAATTGTGTCTTCCTCTGAAAGAAATGGGTTATTAGTCTAGGAAAAAAGCATTGGGGGAGGAGCCGCTCACTCCCCCACTTTTTTCAACGTTTTCGTTAATGGTAAAGATGCAACCCAAATCGTTCAGAAAGAAGGATAGATATGTCCGAGATTCTTGTCGCAGATAGATTGAGCAAACATTTTGGCGGTCTCATCGCCGTTAACAAAGTCAATTTTTCAATCATGGCAGATGAGGTCACAGGCATTATTGGTCCAAATGGTTCCGGGAAGACGACCCTCTTCAATTTAATATCAGGTTTTTTCCCCCCCACTGAGGGGCGGATCACCTTTTTCGATAATGAAATCACACATATTCCTCCATATGAAAGGGTCATAAAAGGGATAGTTCGGACATTCCAGCTGGTCTCTGTTTTTAATTCTATGACCGTCTGGGAGAATCTCGTTCTCTCAAGCATTCGATTCAAGGAAAAACATGTTTCCCTTCGAAAATTCTTTTTCTCATCTGCAAAGGATAAGGAGATTAAGGAAAACTGTCTCAGGGCGCTGAAGCTGGTTGGGCTTCAAAGCAATGCTCAGGCCCTCACCTCTGAGCTTTCTTATGGCTCAAAAAGAATGCTGGAGATTGGAATTGCCCTCTCCCTCAACCCGAAACTTCTGCTATTAGATGAACCTCTGGCTGGACTTAGCGATGGAGAGATTTCAGAGGTGATTGATCTCCTTAAACAAATTAAGAAGAACTTTACATTGGTCATCATTGAGCACAAGATATCGAAGATTATAAACCTTGTAGATCGTCTATGCGTCATGAATGAAGGAAGTTTTATCTGCGAGGGTAATCCGGACGATGCTCTATGTAATCCTGTGGTCAGGGAATGTTATTGGGGAAAAAGGGAGATATCTTAGCACCAATCCACCGAAGAATAAATAAGAGTGAATTAGGGAAAGGGTCATATGCTCGAGATAAGGAATTTAGATGTTTCATACGGTTACGCAAAGGTTTTACATGATGTCTCGCTCAATATTAAAACGGGGGAGATGGTATTTCTAATCGGTCGAAACGGCGCCGGAAAGACGACTCTGCTAAAGACCATCATCGGACTTTTACAGCCACAGAAAGGTTCTATTGTTTATGCGGGCAAAGAAATATCCAATCTATCTCCTGAGCGGCTCTACCTACAGGGTTTCCGATATGTAGGCCAGGAAAAGAAAGTTTTTGGGAATTTGACTGTTCAAGAGAATATTGAGATCGCTGCATTTGCGAGCGGGGAACCCATGGATGTTTCATTAAAAAAGATAACCAGCATTTATCCCAAAATAAAAGACTTTCTAAAAACAAAGGCCGGGCAATTGAGCGGTGGACAAAGACAGATCCTCTTGGTTGGTCGAGCTTTGGTTGGAGAGCCCAAACTCCTTTTAATCGATGAGCCAACTCAAGGATTAGCTGCCATTGTCATTGAAGAGATTATTCATATTCTCGACAGCTTAAAAAAGCAGGTTTCGGCGTTAATTGTTGAGCAAAACCTTAGTTTAGTTAAACAATTATCCGACAGGATCTTCCTCCTTAAAGAGGGCAAGATGGTCAGGGAAATCATCAGTAAATCGGAAGAATCCGGTATTCAGGATTTGGAAGGATATCTCTAAAAGGATTCGGAAGACATAAAAATGGAGTGAAATATGGGTCAAGATAAATTATTTCCTGCCCAAAATGCGGAACTCCCAGGCGCATTTGAGAATATCACCTTAAAGGAAAATCATGCAGTCGAGATTTTGGCTATTGCCGTATTTTTTTTGCTGGTCACCCCCCTCCTTTCGGTGCACAGAGTTACTGATTTTATGATTTTCTGCATCTTTGCAATGTCCTTTGACATGCTATATGGTTATATGGGCCGGCTTTCCTTTGGCCAAATGCTGTATCTTGGCACCGGCGCCTATGGTTGCGGCCTATTTATTAAATATATCAATGGGAATCCTCTCTTGGCTATTTTCGCAGGTGTTGCTTTTGCAGGATTGCTGGCGATGCTTTTAGGCTTAATTATCGTCAGGACTACGGGTGCGTGTTTTGCCTTGATTAATTTAGCTTTCAATCATATTGGTTTTTTTCTCGTTCTCTCACCTCTCCGAAGCATTACAAGAGGCGAGGATGGATTTGGGGTAAGCGCTTCACAAATAGGCTCTCTCAATTTTGGGAGCCGTCCAATTATGTATGGGGCTGTTTTTCTTTCTTTGTTATTGGTATTTTATTTCTTGAGACGGTTAACCTCTGCTCCTTATGGAATAATGATCCGGTCAATCAAAGAAGATGAAACGAGAGTGAGGTTTCTTGGTTATAACACGTTTCTCTATAAATGGCTGACCTTTGCCCTGGCTGGTACCATTGCTGGCCTCGCTGGTGCGCTAACCGCCTTGAATTACAACTATGTCAATCCCAATGCAATGGATGTTCACAGCAACGTGGGAGTCGTCTTTGCATGCCTGATCGGAGGAGCAGGAAACCTCTATGGAGCAATTTTGGGAGGCGTGATCTACATGCTGATTAGTAATTTTTTAGCTATCTACATTTATCGTTGGGAAATGTTTTTAGGTTTTTCTCTGCTTATCATCGTCTTTAGGTTTCGCATGGGTGTTTGGGGATATATTCAGAGATTTTGGGTACATAAATTGATTCCAAGATTCACGAAAAAGGAGGCTATTTAAAGGTGCATTATACCATTTTCTATGGGCTTACGATCGGGGCAATTCTTTACTTTATTTCAATCGGCCTTTCGCTGACCTTCGGGACGATGAGGGTGATCAATTTTGCCCATACCATAACTTATACCATAGGTGTTTATATCCTAATCACGTTCGTCATTTTTTTCAAATGGTCTTTTCCGGTGGGTGCCGTGCTTGCTATTCTCGCTATCATTCCGATAGCCTATGTGATCGAACGATTTATTATCAGAAGACTTTACGGCGATTCTCTCGATTATACGTTTATTGCCACCTTTGCTGTGGCCCTTATCGGGGTTGATTTGATCAAGTGGATTTGGGGGCCCGCTCCCTATCCTTTGAGCGATCCTATTGGCAAGTATCTTATCTTATTCGATGTTTCACTTCCCATTTATCGGGTCCTTATGGTCATAAGCGCTATTCTTCTGTTTATTTTACTGCACCTCTTTTTCAAAATGACTATTGTGGGGAAAATAATCATTGCGGCTTTGGATGATAAGGATGGGGTTCGGTGTCTTGGAATTAATGTTGACAAATATTTCTCCCTTGTCTTTGTGATGGGAAGTGCCTTGGCTGTTCTCGGAGGAATTTTTTATGCACCGATCAGTTCCATCCATCCCTATATGGGGCTTGCCATTCTATTGTTATGCTTTGCTGTGGTCATTGTTGGAGGGATGGGGAATTTGAAAGGCACATTTTTGTCTGCTTTTGCCCTTGGAATGCTTATGGCTTTAACAGCCCGTTACTGGCCTCAAGGTGCTGAAACGATGGTTTTTATCGCCATGGCCGTTGTGCTGATCTTCAGGCCCATTGATATTTAGACCGTGAAGGCGATCTTCAATGCACCAATTCCGGAAAGGTGAAAGGAGGGGAAGTTATGAAAGGTGTATGGAACAAAGTTCTTAGAATCGATTTGAGCAAGGGGATCTGCAAAGCTCAAACAGTTCCTGATGAAGTCTATGAATATTTTTTGGGTGGGGAGGGACTTGGCGCGTATTTCATGTGGAAGGAAAGCCCACGCGGGACGCTGCCGTTCGACCCGGCCAATTGCCTGACTTTCGCTGCGGGGACGCTTAATGGAATTCACCAAAGCGGAGCAGATAAGTGGGCAACGACCGCTATTGCTCCCTCGATTTTCATGAACGCAGGTTCCGCCGCTACGGCAAGTTTCGGTATTATGATTAAAGTAGCGGGGTATGATGCCATCGTTGTAACCGGCAGAGGGGAAAAACCGGTCTATGTTTTGGTCGACGACGACCGGGCGGTGCTCAAGGATGCAGGCCATCTATGGGGCAGGGACGCCTATGAAGCCGAAGACGCCATCCATGGCACGGAGGGCGAAGATTTCGAAGTGGCCAGCATCGGCCAGGCTGGAGAGCGGGGGGTTCGTTTTGCAAATATTCAGACCCGGAAGAAGTCTTACTGCGGCCGGAGTGGAATGGGTGCAATCATGGGTTCGAAGTTCTTGAAGGCAATCGCCGTCCGGGGCACACAGGAGGTGAACTATCATGATTCGGCGGAACTGGATAGACTAAACAAAGAAATCAACCGCCGGCTTGCTATCATGGATTCCCAGAAACCCGAATGGCTCCAGACGAAGCGAGTCGGGACCGCGGCAGCGACGGAGTTGTTTGCACCTCAGGGAAACCTGCCGATCAGCAACTATAGGCTTGCCGATTGGCCTGAAGGGGTAAAGGCCTGGCATGCCTCCAATTATGCCAGAGAATTGAATGCGAAGCCATGGCCATGCAAATATTGCGTGGTCCAGTGCCATAATCACTGTGAGGTTACAGAAGGACCTTATCAGTTTAAGGGCAAGGGGCCGGAGTATGAATCTTTTGCCATGATGGGTTTCAACACGATGTGCGCCGATATCAAAGCCATCGCTTATGCATGCGAATTGGCGGACAAATATTCCATGGATACTATCTCCTTAGGGGTGGTTATTGCATGGGCCATGGAATGCTATGAGAAGGGGGTCATCACAAAAAAGGATACCTACGGCCTCGATCTTAAATGGGGCAATCACGAAGCCGTGGTTGAGTTAACCAAGAAAATCGGGCTCCGCGAAGGCGGCCTTGCTTATCTTCTCGGGGAGGGATGCCAATATGCGGCGCAGCGAATAGGAAAAGGCTCGGAAGACTGGGCGGTCGCCATGAAAGGCCAGGAGATCGCAGCCCACAACTGGCGGGCCCAGTACATCTCGGCCCTCAACTACTGTACAGGCGTGGCCTCCGGACCGAACCACGAGCGTGGAAACTCCCAGCACATCTGGGTCTGCAATGTCCGGCTACCCGAGTGGGGAATCGGCGATGTAGAAAACGAGGAGCGATGGTCTTGGAAGAACGCAGCCGACCGCAATGCCAAGTTCCACGATTACTGCAACGTCATCAATTCCGCCGGCCACTGTAAATTTCAGGAGTTCAGTGGCTACACCCTTACTGACCTTACGAACACCTTGAATGCGACCTGTGGATTGGGATGGAATACTGACGATTTGCGAAAATGCGGGGAGCGAGTCACTACCCTCCAAAAGATCCTGAATATCCGCTATGGCTGGAAGAAGGAGGACGACTTCAAGTATCCCAAGCGTTTTATGGAACCGGTGAGCGAAGGCCCAGCCGCCGGGAAGATCCCGGTCGGATTGGATGAGGCGATCCTTGACTATTACAAAGTCCGGGAATGGGACCCTCATGGCAGACCGACCCAGGGATTGCTCGAACGACTTGGCATGGAGGAATATGCAGAAAACATTTAAAGGCAACCTCTAAAAATGTCATCCCTGCGAAAGCTCGGTTTCGAGTCGCAACGACAGGAATCCAGAAGCTTTCGAAATAACTCGGTTTCGAGTCGCAACGACTGGACTCCCGCCGCGGAGTTTACCCCGTACTTGATACGGGGCGGGAGTGACGAATTTGGAATTATTAGAGGTCCCCTAAAAAATTGAAGGGGAGAGATATGAAAATTAAACTCAAATTCTTTGGTTTTCCTGAGGTTGAACCTATCATGGGTGAAAAGGAGATCAACCTTGAGTTTGAAGGCCATACCTATGATGAATGAATAAATCAAGAAAAACTTCTTAGGGAAATGTTTTCTCTTTATTTTTGGATGTAAAGGCAATGTAAAAATGAATGAGATGAAGAGGGCAATGGCCGAAGCCGAAAAGATCCTGAAGGCTTGGCAACCTACCAAGATCCACTTCGGCGAAAAGGCTTCCTCCCGGGTGGGCGAGGTTGTCAAGAAATATGGAGACAGGACACTCCTCGTCATCGGGAAGGGTTCGATCAGGAGATCAGGAATGTTGGATCATGTCCTTCGATCCCTCGAAAAAAACTCGATCAGCTATAGGATGATCGAGGGGGTGGAACCAAACCCGAGCAAGGAAACAGTTTACCGGATTGTTTATCACCTTTTGGCTGGAAATTTTAACTCCCTGCTCGCAATAGGTGGAGGGTCTGTAATCGATGCGGCCAAGGCCGCTGGCATTTTAGGAACGATCAAAGAGGGGGAGATCGACGATTATTTCGGAGTGGGGATGGTTTCCAAGAAGACAGAAAGAATAATAAATTTCATTGCCATTCCCACCACAAGCGGGACAGGAAGTGAACTGACCAAATTCTCAGTGGTAACCGATACCCGGTTGCATATTAAAAAGCTGATATCTGACATCGCCATCGTTCCCACAGAGACTGTCGTTGATCCTGAACTTACCTATTCTTGTGGAGATCATGTTTCCAGGGTGACTGGTTTGGATACATTGACTCATTTATTGGAAGGATATTTTAACAATGTCGATGAAGATATCGACCCGGAAGCCAATCCGAGAGCTCTCCTTGGATTGAGACTTGTCTTCGAAGGGTTGCCAAGGGTGCTTCAAAATAGTCAGGATCGGGGAGCCAGAAGAATGATGTCCCTGGCGAGCACGTTAGGCGGATCTGTACTTTTTTATAAACAGGCAGGTCTCCCCCATTTAAACTCTTTTAGCTGGAGCAATGTCATGGACCACGGCGAAGCAGTCGCCGTGATGCTGCCATATTATACGGCTTATTATACTCCGAATATCTTGGAAAAAATAAAAAAAGCGGCGGCATTGATGTCCATTCCGGAATCAAGAGACATGACCAGAGATTTTGTTCAAGGATTGTTTGAATTCTACAAAAAGATTAATTTCCCTCAAACCCTGAAGGAGTTTAATAATTTTTCGATAGATTTAATCGGCAAGGCCGTCCGGGATGCCTCTCAGAATAGGATGAAACTCGAGGCTTCACCCAGACCCATCCCTCCTGAAAAAAGCGAGGAGATTCTTCGTACCATTATTGAAGGGGCCTATCAGGGGACCATCGAGAAGATTATGAATCTCTGAGGAATGGAGGCCTGAAAGATGTTGGGCCCTTCTTCTTGGCTCCTTCACACGGCATCCAGAGTACCCCAAAAAGAAGCCATCTTTGACGAAGAGGTGTCCCTATCTTTTCAAGCTTTTTACGAGGACGCCGCAGGAATGGCAGAATCGTTGAGATCAGAAGGGGAGCCAGGGGGACGGGTGATGATCGCCATCCCTTCTGGCGTAGCAAGCGCCATTCTGTATTTTGGGACAATGATCGCCGAGCAGGTGGCCGTACCCTTCAATCCTTTTATCACCCCAGAACAGCTTGGCTCCCTTCGCAGGGAGATTGGTCCCCGGTGGATTTTCGGCCCCTCAACTCTCAAAAAGATATGGAAGGACCCGAGGTTCCTAACGATTGATTGCTATAAAGATCTCTCCCGGTGGAAGTGTACTTCAAAAGGACCAAAGGGTTTCGTATATCCCGACCACGATCCATCAAGACTCTTGAACATCGTCTATACCTCTGGGACAACCAGGCATCCGAAGGGAGTGATGCTCAATGGAGGAAACCTTGAAGCAGTAATGCGGGGGATCCTTCAAGCAATCGCCATCGATGAGGAGAGCCGAATTTTCACAACCCTTCCATTCTTCCATACCTATGGCTTATCACAACTCTGGCTGATGGCGAAGACGGGGGCCACTCTCGCCATTGTTCCGGATATTACCAGGATGACGACAATTAAGGAGATTCTCCTGATGCGAAAGATCAATACCCTCGCAGGTGTTCCCTATCATTTCGCCTTACTCACACGAAGGGGGGATCGAATCGACTCTATCAGACTGGTAACGATTGCTGGTGAGGCCCCTTCCAGACAACTGTTGCAAAGGATGAAAAGATCCTACCCGAAGGCACCCATCCATATTATGTACGGATTGACAGAAGCCAGTACGCGTCTGACAACGCTTCCCTCAGAGGATCTTGAAAGGAAGCAAGGTTCCATCGGTCTTCCGATTGAGGGAGTCGAGCTGAAGATTATAGACGACGAGGGAAGGGAGCTTGGTGTCCATGAGAAGGGTGAGCTGATGGCTCGCGGGGAGAATATTACTACGGGTTACTGGAAGAAAGAAAAATTGACCCGCCAGACGATCATCGACGGATGGCTTCATACGGGGGACATCGTCGAGAAGGATAAAGAAGGGTATTACTATCACATCGGAAGAAAGGATTTCGTTTTCAAATCGGGAGGTGAAAAGATCGTACCGGCTTTCATAGAAAGGGCTCTCCGTGAGATCGAAGGGATCCGGGACGCCGCTGTCTTCGGCAGAAAAGATACCTTCATGGGCAATAGGATCTGCGCAGTGGTTGTAAAGGCGAAGAATTCCAAACTAACCGATCGAGGGATTCTCTCCGTATGCCAGAGCCGGTTGGATCGTGGATGGATTCCCCACGAGGTGATTTTTGCGGAGGAGATTCCGAGGTCTTCAAGCGGCAAGATCCTATACGAAACCTTAGAAAAACAAATCTCCCAATCGGAGGGGAGGGAATATGGAAGAAAGAGTGAGAGAATTGATTCTTAGAAATTTCCCGTCTCTCCCAGCCAATCTGGGGAATACAGACTTCCTGCGAGAGAATGGGTTTACCTCCCTCTTGTTTGTCGAGTTGATCCTTCTCCTCGAAACTGAATTTGGCATTGAAGTCCTGGATGAAGAGATTGGTCCGGGGCGATTCGCGACCGTGGAACGAATTGTTGAATACCTTCAATGTAAACTGCATGGAAGACCTGTTCCACCATTGCCTTCCTGCAAACAGCCGGGCCCTACCGGTTAGACAGAATCTTCGAGGTAAAATGGGTCAAGAAAAACTACTTAGCCCAGAAGAAAAAGAACGCTACCTGCGCCAGCTATCGATGGCCGATTGGTCGGAGGAGGATCAGCTTAAACTCAAAAGCCTCCGTGTGACAGTCATGGGCATTGGAGGGGCTGCCTCGTCAATTATCAATAATCTACTCCTTCTCGGGATCGGCGAACTCGTGGCGATTGACCAGGATAGGGTTGAGTTATCCAATTTGAACCGTCAATTTATCCATAATGCGGGCCATCTTGGAATGAGCAAGGCCGAGTCATTGATGATTTATGCCCGGAGGCTTAATCCTCATGTAAAAATCGTCGCCAAACAAGTGAAAATTGATGAAACGACAATTGGTGAAACAGTCGCCCCAGAGACAGATCTGATCATCGATACCTTTGACAAATGGGTTTCCCGGTCCCGCGTGAACCGATTCGCAGTTAAACAAAAGATCCCCTACCTCATGGCTGGAGTGGTGTCCAACTGTTTTTACACGGCCTTGCTCCATTCTCCTCACACGCCGTGCTTGAATTGTCTGGTGGGCCGGTTTCAAAGCCCCTCGTTCGTAGGTTCCTTTCAAAGCGCGATCTTCGGAATCAATGCCTTACCCCTCGCTGCCATGGGGGCCTTTTCAGTCGCCGAGCTGATCAAATATCTCAAAACCGGGACATTCACAAATCAATTTCTATTCGGCTCGCTCTATAATACTCAGCAAGACATCCGTTTCTTTACACTTTTTTTAAGTAAACATTTTATTGGGATCTCCAAAGAACAAGGAATCGAGTGGGGTCCATTTTGGAACTCAGAAGGTATCATAAAATTGAAGTTATCGAAAGACCCTACCTGCCGCATCTGCGGCAGTGAATGATTTGTGTTCATAACTTTTTGTCGTTGAGCAAAAGGAGGTATTCGTAATGGGCAAACAGGTGAAAATCTGTCGGTTTTTAATTTCAAGCCAAGAACCACGCATAGGCTTGCTTTCTTCGGAAAACCAGGTTTTTGATTTATCGGGTGCGGGAGTGAAGAACCTTACTTCTCTCCTTGAAGCCGAAAATCCCTTTGGTGAGATCAAAAAATTATACCGGAAAAACATAACCCTGTTTCCACTTGATAAAATTCAATTGCTCAGCCCTGTCGAACGCCAAGAAGTGTGGGCAGCAGGGGTTACCTATCTTCGAAGTAAGGTGGCACGAATGGAAGAATCCAATTTCAGCGCTAACGCCTACGATCTGGTTTACAATGCCAAGAGACCTGAGATATTTTTCAAATCTCTTCCGGAAAAAGTCGTTGGCCCAGGTGAACCGGTCGGTATCCGCTCCGACTCCAATTGGAATGTCCCCGAACCGGAATTGGCCCTGGTCACCAATTCCAAAGGAAACATCGTTGGTTATACCATCGGTAACGACATGAGCTCGCGCCATATTGAAGGAGAAAATCTGCTTTACCTGCCACAAGCTAAAATTTATCACCGCTCCTGTGCGATTGGGCCATGGATGGTGGTCGGTCCTACCGAGAAGGCGGCGCGGACATGGACCCTAACCCTCCAGATCCATCGCGGGGGAAAGAAGATCTTCGAGGGACAAACAGCTGTGAATCAGATCAAACGTCGCTTCGAAGAAATGGTCAGCTACCTTTATCGCTGCCAGGTCTTTCCGAACGGAGCGGTTTTGCTAACCGGCACGGGTATCGTGCCAGGAGATGATTTTTCACTTCAGCCAAACGATAGGGTCCGGATTGAAGTCAATGGCATCGGGATTCTGGAGAATAATGTCATCAAGGTCTAAATAAACCGATACGGAAGGCTTCATCATTTTACTCCAGACACTTTGACCCATGAGTCTCGGAGGGTGACGATCCTGTTGAAGACAGGTCTTCCCGGCGATGAATCTTTAAGATCAACACAGAAATAACCAAGCCTCTCGAACTGATACCGACTTCCCGGAGTTGCATCTTTCAGGCTCGTTTCCACCCGACAGGTGGAAATCGTTTCGAGCGATTTTGGATTCAGAAATTTTAAGAAATCCTCCTTTTCACCTAATGGATTGGGCACATTGAAGAGTCGCTCATAAAGTCGAACTTCGGCAGGGAGGGAATGTTCCGCCGATACCCAGTGGACGACTCCTTCCACTTTTCGGCCATCCGGCGGAGAGCTGTTTTTTGTCTTCGGATCATAAGTGCAGTGCACCTCGGCTATCTCACCGGTTCGTTCATCCTTTACCATACTGGCATATTTTATGATGTAACCATATCGGAGGCGCACTTCTCGGCCGGGACCAAGGCGATTATATTTTTTGGGTGGATTCTCATGGAAATCATCCTGTTCAATGTATAGAATTTTAGAGAAGGGGGTTTCTCTTGACCCCATACCGGGATTCTGCGGATGATGGGGACATTCGAGCGCCTCCACCTTTCCCTCCGGATAGTTGTCAATGACCAGGCGAAGAGGCCGCAATACCCCCATCACCCTTTTCGCCCGTTCATTTAAATCTTCGCGGACACAATGATCGAGGAGGGCCATATCGATGATGCTGTCATTTTTGGCCACGCCGATCCGCTCGCAGAAATTCTGGATGGCCCCGGGCGTGTACCCCCGCCTTCTCATCCCTGCGAGGGTGGGCATCCGCGGGTCATCCCATCCGTTCACATACCCTCCCTCTACCAGCTCGATCAACCTCCGTTTGCTTAAAACGGTGTAGCTGAGGTTGAGGCGGGCGAATTCAATCTGCTGGGGATGGTATTCGACCTTCAATTCGTCGAGAAGCCAATCGTAAAGGGGCCGATTGTTTTCAAACTCCAGGGTACAGATGGAGTGGGTAATCTTTTCGATCGAATCGGAGAGGCAGTGGGCAAAGTCGTACATCGGATAGATACACCACTTCATGCCCACCCGGTAGTGAGGCGTTCGTTTGATCCGGTAAAGAACCGGGTCGCGCAGGGTGATGTTGGGAGAACCCATATCGATTCTGGCACGAAGGACATGGGCGCCATCCTCAAACTCTCCCGCCCGCATGCGTTTGAACAGATCGAGGTTTTCTTCCACGGACCGGTTGCGGTAGGGACTTTCCTGGCCGGGTTCGGTCAGGGTGCCCCTGTGTTCCCGGATTTCTTCCGCGCTCAGGCTGCAGACATAGGCCTTGCCCGTCTCAATCAAATGGACCGCAAATTGATAGAGTTGTTCATAGTAATCGGAGGCATAAAAGAGGCGGTTCTGCCAGTCAAACCCGAGCCACTTCACGTCACGGATGATCGAATCGACATATTCCCGGGTTTCACCGCTCGGGTCCGTATCATCCATGCGCAAGTTGCAGGTTCCTCCGTACTGGGCGGCGATGCCGAAATTGAGACAGACGGACTTGGCATGCCCAATGTGGAGATATCCGTTCGGTTCGGGGGGGAACCGCGTCGCCACAAGGCCCTGGAACCTGTTCGTTTTAATGTGTTCTTCGATGATCTCCCTTATAAAATCCGATGGGGGTGATGGGTGAGTTTGAAGCATAGATTTTATTCCTTTCTCTTCTCGGAAGCCGGGGGAATCCCTATCCTCCTTTTGGCGATTATCTACCTTACAGTTGCAGAACCGGCCATGGGTAAATCGCTCTTCAAGGCTTCGAATGGCGGTTAATCGGATGTCTTAAAGGAATCGCTGGACTTAACCCAA
>JAGVBT010000053.1 GCA_020059605.1 Deltaproteobacteria bacterium
AACAAGAAAGACGTCATGCTGAACTCGGTTTCGAGTCGTACCGACTTGTTTCAGCATCCAACAGTTTCAAGAACTTACGAGACCCTGAAACGAGTTCAGGGTAACAGGTTGGGACTTTTTACGAGACCATCATTAATAGGTTACTTCGCTTCCCCTGGCCAGGGCATAGGCCTCCACAACCTCCCCGTTGATCGCATGGCGAAGGAAGACCTCCTTTATCTTCTCTTCGTTGAGGTCACAATATTTGACCGGTGGTTGGCCGAGGATCTCCACGGTGGCCATGGGCTCGCGGCTGCAGAGCCCTGCACATCCGGAGGTGGTCACCATCACATCCTGGGTCTTTCTCTCTTCGATCTCTTTCACGACCGCGGACATCAGTTTTCGGGCTCCGGCCGCAATGCCGCAGGTGCCCATATGGATGGTGATCTTTGCCCGGAATCCTCCCTCCCTCAGTAGGTTTGAGGAACGAACTTCCTCCTTAATTCTTTTCAAATCCTCAATGGTCAGTTTTATCATTTATAATCCCCCAGGATCTGGACGGCCCTGCCAGGAGTAACCATGCCGAAGGTGTCCTGCCCCACCACGACGACAGGGGCCAGACCACAGGCTCCGACACAGCGAACGGCTTCGAGTGTAAATTTACGGTCACCCGTAATCCCCCCGACCTCAACGCCTAACTCCCTCTGGAGGGTGTCCAGGATCTCCTTGGATCCTCGCACATAACAGGCGGTCCCCATACAGACCCGGATGATGTATTTCCCCCTCGGAACGGTTGTAAAGAAGGCATAGAAAGAGACCACCCCGAAGATCTGGGAAGAGGGGAGATGAAGTCCGTCAGCAATGCGGTGCTGGACTTTTTTAGGAAGGTACCCGCAGATATCCTGAACCTCTTTGAGCACCGGAATCAGGGCTCCCTGCCTGCTTTTATATTTGTTAATGACCAGATCAATTCTCTCCCATTCTTCCCGGGAGATTTCTTCCGCCCATCTCATCTTTTCGCCTCAAGTCTCCAACTTTCAAACAGGGTTTAATCCTATTCCTGCCAATCCCTCCCGGAGGTGCTTTTTTAACCAGCCAATCACATCCGGAGATACCGGGGAATGCCCCCGGAACTTCTCCCTCAGCCATTCGGTTCTGAGGGTGTAGGATCTTTCTCCATTGATATGCGTATAATGGAAATCGATGCCGGGATTCCCGATAAAGAGCGTGACCATCGTTTCCAACATGCTCCCCATCGGTTTCCGGTCGATGTGCCCGTATTGGAGGGTTGCTCTCACCGTTGTTCCGTCTCCCGGGCGGGACTCAATGTCCAGTTTTCCTCCTGCTTCCTGAGCGGTCTGGGCCAGCAGGGAAAGTCCCAAGCCGACCTTCCTGGAAGTCCGGGTCGTAAAAAAAGGGTCAACGGCCCTCTGTCGAACCTCTTCATCCATTCCGACTCCATCATCCTTGATTTCGATCGTCAGCCTGTCTTCCCCCGGCTCTTCCTCCACCCGGATCTCAATCCTTCGAGCTCTTGCAGCGATGGCATTCTCCACAACATCGAGGATATGGAGGGAGAGATCATCCATGTTCTCAGTTCCCGCCGTCTCCTAACTCTCCGCAATGCCGCGGCCTTCCCGGGAATGGAGGGCCATCTTGATTTCCCTTGACGTCCTCTCTTCGAGAAGAAACTGGGTTGACGCCTTTCCGATTTCTTCAAGGAAATGCGCATCTGAAGAACGGACAAAGGCTAAATGCTGATACGAACGGAATTGCTTCCTGGCTTCTTCCAGAGAGGTGCGGGAAGAGATCTCCAGGCCGTCCAGAGAAACCCCCTCCGGAATAAAGCCCAGCTGGCCGATCAGGCTAAATGCCTGCCGGTCGATATGGGAGGCAATGGCGACTCCCTTCAGGGTTTCGACAAAACAGAGGATCTCTTCAAATGAAAGAAGGGTTGCCCCGATGAGCATCTTGTCGTTATGCCCGATCGGCTCCGAGTTCTCGTTGACCCGGACCTGGGGGCCGAAGACCTTCTCATCATTCCTCCCGGGAAGATGTTGATAAACCCATTCCTGAAGAATGAAGCCGTCCTCCGGGCGGTTTAACAAGGCCAGAAGATGAATCTCTTCCCTGGAGGTGACTTCCATCCCTGGAAGAACGGCAAGCCCTGCCTTCGTCCCGGCCTTGATAAAGGCGGGGAGGTTCTCTGCCGAATTGTGATCACAGATGGCGATCATGTCCAGTCCTACGGTCATGGCGCGTTCCACAACGGCCCGCGGTGTCATCTCCTCACTCCCGCATGGCGAAAGGCAGGAGTGAATGTGAAGGTCGGCGCGACATGGCTTTAGCATGAAACGATCCCTGAAACCCCTGCTTGATAAAGTCTTCCGACCAGTTCAAAAGCGGGAAGAAGGGAAGTGAGAAGAGGGATCCCTTCTTCCTCGGCCTTTTTCAGGGTTTCGGGATCGGGTTCCCTTCCACCTGCGAGAACAATGGCGGCCAATCCTTTCATGCCGGCCACGGCGACGATGTTGGGATGGGTCTGAATGGTGACCCAGATATTTCCTGCGGCGCTGTGAGCGATGACATCGCTGAGAAGGTCGCCCGCATATCCTCCGGTCACATCCTGACCGAGATGATCGCTTCCTGCCCTAACATCCAGCCCTAAAGATTTAACAAGCCGTTCCAGTTCCATGAACAAAAAGCTCCCCCAGATCCGTCTCCCGACTATCTCCCGGCTCCATCCTTTACCCCGTTAGAAATAATCCCTTGCTGCTCAGCGGTTCCGCCTTTGGCGGGATTACATTTCAGATTAATTCCGGCGGGGTTGAGAGCCTCGCCCGGTTTCGAGTCGCAACGGGAGGGATTTCTAACGGGGTTTACGTTCACCATAAATTCAAGATGAGTTCCCTGGTTCACCACGGAGGTCAAAACCATCTCATCGGTCACCTTCTTGATATTGGATAATCCCATTCCGGCTCCGAATCCGAGCTCCCGGATCCTTTCGTCCGCGGTGGAAAACCCCTCCCTCATCGCCTGATTCACGTCTTTGATCCCGACGCCTTCATCGTCGACCACGATCTTCAAGAAATCGGAAGATACGAGCAGGGTAAGAATTCCCCAGCGCGCATAACAGATGACATTCATCTCCGCTTCGAACGTCGCGATCGACATTCTGCGGATCAAATCATTCGGGAATCCCTCTTCCTTTAAGATCCTTTTCACCTGGCTCGAGATCGACCCGGCATGAATAAAATCGCCTCCTTCGATATTGAAGGTCTTGTGGTATGGATACCTTTCTTCAGTCTGATCCATCGCCTACTTTTTCAACGCAGCCCCCAACCCCTCGTTGATATAACCGGCCGCAGGTTTCAAACATGATATAGGAAGTCATCAGAAGGGGAATTTGCATCTGATTGGCCAACTCGACCATCGATTCGGTTGGCCTTTTCCCCCGGACAAAGAGGATGGCGCCCAGCTCAACCACATCCGCCGTGTAAATCACTTGGAGGGTCATATTTCCCGTAATGAGCAGGGCGCCGTCCGCCCCTCTTCTGGCAATGGCCAGGACATCACTAAGAAGGTCTGCCGCAAAAGCATGACTAACCTCCCTGTCCAGCATTTCGTTTCCGGCCATTACTTCAGCGTCAAGGAGCTTTTGAATGTCACGGAGCGTCATCTCAGCCGAAGGCCTCCGCCAATAATTCCATCACATCCATGACACGGATTTTCTCTTCATAGCCCGAAGTTTTCACCGCATCCTCAAGGGTGAGAACGCAGAGAGGGCAGGCGGTGGCCAGGATGTCTGCTCCCAGCCCCACCGCATCCTGAACGCGAATCTCGGCCAATCGCTGGCCCGTGTCGGAAGAAGACTCCGCCCACATCTTCCCCCCGCCTCCTTCGCAACAGAGGCTTTTTTCACGGGAACGGTCCATTTCCTTGAAGGTCAATCCGGGAATGGCCGTTAAAAGCATACGGGGTTCATCGAAGATGTTGTTCTGTTTTCCCAGGAAACACGGATCGTGATAGGTGACAACGTTTTTGATCTCCCGGGTGAGAGAGAGCTTGCCTTCTTCCAATCGTTTTGCCAGGATCTGGGTCGCATGGAGAACATTGAGCTTTCCCTGGGGATACTCGTTTTTAAAAACATTAAAACCGTGAGGGCAGTTGGTAAGAATCTGTCCGATCCCGTAGGATTCGAACCGCTGGATATTTCCGTCCATCAGCTCTTCAAAAAGACCTGTTTCCCCCATCCTCCGGATTTCATTGCCGCAGCATTGTTCCTCGTTGCCAAGGATGGCGAAATCGATCCCCGCCTGTTGAAAGAGGAATACCATGGCTCTGGCAATTTCCTGGATTCGGGGGTCCGAGGCGGCCGTGCATCCGACAAAGTACAGGTATTCCGCCCGGTCACCCTGGGAAAAGTCCCTGACCATAAGGTCTTCAGGAAGGCCCTTTAGCCACTCCGTCCTCTTGCCCTTCGGTTTTCCCCAAGGATTTCCATGTTTGTAGGCGTTTTCCATGGCCTCAATGATCGTTTTTGGAATATGCCCTTCCTCGACCAGTGTTCCCCTCATCCCGATGATCAGATCCATCGGTTTTAATCCTCTCGGGCATCTCAGGGTACAGGTCTTACAGGTGGTGCAGTCCCAGAGTTCCGATCTTTCCCCGAGCCGGTCAAGATTCTTTCCCAATAGGCCTTCGATCATCAACCTCCGGATATTGAGTTTCGATTTCAGGGAGACAGGGCATCCTCCTGTGCACTTTCCGCATTGATAGCAGCCGTAAAGGTCAAATTTTGTCGCAAGAGATTGTTCCGAGGCTTCCATCTAATTGACTCCTTTAAAATCTGATTGCGATATTATTCACAATCTTATTCCTAACAGAAATATACTAAACTTTCAATATCTTTTTGTCATTCAAGTATCTCCCTTGAGATGACGATTCGCTGAACCTCGGAGGTCCCTTCATAGAGGGTGGTTCCGATGATATCCCGGAGGTAGCGCTCCACCGGGTAGTCTCGCGTATATCCGTACCCACCCAGCATCTGAACTGCACGAAGGGCCACATTTCGCGCAGTCTCCGTGGCAAAGAGTTTCGCCATGGAGGCTTCTTTGGTAAAGGGAAGTTTATTCTCTTTCAGGTAGGCTGCCCGGAGGACCAGGAGCTGGGACGCCTCCAATCCTGTGTAGGAATCGGCGATCATCCATTGGATCGCCTCGAAACTTGAGAGGGGTTTTCCGAACGCCTCCCTTTCTTTTACATATTGGATGGCAAAATCAATGGCTGAGAACCCCACGCCGACTGCGAGGGATCCGATGCCAATCCTTCCTCCATCAAGCTCCATCATGGCAATCTTAAACCCTTCCCCCTCCTTGCCCAAGAGGCAATCTGCCGGGACGACGCAATTGTCAAAGATCAACTCCGTGGTGGAAGAGGCGCGGTGCCCCATCTTCTCCTCCGCTTTTCCCACGATGAAGCCAGTCGCCCCCTTTTCGATGGCAAAGGCGGAGATTCCTTTTCCTTTTCTTGCATTTTTCTCTGTCACCGCCCAGACGACCGTCACCCCTGAGACATCCCCGCTGGTGATCAGGGTTTTAGACCCATTGAGAATATAATTGTTATTCTTGCGGACGGCGGAGGTGCGAATATTGACGGCATCCGATCCTGCGTGAGGTTCGGTAAGGGCAAATGAACCGGCCGGGTATTCGCCTTTGCAGATCTTGGGGAGATGCCTTCTCTTGATTTCCTCCTTTGCAAATTCGCAAATTACCTCGGCCACCATGTTGGTGACAGAGGTTGTGACCGCATGGGACGCGCACCCTTTGGCTATCTCGGTGATGGCCAGGCTGTAGGCGATCACCCCGACCTCGGAGCCCCCATATTCGACGGGGATGTTCATCCCCATCAGGCCCAGTTCGGCCATTCTCTTGATGTTCTGGTGGGGAAAGTGTTTTTCCTCGTCATGAAGGGCGGCGACAGGTTTGATGTTCTTCTCCGTGAAGTCCCTCACCATGTCACGGATCATCTCTTGTTCTGGTGTGAGTTTGAAATCCATAAGTCTTCTCAAAGGGTTCAAGGATTCAAGGGTTCATGGGTTCAAGTATTAAAAGATTTACAAGCCCTTCCTTTTGTTTAAATTTTCCCCTTGACCCCTTGGACCCCCGGCCCCCTGAATCCTTAATAAGTATAAAATCCTCTTCCCGTTTTCCTGCCCAGATAGCCTGCATCGACATACTTCTTGAGGAGAGGGCAGGGTCGATATTTGGAATCGCCGAAACCTTTATAGAGCACCTCCATGATGGCCAGGCAGGTATCGAGACCGATGAGGTCGGCCAGGGTAAGCGGCCCCATGGGATGATTCATGCCCAATTTCATCACCGTGTCAATGGCCTCCGGTGTTCCCACTCCCTCGAAGAGGGCATAAATGGCTTCATTGATCATGGGCATCAGGATCCGGTTGGAGATGAATCCCGGAAAATCGCTAGCCTCCACAGGGGTTTTCCCCAAGCTCAAAGAGAGAGACTTCACCGTCTTAAACGTTTCCTCAGCGGTTTGCAGGCCCCGGATGATCTCCACCAGTTGCATCACGGGAACGGGGTTCATAAAATGCATTCCGATGACCTGGGAGGGCCTCCGGGTTACCGAAGCGATTTTGGTGATTGAGATGGAAGAGGTATTACTCGAGAGGATGATCTCCTTGCGACAAGCCTGGTCCAGTTCTTTAAAGATGTTTAATTTAAGGGTTTCATTCTCTGTGGCAGCCTCCACCACGAAATCGGCCTCCGACATCTCTTTCAACTGGATCGTCCCTTTGATCCTCCCCATCATTTCATCCTTCTTCTGGGAAGGGATCTTACCTTTCTCCACCATTCGCTCCAGGTTCTTTGAGATGGTTGTTAAGCCTTTCTGAACAAAGGCATCCGCAATGTCGCTCATCACCACCCGAAGCCCGGATTGGGCCGCAACCTGCGCGATGCCATTTCCCATCTGCCCGGCTCCTACGACACCGATTGTTTTGATTTCCACTTCAACCCTCCAATTCTCAATGGTCAATTTTCAATGATCAATTACCAATGGCAAATGGTTGATAACAAAAAAAATTATTGTATTGTCATTTTTTGAATTTTCTAATGATCATTGGTGATTGACCATTGCCCATTGATCATTTCATATTTGTTCCACAATCAGACTGACGGCTTCCGCTCCTCCGAGGCAGAGAGAGGCCATTCCCCTCTTTGCTCCTCTGTCCCTCATGGCATAGAGCAATGTCGTCAGGACCCTTGCGCCGCTGGCGCCGATGGGATGGCCCAGTGCGACTGCACCACCTCTTACATTCACCTTCTCCCGATCGATACTTAGGGATTTGATGATGGCGACGGTTGTGGCTGAAAAAGCTTCATTGATCTCAAAGAGGTCGATTTCTTTGAGAGTGAGTCCCGCCTTTTTAAGGGCTTTCGGAATCGATTGAATGGGGGCGACCAGCACATCCTCCAGTTCCACCCCTGCTGCGGCTTGTGCTCCCACCCTTGCCATGGGCTTCACACCGAGGCCCTCTGCCTTCTCCCGGGACATGATCACGAGAGCGCTCGCCCCATCACTGATCTTGGAGGAATTTCCCGCCGTGACCACCCCTTCCTCCTTGAAAACAGGTTTTAGTTTGGCAAGAGACTGGAGATCCGTCTCCCTGGGGCCCTCATCGGTATCAAAAAGGGTCGGTTCTCCTTTCTTAGAAGGAAGAGAAATGGGAAGAATTTCTTCTTTACATTTTCCCTCCTTGATGGCCTTTATCGCCTTGTGATTCGATTCATAGGCGAATTGATCCTGCTCTTCACGGCTGATCTTGAACTTTACCGATTGAATCTCTGCCGTAAATCCCATATGGTAATTGCTCACCACATCCCATAAGCCGTCATGGACCATCCCGTCGACCAGTTTTCCATCCCAGAGCCTGTAGCCTGTCCTCGCATTTTCGAGATAGTAAGGGACACGGCTCATGTTTTCCATTCCGCCTGCAACGACCACCTCCGCATCTCCTGCCATGATTACCTGGGCGGCTAACATGACCGCCTTTAAACCGGAACCGCAGACCTTATTGATCGTAAGACCTCCTCCGGCCATCGGGAGTCCGGCCTTGATCATCGCCTGCCTGGCAGGGTTCTGTCCGAGTCCGAAAGGAAGGACGTTTCCCATGATGACCTCGTCCACATCTTCCTCCCGGATCATTGAACGCCTGACTGCCTCCTCGATGACCTTTCCTCCCAGATCTGTGGCGCTGAAGGGGCTCAAGGCCCCGAGAAAGTTACCGATAGCCGTCCGAACGGCGCTGGTGATTACCACTTCTCTTGTCAAGGGTTTCTCCTTTCTGAACGCTTTCTTCAAGATTCAGTTTCTGGCGGATTTTCCCCTGGTAGTTGAGGATTTCCGCTTTTAACTTGAGGAGATTATTTATCCGTTCATCGATTTTGTTCTTGTGGTTGTCCAGCAACTCCAGGAGTCTGGGCAGGACTTTCTTATTGGTCCGGTGAATCTGGTAGATATCCTCGAGTTCATGCATTTCCGTTAGGGAAAGGCCAAGATCCTTCAGCCTCTGGATAAATTTAAGGCGTTTCAGGTCCATTTCGGTATAGACCCTTTTGCCCCCCTCTACCCTTTTGACGGAATTAAGAAGACCGATCTCTTCGTAGTAGCGGATCGTCCGGGGGCTCAAGTTCAAAAGATTGGCCAGTTCACCGATCTGATAATGTTTTAACCCATCGATTTCCATAAAGCGGATTAGCCACTTAACGTAAACTGAGAAATCAGAAAAGAAAAAAAAGGAATGGTGGAATATTGGAAGATTGGGTGAAATTATTGGAGGGATGGAATACTGGAATATTGGGTTTTGATAAAAAAAAGATGTTTTCCCCCTTATTCCCTGTCTACCGACAGGCAGGCATCATTCCAACTTTCCACTATTCCAAAAGGTTTTTTTGCATTATTCCAACATTCCAATATTCCATGGTTCTTTTCCCTATAATGAAGGCCAGTGACCTATGGAGAGAATATCGTAACCCGCCTTCTCCAGTTCTTTATTGACTTCCGGATTATTTTCTGACTGAATCCGGACAGCGGCAATCCTTTTGCCTTCCACCATGAAGGAAGGGGTGACGATGCTGATGATATTGATGTTATGTTTCTTAAAAACTTCGAGAATTCCCAGCATGGTGCCCGGTTTGTCCTCGAAGGCCACGGTTAACCGTGTTCCCTTCTGATTAACACCGAAGATGTCAACCAGGTGGTCGAGGGCATCGGTCTCTGTAAAGATCCCGTAAAGTTTTCCTCCTTCCACAACAGGGAGGCATCCGATTTTATGGTCCCGCATCAGCTTGACGGCCTCTTCGATCAATGTATCCGGATTGATCGTAATCAATTTTTCCTTGGGTGTCATGATGCCAGAGACTTTCAGCTTTCCAAGGAGATAGTTGAGTTCCTGGATGCTGAGCAGGGTAGCATCGGAAGGAGCGGCTTCCCGGATATCCCGGTCGGTGATAATTCCAAGGATGTGATTCTCCTTATCCACGACCGGAAGGTGTCGGACCCCCTTATCATGGATGAGGCTACGGGCTTCAAAAAAATTGGCCTCAGGGGAGATGGTAATCGGATTCCTCCGTATCTTTTCCCTCATGAATCCCTTGTAGTGGATCTTCATAATAATATAGTCTCCTTTCTGTTAGGTTAAGATTTTTTTACCATATTTGGTCCTTCGGGTCAAATTAAAAAACATTTTTTTCACAGGAAAACGGATGTGGGTATAAGTTATTGAATTAAATGGATATTTTAGAATATTTATTCCCAACTTCGTTGATCGTCGATCTTCCGGGCTCCCTCCGGAATGGTTCCTCCCGGGACAAATTTGACATCGCCTCTCACCTTCATGACCTCCCGGATACCCTTCTCAATTTCTTCCTTAAGTTCCTCCGCCGGAGGAAGATTGCCTTTCAGCTCAATTCGGAAGGTCATCTCATCCCGATGTTCTTTGCGTGTGACCACGACCTGGTATTTTTCGATCTGAGGATATCTTGAGGCAACCTCATCAACCTGCCCGGGATGAACAAATAGCCCCCTGACCTTGGTTACCTGATCGACCCTCCCCAGGATCTTAATGAGCCGGGGCGAGGTTCTGCCGCAGGGGCAGGGCGTTTCTGTCACGATGGAAAGGTCCCCTGTTCCAAAACGGATCATTGGGTAAACCTTATTAAAACTGGTGGCCACAATTTCTCCGGTCTTTCCAGGCCCTAATTGTTTGCCTGTATCCGGGTCAACAATCTCAACAATTTTGTCGTCCGGGATATGCATTCCGTTCTTCTTTAAACATTCATATCCGAGACATCCGATATCGGCTGTTCCGTAACTCTGGCGTATAACCATCCCGAATTTCTCTTCGAGTTTCGAACGAAGCGATTCAGGAAGCATCTCCGCAGCCACAAAGCCCACCTTGAGGTTAAGATCCTTTTTTAGATCGAATCCCATCTCTTCCGCTTTTTCGGCAATGTTCAGAAGAAAGCTGGGGGTCCCACAAAAACCGGTTGCCTTAAGGGTCTTTAAGATATTGACCTGCTGTTCTGTATTTCCGACGCCGGTTGGAATCACAACACAGCCATTCCGAAGGAGGGAGTTGTCCACCATATGCAAGGCAAAGGGAACCATGTGGTAGCTGAACGTATTAATCGCAATGTCCCCCGGACGAAACCCTCCGGCATACATTCCCTGGGCCCAACCCAGTTCGTTATACTCCATCTCGCCCGGCTCGCAAATAGGCCCAGGAGAGACGTAGATTCTTTTCAATTCGGAGATCGGAACCCCTTCAAATCCGCCGAAGGGGGGATTTTTTTTCTGAAGTTCGACAAGATCCGCTTTTTTTGTTATAGGGACCTTTTCCAGGTCTTTAATCGTTTGAATGTCCTTTGGTTTTAACCCAACGGAATGCATCTTATTCTTGAAAGCTAAGGAATTTTTATAAGCATATTGTATGATGCCGCGAAGTTTTTGATTGAGATATTCAAGCCGTTTTTTTGGGGGCAGGGTCTCAAGGTTCTTTTTCAGGAAACCTAAAGTTCGGTCTGCGGGGTCCTGTTTGGTCATGGAAATCTCCGGTAAGAAAAACCTTTTCCCTCCCCCCTTTGTGCAGGGGGAGGGAAAAAGGAAGCAGATTTAAAGGCGGCTACAGTAACTTAAAAAGCTATTACTTTGGGAACGTTCCTTCAAAGGGGACGAAGATATCTCCCTTCTCCGTTTGGAAGACAGCCATTCCTTCGTGGACTTTGATCTTGAACTTAAAGTCACCGATTTTTGTATACCAGTCTTTGATGAGAGCAGCCGGGTCCAATTTTAATTCCTGGACCTTCGGGGCCTGGGCGACCAGGAGGGTCAGGCGGATGGTTCCTGAACCCAAAATACTCACGACTCGATACTGGCTTGTTGTTTTTGACGGAAAGTAAACGCGGTCATATACCGTAGGAGTGGTAATTTCGATATACTTGCCCGGCGCCGCTTCGAATGAAACTGTGAATTTGATATTGTCGAGCATGACGTTATATCCACTGGGGTTATCGACATTAAATACAAAAGCGAGACCCAATGGTGTATTGGCCGGAAGATCGACCCAGGGGAAATAGCTGGCGATCTCCACCCGATCGAGGGTGATTTTTGGTTTTCCGGCCTCTTCGGTGGGGAGAAGCCCGGGCTTGCAGGCGGTCATCCCTCCCAGGACAAAAGCAAACATGACCACAATCAGCAATAATTTTCGCATAAGAAACCTCCTTTTAAAGATCATTTAGCAATGAACAATTATCATTTCTCAATGACCAATGAAAAATCAAAATAATTGATTATTGACCATTGCTCATTGGCAATTGATTGGTTTAGGTGAGCCATCTTTTTCTTCGTTTATAATGCTTCACTTGCCTGAAACTCTTTTTTTCACCGATATCAGAAAGTCCCAGATAGAAGTCTCTGATATCCGGGTTCTCCTTCAATTTCTCCGAGGTGTCATGCATCACGAGCCTTCCTGTTTCCAGCACATAAGCATAAGGAGCTACAGTTAGGGCTAACTTGACATTCTGTTCGACCAGGAGGAGCGGTATCTTTTCTTCTTTGTTCAATTTGGTGATAATCTCAAAGATCTCTTTGATCAGAAGAGGAGCAAGCCCCATGGAAGGTTCATCCAAAAGCATCAGTTTCGGTTGGGCCATCATCGCCCTGCCGATCACGGTCATCTGTTGTTCTCCTCCGCTGATAAAACCGGCCAGGACATTACGCCGCTCCACCAACCTGGGGAAATAATGATAGACCATTTCGAGCCGCTCTTTGGATGCGGATCCGCCCCCCCTGAGGTGGGCTCCCACCCGCAGATTTTCCTCAACAGTGAGATGGCCGAAGACCCTTCTTCCCTCGATGATCTGGAAGATCCCTTTTTTGGCAATCTCTTCAGCGGCAAAATGATGGATCTTCTCTCCCATGAACTCGATGCTTCCGTCCGTCACCTCGCCATCTTCATGCTTGAGCAAACCCGAGATGGATTTGAGAGTAGTCGATTTTCCCGCCCCATTTGCCCCGAGGAGGGCGACAATTCCTCCATTAGGCACCTCGATGGAGACTCCCTTCAGTACGAGGATGACTTCGTGATACATCACCTCGACGTTATTCAGTCTGAGGATGACATCATTCGATTTTTGTTCCAAGGCGTTGCCTCCTTAATAGCCAAGCCACCCTGCCCATTTGTCAGGATACTTTGCCCGCATGTCAATTTCCATTACCGTTTGGGGTCTGCCCTTGACGACCCGGCCCACCCTGACGATCGAGCTGTAACGGTGGTCTGTCGGTGTGAGGGTGACCAGCTGGCCTCCATATTCCTTCAAACCCGGCCAGTCTTTGAATGTCTCGAAGGCGTCTTTGATCCCCGGACCATTCAACTTTCCCGCCTTATCCGCCCGTTTCATCGCCTCAACGGCCATGGCGACCTTGACCCAGCCCTGAACAGTCCGGATGAGGCGGTTTTCCAGCGGGATGCCGGGATTCAATTTCTTGGCATACTCAAGCACTCTATTCTTTGCAGGATATTCGTCGATAAAAAGCGCGCAGCCGAGCAAGCCCATCGCCCCTTCTGCTGCCGGTCCGGCGAGTTTAGGAAGGTTTTCATCAAACCCCCAGTTATTGATGATGTGGTCTGCTCCCAGCGCCAGTACATGGCCATCTTTGATCGCCGCGGACACAGACATGGTCGTGTTGCCGTGCCATACCAGGTTGGCGCCAAAACCTTTCGCTGTTAAAACCTGGCTTTTAGTATCCAGAGCCGTTAATCCGACATGTTGATCGGGGCCAATTTCAAACCCAAGGATGGTTGCCTGCTCCTTGATGGCCTTGATAGGCGCCGTGGCATAGGGCGAAGCCGTGTCCATAAAACAGATGAACTTCGGCTTTACCCCTTTTTCCCTGAGTTCCTTCCATTTGGGCTCTTTCTTCCAAACTTCATCAAACCAGTACTGGATGGCCCCGCGGGCATTGGTTGAATAGTCGGTCCCATAGACGAAGTTATACGGGGTTTTCTTGGGATCGCAGAGATGACCGGAAAAAGAGCTGGAGAGATAAGGCATTTTATCAGCATTAATCGTCGGAGAGAGGGCTTCGGTGTCACCGGTTCCCCAACCCAACACCATCACGACCTTGTCATAATCCCTGAAACGTTTGTAAGTGGTGATGGCTTCGGGCACACGGTAACCGTAATCATACTGGAACAGCCGGATCCTTTTTCCGTTGATTCCACCGGCATCGTTAAAGTACTGGGTGGCTTCCCGAACGCCCAGAGCCTCGTCCTTGCCCACGTCCGAGGTCGCCCCCGTCGTATCCTGGAGAGCGCCCAATCTGACTTCCTGGCCGATTGCCCAGGAAGAAATGAAACATAAGACAAAACATACCAAAACCATCATTCGCATTCTCATTTTTCACCTCCTGTTAAAAGTTAAATAAAACAACAGATGATTACTTCCCCAATCTTACTCCCACCATCCAGCGACGAGCACCACCTCCTCCACGAATGAATCTCCCCTCCCCTTTGTCCCCTCCCCCTTGATGGGGGAGGGGAGGGTGGGGGTGGTTAATATGAAAACGGCCATAAATTAAAATAGTTCTTGATCTGCCACCAGCGATATGAGAGTCCGTTGGGTTCATAAATCAGGAATAGGACAATTGCCAGGCCAAACGCCGCCTCCTTTACAAAGAGAAATTTTTCCAGCAAAAGGGGCAAGAAAGGCATAAGATTGACGAAGATTGGATTCTGGGTAAGTACGAAAATAAGGAATTTGAGCCCCTCCGGGATGAGGGTCATGAAGAGTGAACCGAAAATGACTCCGTGAATGCTTCCCACCCCACCGATGAGAATGACACCAACCAACCAGAGAGACCAGCCGAAATGGAAGTGCTCCGGACTGACCGCGGCCAGAGAGGTTACCCAGAACGCGCCTGCCATCCCGCCGAAAAATCCTGCTACGAAGAAGGCTAATAGTTTATAGAGGACAATGTTAACACCCATGGTTTCCGCGGCGATATCGTTGTCCCGTATGGCGATCCAGGCGCGGCCGATCTTGGACCGTATCAGATTTGCCATGATAAACGTAAAGAGGATGACCAGTATGGCCATGAGATAATAGACATCCCTGTCATTTTTGATCATCCATGGGCCGATCTTCACCGTTCCCGGGGGAATGGAGAAGGCAACCCCCCTGCCGCCGATCTGGCTGACGTACTGGGTGATGAAAAACTCGACGGTGAGAAATTGAGCGGCCATCGTGGTCATGATAAGATAGAATCCTTTTACCCGGGCGGAGGGGAGACCGAACAATATGGACCATAGTCCGCCCACGATTCCACCGATGATCATGGCAATGGGGTAGGGAATATGAAGTTGAAGCATCAATAACACGCAGCTATAGGCGCCCATGGCAAGAAAGGCGGCATGGCCCAATGTGACCTGCCCGCAATAGCCGATAAGCAGCTGGACTCCCATCGCTGAAAGAATGGTATAACCCACCACGTTGGCGATCGAGATGAGGTACATCCCGGCAAAATTCGGGAAAAGGTAGAAGACGAATATCCCCAGGAGGATCATCTTTCCCCAGACAAATTTGGTCTGCCACCAGGCGTGGTCCTGCCGGTAATATTGATGGTAATTACCACATGGCCGAAAACTCATAATAAACCTCCATTAATCAATGTTCAATGGTCAATGACCAATTTTCAATAATGAAGATATTTTTTGACATTGCCAATTGATAATTGCCCATTGCTCATTGGTAATTGAGTTTTTAGACTCGTTCGATTCGTACCCAGCCCCAGAGGCCGTAAGGTTTAAAGAGAAGAATGATGACCATCACCGCGAAAGGAAAAACGTCCTTGACTCCGCCGGGAGTGTAACGACTGATGTAAAAATCTGCCAGGTTCTGGATAATACCGATCACCAACCCCCCCACAATGGCTCCCGGAACGGAGTTGAGGCCGCCTAAAACGACCGCAGGCAGAACCAGCAACCCCAGGTAACCCACGGAGATATTAAGGCCGTTGATATTTCCAAGCAGGGTTCCCCCCACCCCTGCAGCCATAAAGGCGATCGCCCAGGCAAGGGCATAGACGACCTTAGCATTGACCCCGAGAGAAAGGGCGGCCATTTCATCATCGGCCGTGGCCTGCATGGAAAGCCCCCATTTGGTATATTTGAAGAAGGTGACAAAAGCGATAAGAAGGATGATGGAGGCGATAAACGCCCAGATAAAGACCTGGCCGATGACAATGTTGCCGATGAAAATGGGTTCCTGCGGAAAAACGGTGGGGGAAAAGACCCGGGTGTCGGTTCCCCAAACAAGCATGACCAATCCTTTAAAGAAGAAGGCAAGGCCGACGGTAACCATGATGACCGCCAGCACGGGTTCCCCGACCATCGGCCTTAAAAAGAGGACCTCGGTTAAGATTCCGAGAATAAATCCAATAATCAGGGTGATCATTAAGGCAAGCAGAAACGGAATCCCCCAATGATAAAGGGTCAGGCAGACATAAGCTCCAATCAAAGTCAACTCGCCCATGGCCAGATTGAGGACGCCCGAGCATTTATAGATCAAAGTCCACCCGAGAGCCACCAGGGCATAGATGCTGCCGACCAGAATCCCCGTGATTAATAACTGCAAAAAGATTTCCATAAAGCCTCCCTTTGAAAACTCAATTATCAATGGTCAATGATCAATGATCAATTATCATTGAAAACCCTAAAGAATTTGCAATAAGATAACTTGTTTTCTTATGCATTGACCATTGATAATTGGTTATTGATCACTGGTCATTTCATTGAATCTTCTTCTCCTGGCTGTACTAACGCTTTTCCCTATGATGGCACAAAGCTCTCCGCACTCATCCATCAGGGGCTGGACCTCTTTCGGGGAGAGTATCTGAGTCCGGTGGATCACTCGGAGCCAAAACCGGCTTTCTTTTAACTCCTTCAGGACGATACTCATTTTATGTATAAAATCGGATCTTGATTCAGCACCACAACCTTCCTCATAGTTCGACCCGGAGGATGTGCCAGCACGTACCAATTGTCCACCGATATGTCTCCCTGCAATTGTTTTTGGCAGGGCCTCAACAATTTTGATGATCTTCACGACAAAATCAAGCAAACGCTCCGAAAGCTGATCGCCTTTTCCGTTCATCTTATTAATGGCGGCTTCTAATCGTTCATTCCCATTCGGCCATCTATGTTTTACTCTTCACTGATCATTGCCCATTGATCATTGCAAATTGACCATTGTTTTTCTACTGTGGCACTTCCATCACTCTCAGGTCTGTCTTGATATGGACCACTCTTCCGTCCTCGTAGGTGATGTTCGTGTCCATGTGGACACTTTTCGTGTCGGAGTAGAGCCCATTCACAATATCCTTATACCGTTCTTCCACAAAAGCCCTTCTCAGTTTTCGCGTCCGCGTTAATTCGTCATCGTCCGCATCGAACTCCTTATAAAGGTTGACAAATTTCTTGACCCGGGCGACCGGGGGCAGATCGCGATTCATCTTGACGATCTCTTTCTGGATCAGCTCGTAGATCTGTGGGATCTGAGACAGTTCAGGGTAACTGGAATAAACGATATTTCGAGCCTCGGCCCAGTTTCCCACCACGTTATAGTCGATGCAGATCACTATGGTGACATAAGGACGCTTATCGCCAATCGCCCAGACTTCCCTGATATAGGGACTGAACTTGAGTCGTGTTTCCAGGTACTG